>JBCCPS010000027.1:0-36811 GCA_039024775.1 Pseudomonadota bacterium
CGTGGGGGTTTATTGGCGCCCCCTGTTTGTCTTGTGTGCCCTTTTGTTTGGTTGTCCTTGATTTTTGGCCCGGGTGGGGCGGCCCCCCCGGCCGGGAGAGGCTCTGCCTCTCCCGGACCCTCTCCGGGATATTTATGGCCAAAAAAAGGGGGGCATGGCAATTCAGGGGGCGACGATGGGCTGGGCTTTGAGGGCGCTTTCCTTTGTGGGGGTCGCGTCGAAAAGAGAGCCTTCCTCGAACCAGCTGCGCGGGGCAGGGGCGCCCCAAAGGGTTTGGCGCTGGGGGTCTTTAAGGTCCCATTTGATTGGTTCGTGATCGGGGTCGATGGTCTGGTAGTCGGAGCAGTAGATCTCCGTCCGGTGGCCATCGCGGTCGCGGATGTAGAGGAAGAAGGCGTTGGAGATGCCGTGCCGTCCGGGCCCGCGTTCGATTTGAGAGACGTATCCGGTGGTGCTCATCAAATCCAGCAGGTCGATGATGTTGAGCGGTGTGGGCACCCAGAAGGCCATGTGGTGCAGGCGGGGGCCGGTGCCGTTGGTGAAGGCCACGTCGTGCACGCCGCCCTTGCGGTGCATCCAGGCCGCCCAAGTGCGGCCTGTTTCTTCGTCCGCGGTGTACTCGGTCACGCGAAAGCCCAGGTCCGAGTAGAAGCGTACTGCGCCATCCACGTCCGGCGAGAAGAGGTTGAAGTGATCGATGCGCAGCGGCTTGACCCCGCGGTAGAGGTCATAGCGTTGCATGATCGACGGCAAGCGGTCCATCTGCGCGTAGAATTCCAGCGGCACGCCCCAGGGGTCGCGGACCTGAAGGACGCGGCCCATGAAGGGGCGTTCGGTCCATGTGGTCGGCAGATCGCGGGATCTGAAGAAAGCCTGCGCCCGGTCGAGGTCATCCTCGGACCAGACTTTAAAGCCGAGTGTTCCGACGGATGGGGTATCAGCCTGCGTGAGAATCAGACAGTGGTGGCCGCGTTCTTCCATCGCGCGCAAGTAGATCGCGCTTGCGTCCTCATGGGTGACTTGCAGGCCCAGCGTGTCCGCGTAGAACGCGCGCGCCCAGGCCAGATCGGTGACGCGCAGCTCAAGGTGGCTGAGACGCACGATGTTGAAGGGCGGGGTGAGATTATGGGCCGGGATCGCCATCAGCCCATCCCCAGCTGGGTGATCTTGTGGGTGCCGGTGGCGAAGGCGATGTTCTTGGTTTCCATGTAGAAATCAAAGCTCCAATGCCCGCCGTCGCGGCCGATGCCGCTTGCCTTGACGCCCCCGAACGGTGTCGGCAGGTGGCGCACGTTTTCGGAATTGACCCAGATCATGCCCGCCTCCATCGCGTTTGAAAAGCGCAGCGCGCGGGTGAGGTCGGATGTCCAAAGATAGCCCGCGAGCCCGTAGACCACGTCATTGGCGATGGCGAGCGCTTCGGCCTCGTCTTCAAAGGGGATCACGGTCAGGACGGGGCCAAAGATCTCTTCTTGTGCGATGCGCATCGCGGGCGTGGCATTCGTGAAAAGCGTGGGCTGCACAAAGCAACCCGCGCCCTCGCCAGCGCTGCCGCCTACTGCGATGGTCGCGCCTTCGTCACGCGCCACGTCGAAGTAGCTGGTGACTTTGTCGAGGTGCGTCTTGTGGATGAGCGGGCCCACTTCGGTCGCCGGATCGAGCGGGTGGCCGACATTGATGCCTTCCACGCGCGCGATGAGCCTCTCCTGAAAGTCAGCGGCGATGCTCTTTTGGATCAGAAGGCGCGAGGAAGACGTGCAGCGCTCCCCATTGAGCGAATAGATCATGAAGACCGCCGCATCGAGCGCGCGCTCAAGGTCGGCGTCCTCAAAGACCACGACAGGGTTCTTGCCGCCCAGTTCGAAATGCACGCGTTTGAGCGTGTCGGCCCCCTGTTTCATGATCGCGGAGCCGGTTTTGCTTTCGCCCACAAAGGCGATGGCGCGGATATCCGGGTGTTCGGTCAGCGCGCGGCCCGCGTCTTCACCAAAGCCGTTCACCAGGTTCAGGACGCCCTGGGGCAGGCCCGCCTCATGGCAAATCTCGGCCAGGAGGCGCGCGGTGAGGGGGGAGAATTCCGCCGGCTTGTGGACCACGGTGCAGCCCGCCGCGAGCGCGGGCGCGATTTTCCAAGTGGAGAGCATGAACGGGGTGTTCCAAGGCGTGATCACGCCCACCGGACCCATGGGCACGCGGGAGGTGACATTCATATGCGCGGGCGAAGGCAGCGCCTGGCCATCGCGGGCGGCGGGGGCCATGTCAGCGAAAAAGCGGAAGTTTTCCGCCCCGCGCAGGGCGGCCTTGGACATGAATTTATAGGCCTGTCCGGTGTCCCAGCATTCCGCTAGCGCGATATCTTCGGCGCGTGCCTCAATGGCGTCCGCGACCTTGTGCAAAAGCGCCTTGCGCGCGGCGCCGGTCATGGCGGCCCAGGCCGGGAAAGCGGCCTTTGCGGCCCGCGCGGCGGCGTCGATATCCGCCGCACCCGAACGCGCGACATCGGCAATGTGGCTGTCGTCCACCGGGGAGGTGGTGGCAAAGGTCTCACCCGAGAGCGCGGGCTGGGACCTGCCGTCGATCAGATTTTCTATGGGGCCTTTACGTTCCGCCAGCAGTTCGGCCAACCGGGCCTTGCGGGTTTCAAAAACGGTCATGAAGCAGGGGCCTCCGTGACGTAGCGGCGGATCGAGCTGGTTTTGGGCGCGAGATCGGCGTCGATGTCGCGCATCTCCATGGACAGCATGAAGGATGAGTTGGCGAGGACATCCGAGCAAAACCGTTCTGCCGCGCGGAAGATGTGATCGGTCGCCGCCTTTTTGGCTGCCACCTCCCGGCCCGCGCGCAGCCGGATGGACAGGTCGAGATAGGCGTGATCTGGGTTGCCGTCCGCCATCACGCAGTGATCGGCCCGCAGCGCGCGGATGCGGATGCCTGCCAGCGGAAAGAGCCCGGTTTCAATCGCCGCCTCGCGCAGGACCTCGCAGAACGCCGCGATATCAAGGCGCGCTTCAAGATTTGCCGAATAGTCGATATGAAAGTGCGGCATGTGTCTCCCCGGATATGCTTGCTTTGTTAAGTAATTGGCCCGCGCCTGTCAAGAGGACATCACATGACCCTGCGCCGCACGGATCGGTCTTTGCCTATCGCGCTGTTGCGCGCCCGCGAGGCGGTGATGGCCCCGGTGCGGGAGATGCTGGCCAAAAGCGGGATCTCAGAACAGAAGTGGCGCGTCATTCGCGTGCTGGATGAGGCCGGGCCGATGGAGCAGACGGCGCTGGCGCGGGAGGCCTGTCTGTTGCTGCCCTCGCTCACCCGGATGCTGCGCGCGATGGAGACGGAAGGGCTGATCGCGCGGACCGAGGACAGCAGCGACCGGCGCAAGTCCATCGTGCGTTTGACGCGGGCAGGGCGGCACGTGCTGGAGGACCGGGCGGCGGAAAGTGCCGAGATCGCAGCGGCGTTGGAGGCGCGGTTTGGGACCGCGCGGCTGGAGACGCTGTTGGATTTGCTGGAAGAGCTTTCGCGGCACCGCAGGTAATCCTAACGCTTGCAGTAAAACCGACTGCTCAGAGCGGCTGCCAGTGCACGCCTGCTGCTGGGATGTCGGTGTCCTGCCAAGTGACCGGCTCCGGCCCGTAGTTGAAAATAAAAAGATGCGTTCCCGTCTCGCGCAGCCGCAGGCCATCGGGCAGGTTTTGCAACTTGAGGCCTTTTTCCTGCGCGAGCATCGCCACGATCCGGTCCCAGAGCACATCATCAGGCCAGCCGCCCAGATAGGCCCGTTCGCCCGCGCGCATGGCCAGGGGCGTGCCGTCCGTGGTGCGCAGAAAGGGTTGCGCGGTGCCTTCAAGGTCTTCGCACCAGTGCTGCACATTTCCGCCGCCCTCAGCGGGGCGTGTCGCCTCGGGCGGCAGGCTTTCCACCCGGGCGACCGTGCAGTCGAGCCCCGGGATCGCGGGCCCCATGGGCGCAGGGATCGTCAGCTCATCCGTGATCAGATTGCAGCGCGGGCCGAAGATGCTGAGCGTCTTTGTCTGCTGCAATGCCTCCATCAGAGCTGGGCTGAGCGTTGCTAAACCGGGCGCGAAAGCCAGCGCATAGCCGCTCAGGTCTTGTGCATCAGGCGGCAGGATATCAATGGAAAACCCGGCGCGCCTGAGTGCGCGATAGCAACTGAACACCAGCCTGAAGTAGTCGAAATCCGCGCCCTGCGGCAGCACTTCCCAGGCCATGTGCGAGGCATAGTCCACCACCAGCCCCACGCGCGCCCGCGCGGGCGTCATCTCACCCAACGCGCCCAATTCCTCCGCCACCTGCGCGGCCTCTGCCAGCCCGGGCGCGGGCGCATTGTCGGGCCGCATCAGGCCTGCGTGCATTTGTTCCTGTGCAAAGGGTGCCTGACGCCAGCGAAAATAGCTGACCACTTCGGCGCCGTGGGCAAAGGCCTCCCAGGTCCAGAGCCGCACCATGCCGGGCAGGGGGGCGGGATTGTAGGGCGCCCAGTTAACCGGGCCGGGCTGTTGTTCCATCACCCACCAGCGCCCGCCATTCATGGCGCGGTAGAGGTCGTGGTGAAACGCCTGGCAGTCCGGGTCGCCCTGGCGCAGAAAACGCGCCTTGTGCGCGGGCGTGGCCTCGATCCGGTCTGACAGAAAGCCGATGGGATAGCTGTCCCAGCTTGCGATATCGAGATCGGCGGCCACCGCGTAGTGATCGAAATTCAGCTCGCGGCCCATGTAGTTGTGGATGAGCGGCGCGGTCGTATGGGGGCGAAGTGCCGCGGCCTGCACGGCGTTCCAAGCCACCACCTGGTCAGAGGCAAAGCGCCGGAAAGCCAGGTCATGGCTCGGGTTGGACTGGGTGACGGTGAGCTGCGGCAGGTCGATGTCCTCAAAGCTGTGGTACTCCATCGACCAAAACACGTTGCCCCATGCCAGGTTGAGCGCGTCCGTGCTTTGATAGCGCTGGGCCAGCCAGTCGCGAAACGCGTGCCGGGCCGCGTCTGAGTAACTCAAAACGGTGTCATGACAGCCGTATTCATTGTCGATCTGCCAAGCGGCGATGTGTGGGTTGGGGCCGTACCGTTCGCCCAGCATCCCAGCCATCGCAGCAGCCGCATCGCGGTAGCCCGCGTGGCTGTGGCAATAGTGCCTGCGCGATCCAAAACCGCGCAAGTTGCCGCCCGCTTCGCGCGCCAGCATGTCGGGAAAGCGATCCAGCATCCAGCGTGGCGGCGTGGCCGAGGGCGTGCCAAGCACGATTCTGAGACCCGCCGCGCCCAGTGTTTCTATCGCGGCATCCAGCCAGTCCCAGTCAAAACGGCCCGGCGCGGGTTCGATCCGTGACCAGGCAAACTCCCCGATCCGCACCCAGCGAATGCCAGCAGCGACCATCGCTGCGGCGTCCTTGGCCCACATCTCCTCAGGCCAGTGTTCGGGGTAGTAGCAGACCCCGAGGGCCGGTTTGACCGCCCGCGCCGTCACAGGATGACCCGGGGTTCCGGCAGGCCCTGCGCCAAACCTTCCAGCAGAAACGTCCGCCCGTCATGTTCGAAGCCCGAGGGCTGCGCGAGGCCGTCGGTTGCGGAGGTGACGTAGAGATCCCGAAGCGCTGGCCCGCCGAAGGCTGGGCAGGTGATCTGCGCGGCGGGCAGGGCGATGTCGCGCAGATGCGTGCCATCGGGTGCAAAGGCGGACACGCAAGCACCGCCCCACCGCGCGATCCAGAAGGTGCCAGAGGCATCGGTGACGGCCCCGTCAGGCTCGCCTGCCGCACCGCGCAGATCGAGAAATATTTCTGGCGCGCCCGCGGGCCAGCCATCGGCAGGTTCCAGCGGTTGGCGCATGACCAGCCCGTCCTCAAGTCCTGTGAAATAGGCGCAGCTTCGGTCTGGGGCAAAGCAGATCGCGTTGGGGATATGCGCCTTTGCATACAGCTGCTGCAACGCACCCCGGTAGTAGCGATAGATCGCACCCGCCCCCGCCTCAGCATTCTTGCCCATGGTGCCAATCCAAAAGCCGCCCCAAGGGTCCGCGCGCCCGTCGTTGGACCGGGTGACGGGGTTTTGGGCCTCCAGCTCCGCCACACGCGCGCGCGCGCCGGTCGCCAGATTGAACTCCCAAAGCCCCGTCTCGGACGCCACCAAAACGCGCTCCGCATCAATCCAGCCCGCAGCGGAGACATGTTCGTCAAATTGCCATTCCTGCGGCCCCGTCTCGGACTGGCCCAGCATCTTTTTGCCCAGAATGTCGAACCAGTAGAGCGTTTGGCGTTCAGGATGCCAAAGCGACCCTTCGCCGAGCGCGCAGGCGCGGCTGTCGTGCAGTTTCATGGGCAGGCCTCCTTGTAGGCTGCAATGATCTTTGTGGCCCGCTCACCAACCTCTTGCGCGGAGAAGCCCGGCTTGTAGAGTGCGGAACCGATGCCAAAGCCCTCCGCGCTTGCGGCAATCCACTGGGCGAAATTCTCCGGCCCCGCGCCGCCCACGGCATAGACCCGAGTGCCTGGGGGCAACACGGCGCGCAGGGCGGACAGGCCTGCGGGACCGGCCATGTTGCCGGGAAAGAGTTTCAGCCCGTCCGCACCCGCTTGCAGCGCGGCGAAGGCCTCGGACGGGGTGAAGATGCCGGGCCAGCTTTGCAGGCCCAGCGCCTTGGTGCGGGCGATGACTGCGGGATCGCAATTGGGCGAGACGATCAGAGTGCCGCCTACCGCCGCCACCTGCGACACCTCTGCTTCGCTGAGCACGGTGCCCGCCCCGATCTGCGCTTGCGCGCCGAAGCGTTCGGACAGGATGCGGATGCTGTCCAACGCGTCGGGGGAATTGAGCGGCACTTCGATCGTGGTGAAACCTGCCTCAATCAGCGCGGCGCCGATGGCGGGTGCTTCGGCAGGCGTGAGGCCGCGCAGGATGGCGATAAGCGGGAGGGTCATGAGCTGCCTTTCAAAAGCCGCCAGGCGGCGGTGAGACCCGCGCGCGTCATGGCGGACGCATCCGTGATCATCGCGGGCACGCCCTGGGCCTTGAGCGCGGCGGCATAGAGCCGGGAAGGCTCCGGCGCGCCGATGAGCGCGATCTGCCGGCCCAGCCAGTAGGGTCGCGCGGCGGCAAGCTCTGCCCCAAGCAGCAGCCCGGAGAGCCGCGCGCGCGCGACGCCCGGCGCGGTGTGTTCCAAGAGATCCGACGCGCGCAGGGAAAAGAGCCTGGCGGCCAGACGTTCAGGGCGCGCGATGGCGTCGGCCACGGCGGCCTCGAAGGCCGCGCTGTCTTCCGCGTCCTCGGTTGGCCCGGTGAGCGAGTGGCGGAGCACGGACTGGGTTGAGAGCAACGCATAAAGCTCGCCCGACATGAAGGTCTGGAAGCTGACGACCTCGCCTGCGCTGATCTCGGCCCATTTGGTGTGGGTGCCGGGCAGGCAAAGCACGCCGTCCCAGCCCGGGTTGCGCGCGACAAAGCCCGCGATCTGGGTTTCCTCGCCGCGCATCACATCGGGCGGCGCGGCCTGTTTGAGGCCTGCGATGATCCGCACGGGCCGCGACCCTGGCGGCTGGGCGAAGCGGCCTTCTCCCAGCGGGGTGCAGGGCACCGCGCGGTAGGGGGCTTCCTGCCAGCCCTGGCGCGAGCCGACCATGCCGCAGGCCAGGATCGGGGTGTCCGTTGGGACATTCCAAGGCTCAAGCAAGGCTTCAAGTGCAGGTGCGAAACCATTGAAATCTAATGAGCTCATGCCCGCCTTGGACGAGGCCTCCGCCAGCAAGGCGCTGCCCTGCATCGCCCAACCGCGCAAGTTGGTCGTCCCCCAATCCAGGGCAATCCAGTCAGGGGTTCCAGTCAGCGCCACGCTCAGCCCGTGCCCACCACGCCGCCGTCCACGACCAGGCATTGGCCGGTCATCATGCGGCTGGCGTCAGAGGCCAGAAAGAGCGTGGCATCCACGATATCCTGCGGGGTGAGGTGGGTTTTGAGGCATTGCCGCTCCAGATGCGCCTCCAGCCCCTCGGGCGTGGCCCATTGCGCCAGTTGCTTTTCGGTGAGCACCCAGCCGGGTGCCAGCGCGTTCACGCGGATGCCCAAGGGCCCCAGCTCGCGCGCCATGGACCGCGAGAGCGAAGTGATCGCGCCGTTGGCTGCGGTGTAGGCCGGATAACCGGTGTTGCCCATCAGGTAGCTGATGGAGGAAAAGTTGATGATCGCGCCTTTGCCTTTCGGCTCCATCTGCCTGGCCGCGGCTTGAAGCGCAAAGAAGTAGGCCTTGAGGTTGACCCCTTGCAAGCGGTCCCAGTCCTCGGGCGTGAGGCTGCGCCAGTCGTGACGCAGATCATTGGCCGCGTTGGAGACCAGCACGTCGAGTGACCCATGTGCTTGCGCCGCTTCGTCCATTGTGGCTTGCAAATGAGACGTGTCGGTGATGTCACCTTGTAAGAACAGCGGCGTGGTGGCGTATTTCGCGCCGCACTCCTGCACAAAAGCGCTGGCATCAGAACGACCGATGAAGGCCACGCGTGCGCCCTGGGCCAGAAACCCTTCGGTAAGGGCCGCGCCGATGCCGGAACCGCCGCCGGTGATGTAGACGGATTTGCCCGCAAGGTCATGAAAGGTAGCGGTTTGTGTCATAGCGCCCTCTGTTGATCTGAGCGAGGCAAGAGCTTTGAAAAGCTCTTGGCAAATGTCTTTGAAGACATTTGGAAAATGCCTTTCAAGGCATTTGGCGCGGGCGTCACAGGCGCGATCCTTCTATGACCCACATCGTTTCGGGAAAGCTCCAAGGCAGGGTCAGGCCGCGCCCCATCAGTGCAGCGCCGCTCAGCGTGACAGACCCGTCCTTGAGCGCCACCGGACCGCGTGAAAGACCTGGGACAGCATCGCGGTTGCGCAGCGACAGGCGGTAGCGGGCGTCCGGGTCAAGCCGTGTGAGCCTCAACGGGCGCGGGGCGATCTGCGGGGAGGTCTGCGCCTTGCCCGCAAACACGACAAAGCACCCGCCGTCCCGCGCGATCTGTTGTTCTGCGATAACCGCTGGATCGGCGGCGTCCAGCCGGGCGATATCTCCTTGCATCATCCAATCGCGGTTGTCCTTCCACCAGGCAGTGACATCGCGCAGAACCTCTGCCTCTTGTGCGTTCAGTTCGCGCGGGTCCATCTCGAACCCCATGTGCCGCTGGGCTGCAACCCAGGCGCGAAAGCCGATGTCGAGCGTGCGGCCAGAGGTGTGACAGCGGCGCGGGCCCACGTGGCTACCTGTCGCGGCGGTCGGCAGAAAAAGCGCGGCGTCGTGCTGAATGCGCAGCCGTTCCAGCGCGTCATTGCTATCGGAGAGCCAGACACGTTGGGTGCGGGCCAGCATACCAAAGTCGATACGTCCGCCGCCCGAGGCGCAGCTTTCGATCTCCACTTCTGGGAAATCTGCGCGCAACCGGTCGATCAGCGCGTAGGTGCCGTCGGTCTGCCGGGCATCGGGCTGCGGCAGCACGCGGTTGTGGTCCCATTTGATATAGTCGATGGCATGTGCGCGCAGCAGCGCTGCGATGGCTTCATAGAGATACGCGCGCACCGGCTCCAGCGCCATGTCCAGCACCATCTGCTGGCGCCCCAGCACCTGGTTTTCCGGCCCCAGCATCCAGTCCGGGTGCGCGCGGTAGAGCGCGCTTTGGGAATTGACCATTTCCGGTTCGAACCAGAGCCCAAAAGACATGCCGAGGCTTTGGACATGGTCAATCAGCGGCGCGATGCCATCCGGGTACTTGCGCGCATCTACCTGCCAATCGCCCAATGAGGAGGTGTCATCGTCGCGCTGCCCGAACCAGCCGTCGTCGAGCACAAAGCGCTCAGCGCCCAGAGCCGCGGCCCGGGATGCGATGTCGCACAATTCAGCCAGGTCGTGGTCGAAGTAGACGGCCTCCCAGCAGTTGTAATGTACCGGGCGCGGGCCGTGGGGCTTGGCCCAGGTCACGATTTGGTCGCGCAGATGGCGCTGGAAAGCAATCGCGCAGCCGTTGAGCCCCTCTGCGCTGTAGCAGGCGTAAAGCGGCGCGGTTTGAAAGCTGCGCGCCGCCTGTGTCTGGGTGCCTGTGGCATGGCCGAACTGGATCTGGCGGCGGCCATCGGGAAGCTCTTCGGCCACCATCGCGTGGCCACCGGACCAGCCGTAATGAAAGGCGTACGCCTCCCCTTGTGTGTTTGTAGCGCCATGACAGGGCAGTATGAGTCCGGGGAAATGTTCGTGTCCGGTGCGCCCGGTGCGGTTGTCGCGGCTGCGGATGCCGGGCGTCCAAGGTGTGCGCTGCGGCTGGAATTCGCCGCACCAGCGCCCGCCAAAATCGATCATATCGGTCGCCTGCTGCGGTGCGGGCAGCACCGGAGCGGCAAGCCATTGCAAGCGCAGGGGCGCCGCGCTGGTGAGCTTTGCCTGCATCTCGATCACATGGGTTTTTGGGGTAATGCGCATGGTCGCTGCATAGGTGATCTCTTGCGCGGCATCCGCGCAGGTGATCGTCAGGCTCTTGTCTGTCTGGGCGATGTCCATGAGCGTAAACGCAGGGAAGACGGGCGCGCCGTCCTCATCCTGCAAGATCACGCCAGGGTGGCCCGGAAAGCTGCGGGCAGCTTCGGGGCAGAGCGATAGGTCGGGGTTGGCATCAAGCATCCCGCCGGTCACGTCGATCTCGCCCGAGGTCGCAAGCGCACTGAGGTCCTCATCCGCAGGCAGCGGCGGGCCCCAGTAGATGACGCAGGGGCAACGGTTGCCCCAACTTGCCAGCGCCAGCGTCTGGCGCGGATCGTCCAGCCGCCAGCACTGCACTACTTCACCGCGCCCAGAGTGAGGCCCGCGATGAAGTGCTTTTGCATGAGGAAAAACATGGCGACCGGGGGCAGGGCGGCTACGAGAGAGCCCGCGCTCATCAGGTGGTACATGGCGCGGAATTCGGAGTTGAAGGCGGTGATACCTGCCGTCACCGGCTGGCTTTCGGGGCCTTGGGTGAGCACAACGGCCCAAAAGTAGTCGTTCCAGATGAAGGTGAAGATAAGCACCGCGAGGGCGGCCAGCGCGGGTTTCATAAGCGGCAGGACGACATACCAGAAGATGCGTATCTCGGAGATGCCTTCGACCCGGGCGGCTTCGATGAGCTCAAACGGCAGCGCCTTGATGAAGTTGCGCATGAAGAGCGTGCAGAACCCGGTCTGGAAGGCCACATGAAACAGGATCAGGCCCATTTTCGTGTTGTAGAGCCCGAGATCCAGCGTGAGGTCCCGCACGGGGACCATGAGGATCTGGAAGGGCACGAAGTTGCCCGCCACGAACATGAAAAAGAGCCAGATGTTGGCTTTGAACTTGTAGATGCCGAGCGCAAAGCCCGCCATAGCCGAGAGGGCGACTGCTCCTATCACGGTGGGGACGGTGATCAGGAACGAGTTCAGCAGGTAGCGCGGCATGTCGGAGTTGAAAAAGACCTGCCCGTAGTTTGCGGACAGTTCAAAAGACGAAGGCACGCCCCAGTAGTTGGCATTGGTGAAATCGGCACCCGGTTTAATGGAGAAGACGGCGACGGCCAGCAGCGGCAAGAGCCACATCAGCAGCGCCAGCGGCAGGAAGGCCTGGTAGGTGACGCGGGCCGCAGGGGAGCGTTTTTCGAGGGGGGTGGGGAACATTGCTCTATCCCTCCGACGCGGTGTGGACCGAGAGGTCCCGGATCAAGTCCGGGACTGCGTTTCGCAAAATGCGGGCCGCAACCCCGGACTTGATCCGGGGTTTCGGGCATCCCGCCTGGAGCGAAAAGGGAGTTCTCTTCACCGCCGCTCCTCCCGGTACATGGACCACAGGAAGTAGCAGATGAAGCACATCATGATGGCAAAGAGTACGACAGCGATGGCCGCGCCGTAGCCCATGCGGAAGCCATACTCAGACAGCGCCACTTCGAACATGTAGTAGGCCAGCACGCGGCTCGATCCGAAGGGGCCACCGCCAGTCATGATGGAGATGAGGTCGAAGGAGCGCAAAGCGCCGATGATCGTGACCACAAAGGCGATGAAAGTGGCGGGTTTGAGTTGTGGCAGCACCACGTACCAGAGCATGCGCCAGCCTTTGGCGCCGTCGAGGCGTCCCGCTTCGATCTGCTCGGGATCCACGGCGTTGAGCCCGGTGAGGTAGAGGATCATGCAGTAGGCTGTTTGCGGCCAGAGGCCTGCCAGGATGATCCCGTAGGTCACGGTGCTCTCATCGCCCAGCACGTTGATGGGGCCCAGGCCGAACCAGCCGAGGACGAGGTTCAGGCCGCCAAATGCCGGATCGTAGAACCAGGTGAAGACGAGGCCGACGACGACTTGAGAGATCACGAAAGGGAAGAAAAAGAGCGATTTGTAGAGCCTGATGCCCACCACGGTCTGATTGAGAAAGAGCGCGATGAAAAGGCCCGCGGGGATGGCCAACAGGTAGAGGAGGAGCCAGAGGATGTTGTTTTTCAGCGACACGTAGAAGGCGTCGCGGTCCACGAATTCCCAGTAGAGGTCTTCGTAGTTGCGCAGGCCGACGTACTCCGCCTGTCCCAGCCCGTCCCATTCGTAGAGCGAAAGGTTGAAGGACTGGAAGATCGGGAAGATGACGTAGGTGACAAAAAAGAGGATCGCGGGGGCCAGGAACAGCCAGGGCGCAAGGCTCTGCTGCTTGCGCTGCCAAAAGCCGCGGTCGAGCGCGGCGGCTTGGGCGGGTGTCTCGGCTACGGTCATGCTGCAGTCCCCGGGTGGGTGCCGGGGTTCAGCCCGGCACTCGTCATGTCGTAAGGTGTGGGGTGGGCAATCTGCCCACCCCAAGTGCGCTTAACGGTAGATGCGCTCCCGCGCGCGATCGAGGCGGCTGAGGATCCGGTCAAGCTCATCGGGTTTGACCATGAACTCCTGGAAGCCTTCCATCGCGACCTTGGCCATCTCGGCAGGTGCATCGCGGTCAAAGAACTGCGCCACGCCGCCGGGGCTGTTGGAGGAAAGCATCTCGAACCCTTCGATGAGGAACTTGTCGTCATCCACAGAAGAGTTGGAATTCACCGGCAGTTGCCCCAGCGCGTCGCCCGCGTTGATCATGGTCTGGTTCTCCGCCGAGACCACAAACTTCAGGAAGGCGCGTGCCGCATCCTTGTTTTGCGCGTTTGCGGGGATGTGGAAGGTGTCGGTGGGTGCGTCCTCGGCCATTGCCACATCCGGGTTGATCGCGGGGAACTGGTGGAAGTCGAGCTTGCTGTCATCCAGCCCCGCCTCCCGCAGCGGGGCCACCGCGAAGTTGCCCTTGAGGATCGCCGCCGCATCGCCGCCGGTCATGAAGGGCAGGCTCTCCTGCCAGCTGTAGGCCGTGTGGTCGTCAATAAACGCGCCCATGTCCAAAAGCTCCCGCCAATTGGCGAAGGTTGCCTTCACGCGGTCGTCGGTCCAGGGGATCTCACCCGCTGTGAGGTCCGCATGGAACTGGTAGCCGTTCGTGCGCATGTTTAGGTAGTCAAACCAGCCCGCCGCGGTCCACAGGAACTTGGAGCCCAGCGTGAAGCACTTGCGGCCGCTGTCGATCACCGCCTGACAGTTGGCCTTGAATTCCTCCCAATTGGTCGGCTCCGACAGACCCAGCTCTTCATAGATGTCTTTGCGGTAGTAGACGCCCCACTGGTAGTAGGTGTAGGGCACGCCCCACTGCTTGCCATCGAGCGTCATTGCGCCCTTGGTGGAGGCGAGCTCCTCGCTCAACTGCCCTTCCCAAATGTCGGAGACATCCTCGAAAAGGCCCGCGTCCACGTAGGGGCGCATCCGGTTGGCGGCGTACCAGTTGGCCACATCCGGCGCATCAGCCGTCAGGAAGTTGCGGATCTGCGTCTTGTAGGCCTCGCGGTCGATGACTGTCAGTTCGATGTTGAGGTCGGGGTGCATCTCGCCGAAGCGCTCCACCATGCCTTCCATCACCGCGCGGGGCGCGGGGTTGGACATGTCCGAGAAGATCTTCAGATCGCCCGATAGCGCGTGACCGTCCGCTTGGGCCATCCCCGCGAGCATGGTCGAGGCGGCAAAACAAGCCAGCAGTTTGGATTTCAGTGATGTCATCATATTCCTCCCAGATGTGACATGCGGTCGTTCTCTAATCTGGTTCCATTATTTGAAACCAGGTTTTATATATTGAAAACTACACAGCAGTCTGACAGGCTTGTCAAGCGGGCCGCCGCCTCTTGAGGGCAAGGCGCCGCGCGGGAGGAGAGGCGACATGTCCGGGGATGGGACAGTTGGCAAGGCACTGGAAGTGCTTGATCAGGTGGCACATTTTGGCCGGCCTGTGCGCTTTGGCACGCTGTTGGAAGCAAGTCCCTTTCCTAAGGCGACGCTCTACCGGTTTTTGCAGACCCTCACCAGCCAGCGGCTGTTGGAATATGACCCCGAAAGCCAGACCTACGCGCTGGGCGTGAAGCTGGTGCGGCTGGCCCACGCGGCCTGGCAGCAGGCCTCGCTCGCGCCGTTGGCGCGGGGGCATCTGGATCGGCTCAGCGCTAAGATCGGCCTGACGGTGCATTTGGCGCAGCTGGATCACGGGCAGGTGCTCTACGTGGACAAACGCAACGCGGCGCAGCCCTTAGACATGTTCAGCCAGGCGGGCAAGGTCGCGCCCGCCTATTGCACGGGGCTCGGTAAGGCGATGGTCGCCTTTCTGCCTGAGCTTGAGCAGTCTCGCGTGCTGTCCCAGCAGAGCTACCACGCCTTCACGCCGCAGACGTTCGATACGCCGGCCAAGCTGCGCGCGGAGCTTGCGGCCATTCGCGCCCGTGGCCACGCCTATGACCGGGAAGAACACGAGCCCGGGATCATCTGCGTCGCGGTGCCGATCCTCAGCTCGGGCGGGCGGGTGCTGGGCGGGCTGTCCATCACCGGTGCCACCCGCGACATGACACTGGACGCGCTGGCGGCGCTGGTGCCTGAACTGCGGGCAGCAGCTGGGGACATTGCGCGGGATGTGCAGGATTGGCGTTTCCCGGGCGACGGGCCGCTGCAAAAGACGGGAACAGAAATGACATGAGAGGGTCGGCATGACGGGAGTGACGCTCACCCGCGCGATCAAGCGCTATGGCGAGACGCAGGTGATCCACGGCATCGATCTGAAGATCAGGGACGGGGAATTCTGCGTGTTCGTGGGCCCTTCGGGCTGCGGCAAGTCCACGCTGCTGCGCATGATCGCGGGGTTGGAGGAGACGACGGAGGGGCGCATTGAGATCGGTCCGCGCGACGTGACCCGTGCTGATCCGTCCGAGCGCGGCGTGGCGATGGTCTTTCAGACCTACGCGCTTTATCCGCACATGACGGTCGCCCAGAACATGGGCTTTGGGCTCAAGATGAACGGCGTGGGCAAGGCGGAAATCGCCAGCAAGGTGAAGGCGGCTTCCGACATCCTCAAGCTGGATGAATATCTCAACCGGAAGCCTGCGAACCTTTCGGGCGGCCAGCGCCAGCGAGTTGCCATCGGGCGCGCGATTGTGCGGGGACCGGAGGTCTTTCTCTTTGATGAGCCGCTTTCCAACCTGGACGCCGAGCTCCGCGTGGAGATGCGGGTGGAGATCGCCCGGCTGCACAAGGAGATCGGCGCCACCATGATCTATGTCACCCACGATCAGGTGGAGGCGATGACGCTCGCCGACAAGATCGTGGTGCTGCGCGCGGGCCGGGTGGAGCAGGTGGGCGCGCCGCTGGAGCTTTACCGTGATCCCGACAACAAGTTCGTGGCGGGCTTCATCGGCTCGCCCGCGATGAATTTTCTGCTGGGCGAGGTGCAGGGCGGGCGCGTGTATCTGCCTGCGCTGGGCCGCGCGGTGGAGGTCGCTGTCACCTTGCCCGCAGAAAGCACGCCCGTGGTGGTGGGCATCCGGCCCGAGCACATTGAGGTGTTGCCGGGGCAGGGCACCCTGTCAGCGGAGCTGAGCGAGGCGCTGGGCGGTGTAAGCTATCTGCACCTTGATACGTTGAGCGGTGAGCGGGTGATCTGCGAAGAACGGGGCGATGAGCGCGCCCAGGAGGGCGCGCGCGTCGATATCCAGTTTGAGCCGCGGCGGGCTTACGTCTTCGATGCCGTGACCGAAGAGCGCATCCGCTAGCCGCGCTGGTAGGGCAGGCCCGCCAGCGCCAAAGCTGGGTTTAGCTGGTGCAGCCGCAGCCTGCGTGGCCGCAGCCCGCGCCCTCGGGGTGCCCCTCGGCGCAGTTGTCGCTGCAGTAGTTCTTTTCGTCCTTTTTGATCGCGTCGTCGACGTTGACGATGCACAGGCAGTCGTCGCAGGCGCATTTTTGTTGGGTGACGGTTGGCATGGGTCTTCCTTTCATTGTTTGCTCAAGTGCTCTGAGCTGGTTCGTGAGCATGGGTGAACTGATGTTCGATCATGATGGTCAGGACATCGCGCACGCAGGCATCGGCCAAAGCGTAAAAGACCTGCTTGCCCCGACGCTCCGATTTGACAATCCGCGCGCCGCGCAAAAGGCGCAGGTGATGGCTCGTCAACGAGGGCGATGTGCCAAGCATCTGCGCGATCTCCCCGGCGGAGCGCTCGCCATCCCGGCAGGACAGCACGATTGAGAGCCGCGTGGGATCGGATAGCAGGCCGAAGGTCTCTGCCAGTTCTGCCGCTTGGGCGTGAGGGAGAATGTCCGTTGTCATAGGCGAACATTTAAACAGTTGTTGAATTGTTGTCAATGCTCTGCTTTTGCCCGCCGCGCAGAAATCCGCGGCTGGACATTGCGCTTGCGACGTTTGATCGTGGCGACGCATGAGGGGGAAGGCACCATGAGACGCGTACTTGTCACCGGCGGCGGTTCGGGCATCGGGCGCAGCATTGCGCGGCATTTCGCAGCCGAAGGCGAAGAAGTCACCATCACTGGCAGGCGCGGTCAAGCGCTGGAGGAGACTAAGGGCGACAGCGACATCCTCTGTCAGACGCTGGATGTGACCGATGAGGCGGCGGTGGCGGCGCTTTTTGCCGAGCCCTTTGATGTAGTGGTGGCAAACGCAGGCGCAGGCGCGGCGGGCAAGGTGAAGGACCTGTCGCTCGCGGATTGGAACGCGGTGCTGGCGGTGAACCTCACCGGCGTCTTCCTGACGTTTCGCGCAGCTCTTCAGGGGATGGGGCGTGGGGGGCGGTTGATCGCTGTGGCCTCCACCGCTGGGTTGCAGGGCGGGAGCACCATCGCGGCCTATTCCGCGTCAAAACATGGGGTCCTGGGGCTCGTGCGGTCCACCGCGATCGAAGTGGCGAAGGCGGGCATCACCTGCAATGCGGTCTGTCCGGGTTTTGTGGACACGGACATGGCGCAGCAGGCTGTATCGGACGTGGAGCGCAAGTTCGGCGTGCCGCGGGACCAGGCGGAGGCAATGGTGGTCGGGCGCAACCCGATGAAACGCATGATTGACGTGGAAGAAGTCACGGCAGCGGTGGCGTTTCTGGCCTCTCGCGGCGCGTCTTCCGTGAACGGGCATGCCTTGAGCGTCTCGGGTGGCGAGATTTAGGCGCAAAACTCTCACAAGAGTTTTGACAAGACCTTTGCAACGGTCTTGTCACGACTTTTGCAAAAGTCGTGGCCCTCAGTTCCGTCCAACCAGTGGTTTGAGCATGAGCGAGAGCACAAAGGCCGCCGTCGCCAGCGTCACGATGCTGGGGCCGGTGGGCGTGTCGTAGAGAAATGAGGCTTGCAGCCCTCCCAGTGCGCAGACCGCCCCGATGAGCGCGGCAAGCATCGCCATGCGTTCGGGCGTGGCGGCAAAGGGTCGCGCAGCAGCGGCTGGGATGATAAGCATGGCCGCGATCAACCGCGCGCCCACGACTTTGAGCGCCACCGCCACGACCACCGCGAGCGCGAGCGTCAAGATCAACTGCTCCTGTCTGGGCTTTCCGCCCGACGCGTAGGCCAGGTCGGGGTTGAGCGTCGCGGTGAGAAGGGCTTGCCAGCGCCAAATCAACAAGCCCACGACTGCCAGCGCGCCGCCCCAGATCAGCGCCAGTTCGGTGCGTGTGACGATCAGCAATTCGCCGAAGAGGTACTGATCAAGATCGACCGCACGCCCCGGCAGCAGCGCCATTGCCACCAGCCCGATGGCCAGCGCGCCGTGCGCCATGACCCCCAACAGCGCATCCGTTGTCACCAGCCGTTCATTCAGCCCGCTGATGATCAGCGCCATGGCAAGGGCCACCGCAAGCACGCCGCCCATCACGGGCAGATCGCTCGCCAGTGCAAGCGCCACACCCAAAAGTGCGGCGTGGCTGGTGGCATCGCCGAAATAGGCCATGCGCCGCCAGATCACAAAACAGCCCAGAGGCCCCGTGGCCAGGGCCACCCCGACCCCCGCGAGGGCGGCGCGCACCGCGAAGTCATCGAGCATTAGAGGGTGCTCTCTCTAGGGTCATGATCGTGCCCATGATCATGCTCATGCCGATAAAGCGCCAGCGCGCCCTGGGTGCCAGGGCCAAAGAGCGCGCGATATTCCGGCGCGTTGGCCACGACATGCGGCGCCCCCTGGCAGCAGATATGCCCATTCAAGCAGAGCACCCGGTCAGAGGCCGCCATCACCACATGCAAATCGTGGCTGACCATCAGCACGGCGCATCCCATCGCGGTGCGTACCTGCTCAATGCGCCGGTAGAAGGCCGCCGCCCCCGGCTGATCAAGCCCCTGTGTCGCCTCATCGAGGATCAGGACGTCCGGATCACTCAGCAACGCACGCGCGAGCAGCACGCGCTGGAACTGGCCGCCGGAAAGCTGGGACATTTGCCGCTGCGCCAGATCGGGCAGACCCGCGCGCCTCAAGGCCTGCGTCAACGCCGCAGGGGCATGCCGCCTGGGCAGGTTCAGAAAGCGCGCCACGGTGATCGGCAGGGTTTGATCGACATGCAGTCTTTGCGGGACATACCCGATGCGCAGGCCCGGCGCGCGCCTGACAGATCCCGAAGCCGCGGGCATCGCGCCGATGATCGCGCGCAGCAGGCTGGATTTACCGGAGCCATTGGGCCCAACGATGGTCACGATCTCGCCCCGCGTCAGCGTAAAGGTGACGTTTCGCAGCACCGTTTGCGCGCCATAGCGCAGCTCCACCCCTTCACACGTGAAAAGCGTCATGCAGTGCTCTGGCACATGGGGCAGATGCCCTCGGCTTCTATCACCGTGCGTTCAATCACGAAGCCCGCATCGCGGGCGGCTGTGTCCAAACGTCCACGGGTGGTTGAAGTCTTTGCCTCGGCCACGGCGTTGCACCTGCGACAAATTAGAAAGGCAGGTGCGTGATCATCGCCCAGATGGGTGCACGCGATGTAGGCGTTAAGCGCTTCGATCTTATGGGCAAACCCGGCCTCAACCAAAAAGTTCAATGCGCGATATGCGACCGGTGGCTGCGATCCGAGCCCTTCGCGCGTGAGCACGGCAAGCACGTCATAGGCGCCTAGGGCGCGGTGTTCCGCCAGCAGGATTTCCAGTGTGCGCTGGCGCACCGCTGTAAAGCGGAGGCCCCGCGCCGCGCATTGTGCCCGCGCCTCTGCCATGCCGGTGCGCACGCAGCTTTCATGATCATGCGCCTTAAAACCAACGGGGGATGACATCGCTCTTTCCTCTGGCCGGTATTGATATAGTGTAACAGTATTGATAGGCCAAACGCAACGAGAGCCCAGGGAGAACATGCCATGTTTCGATATCTGATACCATTCACCCTTTGCGCAGCCCCTTTGGCGGCGTCGGAGGCCCCGCGCGTCGTGACCGACATCGCGCCGATCCACAGTCTGGTGGCAAAAGTCATGGAGGGCGTCGGCAGCCCGCAGATGGTGGTGCCTGCGGGCGTGTCTCCGCATCACCACGCGATGCGCCCCTCTGAGGCACAGATGCTGTCGGACGCCGATCTGGTCGTCTGGATCGGGCCCTCGCTGACCCGCTGGCTGGAAGAGCCGGTGGAGGAGTTGGCCGCAGATGCCCATCACCTGACACTGATGTCGTTGGAGGGGATTGAGCTGATGCCCTTCCGCGAAGGCGCGCTCTTTGGCGCGCATGACCATGACCACGGCCACGGCCACGCCGAAGAGGCCAAGGAAGAAGCGCACGATCACGATGATCATGACCACGACCATGCTGCCAAAGAAGTGAAGGCGGAGGATCACGATCACGATCATGACCATGGGCATGACCATGGTGATCACGGCCACAAGGAAGAGGTGGCGGCCAAGGAAGAGGACCACGACCACGACCATGATCATGACCACGCGCACGGCGACGACCATGGTCATAAAGAAGAAGCCGCAGCCCACGACGATCATGATCACGACCATGAGGCCAACGCCGAAAAGGCAGACGCCCATGCCGGGCATGACCATCACGACCACGCGGGCGGCATGGACCCGCACATCTGGCTCGACCCGCAGAACGCGATGACCTTCTTGGCGGAGATCGCCGAGGAACTGGCGGAGCTTGATCCCGAACACGCCGCCATCTACCGCGCCAACGCGGCCAGCGGTCAGGCGGAAATCGCGACCGTCATGGCAGAGCTGACGCCTCAGCTTGAAGCCGTGAAAAACCAGCCGTTCCTGGTGCTGCATGACGCCTATCACTACTTCGAGGAACGCTTTGGCATCGAAGCCTCCGGCGCAGTGAGCTCTTTTGAAGCGGATGCGCCGGGCGCGCGGCGCGTGGCGGAACTCAAGGCCGCGATGGCAGAGATCGGGCCGCGCTGCGCCTTCACCGAGCCGCAGCTGGACACCGGCTTTCTGGAGCTGATCACCGAAGACCTGGACGTCAAGATCGAAGTCATTGATCCGCTTGGGGCCGATATCGCAACCGGTCCCGGCCATTACCCCGCGCTGTTGCGCGCGGTGGGCGGGGCGCTTTCAGGCTGTCTTGGCACCAGCAGCTAAGCTGCGGAATTGACGTAAGCAGCAAAGCGGCCCTAGGCTTGATCGGAAACCTCAGCCTGGGGCCGTTTTCTTTGTACCGACCATCTCGCCGCGCGTTTTTAAGAGCCTCCATGGGGGCGGTGACACTCTCCGCGGTCGCGGGACTTGGCCCATTGGGGCGCTTGGCCGCGCAGGACCGCTACGATCAGGAAGCGCTGCTGCAATTCTATCCGTTGGGGCAGATCACGCTGATGCATCTCAGCGATTTGCACGGCCACCTGCTACCGCTCTATCACCGCGAGCCGGAGGTGCATCTGGGCCCGGACGGCCAGCAGCGCGCGGTGCCGCATCTGACGGGAGAGGCGCTGCGGGTGGCCTATGGTATCGGCGGTCGCGGGCCGATGGATTACGCGCTCACCCATGAAGATTTTGCCGCTTTGGCAAGGGCTTATGGCAAGATGGGTGGGCTTGCCCGGATCGCGACCGTCGTGCAGGCGATCCGGGCGGCGCGTCCTGGTGCGTTGCTGCTGAGCGGCGGGAACATGTGGTCCGAAGAGGCGCGTGAGACCGCGCAACTCCTTGAGGCTCTCAGGGTGGATGCCGCTGCATGCGGCAACGAGCTGGACGCGGCGGCGTCTGCCCCTAACTTTCCGCTCCTGGCGCAGAACGCCACCGAAGACCGTGACGCGTTGACGCCCGATGCCCGGTTTGAACGGGGCGGCACGCAGATCGCTGTGATCGGTCAGGCCTTCGCGCGGGTGCCGGGATGGACCAAAGGTGTTGCAGCCGCGCGGCTGCAAGAACGGGTGGATAAGGCCCGGGCGGAGGGTGCGGGCGTGGTGGTCCTGCTATCACAGGCGGGGTTTGGCGCTGACATGAAGCTCGCCCAAACGATCTCTGGCCTCGACATCATCCTGTCGGGCCATGACCAAATCGCCTTGCCCGAGCCGCTGATTGTGGAGGGCACCCATCTGGTGGCCTCGGGCTCCCATGGAAAGTTCCTGTCCCGTCTTGATCTGGAGGTGACGGAGGGGCGCTTGACCGGCCTGCGCCACCGGTTGATCCCCATCTTTGCACAGATCATCGGGCCCGATGCTCAACTCGCGCGGCGGATCGCCGCGGTGCGCGCGCCCTTCGCGGCGGAACTGGATGCGATCGTGGGCCGCGCAGAGGGGCTGCTTTTTCGCCGTGGCACCTATGCGGCCACCTGGGACACCCTGATCGGAACCGCCCTGGCGCGTCAGATGGACGCCGAGATCGTGCTGACCCCCGGCACCCGTTGGGGCCGCAGCGTGCTGCCGGGGGATCCCATCACGCGGGCGGATATTCGCAGCGTCACGGGCGCGCGCAGCAGGGGCGCGCGAAAAGAGATGACCGGTGCCGCGCTCAAAGACCGGCTGGAACAGGCGGCGGACGAGCTGTTTCGCCCCGACCCCTTTGAGCGCATCCCGCGCGACATGGTGCGGGCGCAGGGGCTGCGGTTTCGCGTAGACGCTGCCGCACCGCTGGGCCAGAGGATCAAGGATTTGACGCTGGCGCGCACGGGGGTTCCCCTTGAACCGGGGAAAGGCTACGCCGTGGCGACCCAGGACAGCGCAAGCGCGGACGAAAGCGGCGCGCCACTGACCGAGACGGTGGAACGCCACATGACCCGGTTTTATCCCGCCCGCTAGACGCCCCGTTCGTGGGGCCCCTTGAAGCCCCTAGAGGGCGGGACTAATCTTGCGGTAACCGCTTCTCGGGTATGGTCCCGAAAGCGCAGCATCTAGGCAGGCAGTATGAAAGATCCCATCGACACCTACATGAACACGCTCGTCCCTATGGTGGTCGAACAGACCAGCCGTGGCGAACGCGCTTATGACATATTCTCGCGCCTGCTGAAGGAACGGATCGTCTTTGTGAACGGCCCCATCCACAGCGGCATGAGCCACCTTATCGTGGCGCAGCTCTTGCATCTGGAGGCGGAGAATCCGTCCAAGGAGATTAGCATGTACGTCAACTCGCCCGGGGGTGAGGTGACGGCGGGTCTGTCGATCTATGACACGATGCAATACATCCGGCCCAAGGTTTCCACGCTGGTGTGCGGCATGGCGGCCTCCATGGGCTCCGTCATTGCCATCGGGGGGGAGCCCGGCATGCGCTTTGCCCTGCCCAATGCAGAGGTGATGATCCACCAGCCATCGGGTGGGTCTCAGGGCGTGGCCGAAGACATCCTCATCTCCGCCCGCCACATTGAGCGCACGCGCCAGCGGATGTATGAGCTTTACGTCAAACACTCCGGCCAGACCATGAAAACGGTGCAGAAGGCACTGGATCGGGACCTGTGGATGACGCCGGAAGAGGCCAAGGAATGGGGCCACATCGACGAGATCGTCGAAAGCCGCGGCAAGGCGGACAGCGAAGACAAATAGGGCGCAATTTTCAAAGCCCTGAAGGCGCGTCGGATTTTGCGATTGTAGCGCCTTCGGGGCTGGCCTAGGATTGTAGCGACAGGCGGCGCCTTGGGGCTTGGTGGCGCGAAACCGACGAACCTGAAAGGTTGGGCATGGCGAGTAATTCAGGCGGCGACAGCAAGAACACCCTCTACTGCAGCTTCTGCGGCAAGAGCCAGCACGAGGTCCGCAAGCTGATTGCGGGCCCCACCGTTTTCATCTGCGATGAATGCGTGGAACTGTGCATGGACATCATACGGGAGGAGACCAAAGCCTCCGGCCTCAAGGCAACGGATGGTGTGCCCACGCCCAAGGACATCTGCGAGGTGCTGGATGACTATGTCATCGGGCAGGCGGTGGCCAAGCGCGTGCTGTCCGTCGCGGTGCACAACCATTACAAGCGTTTGAACCACGCCCAGAAGGGCGGGGACATTGAACTGGCGAAATCCAACATCCTGCTCATCGGTCCCACGGGCTGCGGCAAAACGCTGCTGGCCCAAACGCTGGCGCGCATTTTGGACGTGCCCTTTACCATGGCGGATGCGACCACGCTGACGGAGGCGGGGTATGTGGGCGAAGATGTGGAGAACATCATCCTCAAGCTCCTTCAGGCCTCTGAATACAATGTGGAGCGGGCGCAGCGCGGGATCGTCTACATTGATGAGGTCGACAAGATCACCCGCAAGTCCGAGAACCCCTCGATCACGCGCGACGTATCGGGCGAAGGCGTGCAGCAGGCTCTGCTGAAGTTGATGGAGGGCACGGTCGCCTCCGTGCCGCCGCAGGGGGGCCGCAAGCACCCGCAGCAGGAATTCCTGCAGGTGGATACGACCAACATCCTCTTCATCTGCGGTGGCGCCTTCGCGGGTCTCGACAAGATCATCGCACAGCGCGGCAAGGGCAGCGCGATGGGATTTGGCGCGGACGTCAAGGACCCTGACGCGCGCAAAGTGGGTGAGCTCTTTACCGAGCTGGAGCCCGAGGACCTGCTGAAGTTCGGGCTGATCCCGGAATTCGTGGGCCGCTTGCCCGTGCTCGCGACGCTGGAAGACCTGGATGAAGATGCGCTTGTCACAATCCTGACCAAGCCCAAAAACGCACTGGTCAAACAGTACCAGCGCCTCTTTGAGCTGGAGGATACTCAGCTGACCTTCACCGATGACGCGCTCCAGGCCATCGCCAAGCGCGCGATTGAGCGCAAGACGGGCGCGCGGGGGCTGCGGTCCATCCTCGAAGACATCCTGCTGGACACGATGTTTGACCTGCCGGGCATGGATGCGGTGACGGAGGTTGTCGTCAATGAGGAGGCGGTGAATTCAGATGCCGCCCCGCTGATGATCTACGGCGAAGCCGAGAAGGAAGAAGCATCCGCAGGGTAGCCATTGGTTTGACCGGTGAAGGTTGCATCGACTGCAGAGAGCCGCTGAGATTGCTTTATAGAATTGAGGAACAGGGAGGCGCTAAGCCTCCCTTTTTCGTGAGAGATCAATGGGGTATCAAATGAAACGCATCCACTCCGGCGGCGAGTACGAAAGCAAAGCGGCCTATTGCCGGGCCGTGGTTGCGGGTGGTTGGGTGCATGTTGCGGGCACATGCGGCAAGGGTGCCACCACGGTGGAGCAATGCGCCGACGCGCTCCGCATCATCGAAGCCGCGCTGCGCGAGGCGGGCGCGGGGTTCGAGCATGTGGTACGCGTGACCTACATGCTGCCGGACCGGGCCGAATTCCCCGCGTGCTGGCCGCTCTTGCGAGATGCGTTCGGAGAGAACTCGCCCGTGGCCACGATGATCGAATGCGGCTTGATCACCCCAGAGGACCTCATTGAGATTGAGGTGACGGCCTTTATCGGCTGAGTGTGGCGGCGTTAGGCGACCTCTTCAAACCGGTCGCCCAGCCGCTCCTGAACGCTCGCGGCATCAAGGGGCTCCCAAGCGGGGGCGGTCTCGGCGATGAACCCGGTGGCCTTCAACTCAGCCTGCAACGCGGGCATGTCGAGTTCCCCCATCCAGAGCCGGGGCTTGGCCGCGCCGAGCGGCTTCCAGGAGCGTTTGAGGTGCGTCAGCCTGACGGGTGCCACGCTGGCAAAACTGCGCAGATGCGCCTCCAGGTTTTCCGTGGCGCCAGAGGGGCGGCGCACCACGATGGCGACTTTCTGGTGGTGCCGCGCAACCATCGCCAGCAAGTGCAGGGCAGAGCCTTCGGCGGCGATGATCTGCTTGGCGGCCTTGTAGGTCGCGATCTGATGTTTCAGGTCGTGCTGCTGGGGATGATAGATCGTGTAGCCTTCCGCGCTCAGATGCATCTCTAGCTCCGTCTCTCCAATCAGATTGCCGCGCGCGGCAGGAATGGCACTGCGGCTGACGTAGAGCTTTTTGGCACCTTCGGGCTTGATATCATTGGCGAAATTGAAGGCGATGGCCTTGCGGAAGGCATCCGTGCCGGGGATCATCGGACCCAGCCCAAAGCCCTGGCCCGGCACGATCAGCCGCTCCACCCGGGTCGGTGTGTCGATGCAGGCGACCTCCAAGTCTCGGCCCATCAAGCCGATGAAATCCTTTTGAAAATCCAGAACCTCACTGCCGTTTCGAGGCCGCTTGGGCATGAAGAGGATGCCCTTGATCTTCTCTTCCAACTCGTCGAGTGCCCAGAGCCGGGAGGCGCTTTCGACCACGAAGTGCCCGAAATGCATCCAGAGCACACCGCCCCAAAGCCAGGTGCCGCTGAGATCCGCGATCTCACCAGAAGGAGCCTCGGGCTCGGTTGTCAGCGCGCGGCCATTGCGCCACAGCGCGCCCGAGGGGATGTAACGGCCAGCGGCATCCAGCAAGCCCGCGGCTTGCACAAAGCTTTGCCGCGCGGGCTCAGGCGGGACCACGGTGGCGTGCTCAAAGGTATTCTGTTCGGTGGCCCAGCCGGCGTGTGGGACAGGCGGTTGTTCGACTGTGTCATAGGTGCAGGTCCAGACGTGGCGCGTGCAGTGTTCGGGCACCTTGGCAAAGCCCGCCGCTTCCAGAATGGACTTGCATTCGCGCATGCCTTCCACGCCATAAGCCTCCGGATGAAACTCGATCACCACCGCGCGGATGCCTTTGAGCGACGCATGGCGCAGGAAATCAAGCTCCCCGCCTTCGATGTCCATCAGCAGTACGGTGGGCTTGTAGCTCTCATGCAGCGCGGCGTAGGAGGCGGTGGGCACCTCCACGCGGGTGGTCTGGCGCCGGTCGGTGTCGATCAGCGAGGAGCCGAGGTAGGAGTTGCGGATGTGAAAGGCGACCGTTTCTGGTTGCTCGGGCGCGGACATCAGCACTTCATTGCGCACCTCGATGCGGTCTTGCAGGCCATTCAATTGGTAAAGCGCATTGATGTGCTGGATCAGGCCTGGATTGGCCTCAAACGACAGCACCTTTTCAGGGCCACCGTTCTTTGCCGCGATGGCGCCCACAAGCCCCAGCCCCGCGCCCATTTCCAGCACGCGGTCGCCCGGGCGGATCACTTCAAGCGCGCCTGCGATTTCCTGACCCTCATAGCGCGCGGCATTGATCCGCGCGGCCCTCTCAGGCGTGATCATCGGGCTTTGTGGTACTTTCACGCCGTGGCATTCGGCGGCGATTTGGCTGCTCTCGGTCATGGGCTTTGTCTCCCTTTTGGAAACAATATCCGATGGGAGGTTAATAGGGAAACTACGATGCGACAGAGGCCGGATCGGCAAGAATTCGTTTGCTTTGCTGCAACACTGGCTGGACGGGCGCGCGGCGGGGGCAGTATAAGGCGCCGGTCAGCGGACAGGGCGCATCCTGAAGCCCACCGAGTCCCGGCTTAAAGTGATGGATGAAGAAGCGTGCGTAATCTTCTGTTAATAGGATTTCTTTTTGCCGCTGCATCTGTGCAGGCACAAGAAGTGACCAGCGCCTCTGGCGGGGTGCTGCGGGTGCTCGACAAAATCTCCGGCCAGACCAGCGACCTGCAGGTGCCGCGCGGTGGATCGGAACGGTTGGGCAATCTTCAGCTCACGCTGCGCGACTGTAGGTATCCGGCGGGCAACCCGTCCGGCGATGCCTATGCCGCGGTTGAGATATCGGAGGCGGGGCGGCAGGGTGTCCTATTTTCCGGCTGGATGATCGCCTCCGCGCCTGCGTTGTCGGCGCTTGAGCATCCGCGCTATGACGTTTGGGTCATCCGCTGCGCGACCTCTTGAAGGGTGACTGCGGCGGGCCGGGTGAAGGACGCGGACTGCCGTTTGGCATGTTCAAGCAGACCGTGAAAATGACTGCGCGACACTTCGATGGCACCTAATGAGGCCAGATGCTCTGTCAGGAATTGGGTGTCAAACAGGGTAAAACCGCCGCGGCTCAGGCGCTCCACAAGTGCGGCGAGCGCCATCTTGGAGGTGTTGGGACGGCGCGAGAACATGCTTTCGCCAAAGAACGCACCTCCAAGGGCAACGCCATAGACACCGCCAACCAGCGTGCCCGCGTCCAGGATTTCGAGAGAATGGGCATGGCCGCGCTGGTGAAGCTGGCTGTAAACGCTTGAAATCTCGTCGTTAATCCAGGTCTCCGACCGGTCTGCGCAGGCCGCGACGACGCTGTCGAAGTCCGTGTTGATGCCTATATCGTAGCTGGCCTTGCGCATCGCCCGGCGCAGCGAGCGCGAGGCGTGAAAGCCGTCTAATGGTAGGATACCACGCCTGCGTGGATCGACCCAGAAAACCTCACGGTCGGCGCGGTGTTCGGCCATCGGGAAAATCCCGATCCCATAGGCCTGAAGCAGCAGATCGGGGGTGAGCTCAGCCATCACCCAGGTTGGAGTCGAGCCAGCGCTCCAGCCAATGGATGTTGTAATCCCCTGTTTGCACAGCCTTTTCCGCCAGCAGCGCATGAAACAACGGCACCGTGGTGTCGATCCCGTCGATGATCAGCTCCCCCAGGGCACGGCCCAATCGTGCTAGCGCCTCGGGCCGGTCGCGCCCGTGCACGATCAGTTTGCCGATGAGGCTGTCGTAATAGGGCGGGATCGCATAGCCGTCGTAAAGTGCGCTGTCGATGCGCACGCCCAGGCCCCCCGGCGCGTGGTACTGCGTCACGCGCCCCGGCGAGGGGCGGAAGTCCGGCAATTTTTCCGCATTGAGCCGCACTTCGATGGCGTGACCGTTGATCTTGAGGTCGTCCTGACCAAAGCTCATCTGCTGGCCGGAGGCCACGCGGATCTGTTCGCGTACGAGGTCCACGCCAAAGATGGCCTCGGTCACCGGATGCTCCACCTGCAGCCGGGTGTTCATCTCAATGAAGTAGAACTCCCCGTTTTCATACAAGAATTCGATGGTGCCCGCGCCGATGTAGCCCAGATCGGCCATCGCATCCGCGCAGGTCTTGCCAATTGCGGCACGTTCTTCTGCGCTGATCGCGGGGCCGGGGGCCTCTTCAAACACCTTTTGGTGGCGGCGTTGCAGCGAACAGTCCCGTTCGCCCAGGTGCACCGCGCGGCCCTTGCCGTCACCGAAGATCTGAATTTCGATGTGGCGCGGCGTGGTGAGGTATTTTTCGATGTAGACCTCATCATTGCCAAAGTTCGCCTTGCCTTCGGCCCGAGCGGTCATAAACGCCTTTTCCATCTCTGCGTCGGAGGCCGCGACCTTCATGCCTTTGCCGCCGCCGCCCGCCGTGGCTTTGATGATCACCGGATAGCCCATCTGCGCGCCAAGCGCCTTGGCCTCCTCCACCGTGGCCACGCCGCCTTCGGAGCCAGGCACGCAGGGCACGCCCAACTTTTTCATGGTTTCCTTGGCGGTGATCTTGTCGCCCATCACCCGAATGTGGTCGGCGGTGGGGCCGATGAAGGCGATGCCGTGGTCCTCCAGTGCCTGCACAAAGGCCGCGTTTTCAGACAGAAATCCGTAGCCCGGATGGATGGCCTGCGCGCCCGTGATCTCACAGGCCGCGATGATCGAAGAAATCGACAGGTAGGACTGGGGCGAGGGCGCGGGCCCGATGCAGACGCTTTCGTCGGCCATGCGCACGTGCATCGCGTCGCTGTCCGCGGTGGAATGGACCGCGACGGATTGGATGCCCATTTCGCGCGCGGCGCGGATCACCCTGAGCGCGATTTCACCGCGGTTGGCGACAAGGATCTTTTCGAACATCGCCCGCGCCTTACTCGAGGATCACGAGCGGCGCGCCAAATTCCACCGCGTCGCCGTCGCCCACGAGGATACGTTTGACGGTGCCGGATTTCGGCGCAGGGATGTGGTTCATGGTTTTCATGGCTTCCACGATCAGCAGCGTGTCGCCTTCGGCCACGCTGGCGCCCACGGTGATGAAGGCGGGCGCGCCGGGTTCTGCCTGCATGTAAACGGTGCCCACCATGGGGGACGTGACGGCACCCGGCAGGTCTGCAGGATCACTTTCCGCGGATGCCGGCGCTGGTGCTGCTGCGGGCGCGGCAGGTGCGGGGGCTGCGACTTGCAGCGGTGCGGCTGGGGCAGGGGCCATCTGGGTCTGACGGCTCACGCGGACGTTCAGGCTGTCATCCTCCCCGTAGTCGCGCTTGACCTGCAACTCCGTCAGATCGTTTTCCGTTAGCAATTCTGCCAGCGCGCGGATGAATGCGACATCGGCCTCATGGGTGTTCTTGGTCATTCTTCCCTCGGCTTTCCCGTATCCTGGCGTGTTGCGCACGCTCTCGGCTCCGCCTGCTTATAGGGCAAGGGTCAAACCATGGAAAGTGGCAGTTGCCGGGAGGGCAAGCGCTTGCCATGCTGAGCGCGGCAAGGAGGATGCTATGAATTTGGCGCTTTGGTTGGCGCGCCGCGCGCGCCTGTCGCCCACGCGGCCTGCGTTGTTCAAGGGTACGGATGAGGTCGCGGATTACGCCAGTTTTGCGCAGCAATCGGCGGCTGTGGCTGGCTGGTTGGACATGCAGGGCGTGGGGCCGGGGGACAGGGTCGCGCTCTTCATGGGCAATTGTCCTGACTATCTTGTGGTGTTTTACGGCATCTGGATGGCGGGCGCGGTGGTCGTGCCGATCAATGCCAAGCTGCACGGGCGGGAGGCGGCCTTTATCATTGAGAACGCGGGCGTCCGCTACGTTTTTGCGGACGCGCCGCGGGCAGATGCTTTGGCTCAGGCCGGGGTGGCGTGCAGGGTCATCCAAACGGATGAAGCGGCCTTTGAAGCGGTGCGGGCCGCGCCGCCGCGCGCGACGGTTGAAGAGCGTGCGCCGCAGGATCTGGCCTGGCTTTTCTACACCTCTGGCACCACCGGGCGGCCCAAGGGGGTGATGATCACCCACGGCATGCTGATGTCCATGGCGCTGTGTTATGAGGCGGATGTGGAACGGGTGGAGGCGGATCATACCGCGCTTTACGCAGCGCCCCTCAGCCACGGGGCGGGCATTTACAACCTGATGCACGTGCGCGCCGGCGCGCGCCATGTGTGCCCGGCATCCGGCGGGTTTGATCCGCAAGAAATACTCGATCTTTCCGCCGTCTTTGGCGCGGTGCACATGTTCGCAGCACCCACGATGGTCAAACGTCTGACCGATCACGCCCGCGCCCGGGGTGCGGACGGCCAGGGCCTGCGCACCATCGTTTATGCGGGCGGGCCCATGTACAACGCCGATATCATCGCGGCGGTGGATCACTTCGGCCCGGTTTTCGTGCAGATCTACGGCCAAGGGGAATGTCCGATGGGCATCACGGTGCTGCCCCGCGCGGACGTGGCGGACCGCAGCCTTCCGCGCTGGCGCGCGCGGCTCGGCTCTGTCGGGGTGGCGCAGGCGGCTGTCGAGGTGGCCATCGGAGATGCGGCGGGCAGGCTGCTGCCCGCAGGCGCACAGGGCGAGATCATGGTCCGGGGGGCCACCGTGATGCCCGGCTACTGGCAGAACCCGGAGGCCACGGCGAAGACGCTCAAGAATGGTTGGTTGCTGACCGGGGACATGGGGTATCTTGATGAGGAGGGGTTTTTAACCCTGCAGGACCGCAGCAAGGATATGATCATCACCGGCGGCTCCAACGTCTATCCGCGCGAGGTAGAAGAGGTGCTGCTACAGCACCCAGACGTGCAGGAGGCCGCAGTGGTGGGCCGTGCGCATCCCGATTGGGGCGAGGAGGTTGTGGCCTTTGTTGTAGGCACCGCCAGAGATGCCGCGCTTGATGCGCTTTGTCTGGAACAGATCGCGCGGTTCAAGCGGCCCAAGGCCTATCTGCGGATCGATGAATTGCCGAAGAACAACTACGGCAAGGTCTTGAAGACCGAGCTGCGCGCCATGCTGGCGGAAGGGGAAGGGGGCTAAGACAGTGCAGGGGGATTTTGTTTGGGTCGATCTGTCCACCTATGATCTGAGTACGGCAAAAGCGGACTATGCGGCGTTCTTCGGATGGTCCTTTCAGAACAGCAGCGGGTATCACTTTGCATCAAATGCGGCAGAGCCGGTGGCCGCCATCTTCGAAATGCCGGCGCGGCTGGCAGAGATGGAGATGCCCTCATTCTGGATGTCCTACATTGAAGTGGACGATCTTGAGGCGTCTGTGGCACGGGCAAGGACCCATGAGGGCGTTGTCATTGAGGTTGAACCGCAGGATTTTGACGGATCGGCGCGGGTGGCGCTGGTGCGGGATCCAGCGGGGGCGGGGTTCACGCTGTATGAGGGCCCTGAGATCGGCTTGAGCACAGCGCGATCCCGGTTTTTCCATCACCTCTCGGACATGACAGCGATCGAGCGCTTTTACGGTGATCTTTTCAACTGGCGCTTCGAGAAGATCAGTGAAGCGCCGTGGAATGTCTATGACGTGCTCAAGGCGGATGGCGCATGCGTGGCGCAGGTCGAAGAGGTGCCAGAGGACATCCGGGGGACGTTCCGGTATTGGATGCCCTGTTTTGACATTACAGACCGCGAGAGCTTGGCGGATCGCGTACTCGCGCGGGGCGGCAGCAGGGTCGTTGACCTGCCCGGCGGGCGCCTCATGCTGGCAGACCGCCAAGGCGCCCACTTTATGATCGGAGGTTGAGGGCAGGCGGGGGGTTAGCCCCGCCCGCGCAGTTCAGATCGCGAGGTATTCGGCCCGCAGCGCGTCATTGTCGAGCACTTCCTTGGCGGTGCCGTCAAAGACAATGCCGCCGGTGTCGAGGATCACGGCCCTGTCGGCCAGATTGAGCGCGCGCACGGCGTTCTGCTCCACCAGGATGGTCGTAAAGCCCTGGTCGCGGATGATGTTGAGCGTCTTTTCGATCTCGTCCACGATCACGGGCGCAAGGCCCTCATAGGGTTCATCCAGCAGCAGCACCTTGATGTCGCGCGCCAGCGCGCGGGCGATGGAGAGCATCTGCTGCTCACCGCCCGACAGCGTCGTGCCTTCCTGATTGCGGCGCTCGCCCAGACGGGGGAAGAGGTCATAGAGCCGCTCGATGGACCACCCGAGGGGCGGGGCGATCTGCGCCAGCTTGAGGTTTTCCTCCACCGTCAGGCCGGGGATGATGCGCCTGTCTTCAGGCACAAGGCCCAGGCCCGCCTGGCTGGCCTGATGGCTGGACATGTTGTGCAGCGGCTGGTGGTCGAGCCATATCTCGCCCTTCTTGACCTCTGGATCGCCAAGCCGCGCCAGCGCGCGCAGCGTGGTTGTCTTGCCCGCGCCGTTGCGGCCCAGAAGGGCGAGGATTTCGCCCTCGTGCACGTTAAAGCTGATGCCCTGCACGATGTAGCTTTCACCGTAGTAGGCATGCAGATCCCAGACCGACAGATAGGCGGGGGCGGTGGCGGCGTGGTTGGCGTTCTTGTCGAGCGTTGCGGTGTTCATCTTGCATCTCCCGTCCCGGACCTGATCCGGGACCTCTTGGATTGACGGCGCGGCCCCGGGTAAGCCCCGGGGCGCGCGGTATTTTTAAGCGGCAGCCTGGCTTTCGCCCAGATAGGCTTCGCGCACCTTGGGATGCCCCTTGATGTTGTCGGGCGTGTCTTCCACCAGCGGCGTGCCCTGGGCCAGCACCGTGATCCGCTCCGCCAGGGAGAACACCACGTGCATGTCGTGTTCGATGATCGCGATGGTGATGTCGCGCTCTTCCTTGATCTTCTTGAGCAGGTCGATGGTGTTGTTGGTGTCCGCGCGCGCCATCCCGGCGGTCGGTTCATCCAGCAGCAGCAGGCGGGGGTCCTGTGCCAGGCACATCGCGATCTCCAACCGCCGCTTGTCGCCCCGCGACATGGCCGCGGCGTGCTGTTCGCGCTGATCGATCAGGTTCATGTCCTCCAGCATGTGCTCTGCCGTGGCGATGATGTCCTTTTCTTGGCTGACACCTTCGATGGCGTGCATGCGGAAGGCCCCGTCGCGCTTGGCAAAGCAGGGGATCAGCATGTTTTCCATCACCGTCAGATCCCCGAAGATCTCGGGGGTCTGGAACACGCGGGAGATGCCCATCTGGTTGATCTCATAAGGCTTGCGCCCCAGCACCGACTGGCCATCGAACATGACAGAGCCGGTGTCGGGGATGAGCTTGCCCACAAAGCAGTTGAGCAGGGTGGATTTGCCCGCTCCGTTGGGGCCGATGATGGCATGCACGGAGTTCTCGGCGACAGAGAGGTTCACATCCCCCAGCGCTTGCAACCCGCCAAAGCGCTTGCCGACGTTTTTGACTTCAAGGATACCCATGATTTCGCTCCTTACTCGGCTGGCGTGTTGGATTTTTGGGTGGCTTCCGCGCCGGACTTTTCCTTGCGGCGGAAGAGCGCGGCGACCTTCTGGCCGCCCTGCACCAGGCCACCGGGCAGGAAGATCACCACGGCCATGAACATGATGCCCAAGGTCAGGTGCCATCCCTTGCCGATAAAGGGATAGACGATGGTGACCATGAAGTCGGCCATGCCGTCCGGCAGGAAGGAGAACCAGCCCTCCAGGATGCCCTTGTTGATTTTGGAGACGATGTTTTCCATGTACTTGATGAACCCCGCGCCGAGCACGGGCCCGATTAGGGTGCCCGCACCGCCCAGGATGGTCATCAACACGACCTCACCCGAGGCTGTCCAGAACATCCGCTCTGCACCCACCTGCGTGTCCATCGCGACCAAAAGGCCACCCGCCAGACCGGCATACATGCCGGAGATGACGAACGCCGCGAGCGTGTAGGGCTTAGAGTTGAGCCCGGTGTAGTTCATCCGCTGCTGGTTGGATTTCACCGCCCGCAGCATGATGCCAAAGGGCGAGCGGAAGATGCGGATCGACAGATAGAAGGCAACCAGCATCACGATGGCCGCGATGTAGTAGCCCGCATTGAAGGTAAAGACCCATGCGCCCATGGTCAGTTCAGAGCTTGCGCCCATCTCCAACCCAAAGAGGTTTGCGCGCGGCGTCTCGCCGCCCTCAAGGGCCGCATCGAGGATACGCGGGTCGGTGTACTTTGGCTGCAGGCCGGTCTCACCGCCGGTGATGGGCGTGAGCACGGAGTAGGCCAGCGCGTAAGACATCTGCGCAAAGGCCAGCGTCAGGATCGAAAAGTAGATGCCTGACCGCCGCAGAGAGATGTAGCCAACGATGAGGCTGAAGAAGCCTGCGACCACCACGGATATGAGGATCGCGGGGATCACGTTCATCGTCAGCAGCTTCATCATCCAGATCGCGGCGTAGGACCCCACGCCAAGGAAGGCCGCGTGGCCAAAGCTGAGGTAGCCCGTCAGCCCGAAGAGGATGTTGAACCCGATGGCGAAGATGCCAAAGATCACCAGCCGCTGCATCAGGTCGGGATAGCCCGCGTTGAACTGCGCCATCGCCGAGTTCTCGGGGAAGGGGTTCAACAGGAAGGGCGCGAAGAGGCAGAGGATGGCCACGATAACCAGCAGCATCCCGTCTTTTTTGTTCAGTCCAAGCATGGCTTAATCCTCCATCACGCCTTTGCGGCCCATCAGGCCACGCGGACGTGTCAGCAGAATGATGATCGCCACCAGGTAGATGATGATCTGATTGATCCCCGGCAGGAATTCGAGCACGACGGCCATGGAGGCAAAGCTCTCCAACACGCCCAAGAGGAACCCGGCGAGCACGGCACCGGGCAAGGAGCCCATGCCGCCCACGACGACCACCACGAAGCTGAGCACGAGGAAGTCCATGCCCATGTGGTAGTTGGGCGAGATGATGGGCGCGTACATGACCCCGGCAAGCCCCGCCACTGCGGCGGCGATGCCGAACATGATGGTAAAGCGCTTGTCGATGTCGATGCCCAGCAGGCCCACAGTTTCCCGGTCTGCCATGCCTGCGCGCACCACCATGCCGAAGGTCGTGAACTGCAAAAACGCAAAGACCGCGCCGATAATCAGGGCCGCGAAGGCGAAGTAGACCAGCCGCCAGTAGGGGTAGATGATCGTGTTGGGATCAAAGCCCAGCATGGCGCCGAAATCGAAGGAGCCTGCGAACGCATCGGGGGCAGGGGTGGGGATCGGGTTGGCGCCGTAGAAATACTTGATGATCTCCTGCAGCACGATCGCGAGACCAAAGGTCACGAGGATCTGGTCGGCGTGGGGGCGCTTGTAGAAGTGCTTGATCAGCCCGCGCTCCATGATGAAGCCGATGGCGATCATCACCGGGATCGTGAACAGGATCGCAAGGGGCACGGACCAATCGATAATGGCCTCACCCATAGGTTGGCCAAACCAGTCGTAGACGTAAGGGATGTCCACCTTGAGCGGGTTACCCAGGAAGTCCGTGCGCGTCTCATCAATCGTCTCGCGACTGATAGAGATGATGCGGCTGAAGGTCACCGCGCAAAAGGCGCCGATCATGAACAGCGCGCCGTGGGCGAAATTCACCACACCCAGCGTGCCAAAGATCAGCGTCAGGCCAAGAGCGATCAGCGCGTAGGCCGATCCTTTGTCCAGACCGTTGAGAATTTGAAGAACGATTGCGTCCATGGTCCCACCTCGATGGAGCTGCGCGGGCCGAAACGGCGCGCGGGTGGGTCAGGGCGACAGCAAGGGCCGCCCTGACGGGTCATGTGACTTGGAAGCCCCGGGACAGGTCCGGGGCAGGGGCGTATTTAGGCGCCCGGGTTGCACTCACCCAGCGAGCCGCCAAAGATGGAGGCGTCGTAGGTGACCTGCTCAACCGGCGTGATCTCAACGATCTCCAGCAGGTCGAACTCGGACGTGGGGTTCTCTTTCCCCTTCACCACGAGCACGTCTTTGAAGCACTGGTGGTCGTCGCCCCGGTAGAGCGTCTTGCCGTTGCCCATGCCGTCGAACTCGAAGTCCTTGAGCGCTTCGCCTACCGCGCAGGGGTTGAAGGAACCTGCACGCTGGACCGCGTCCGCATAGAGCAGCGCCTGCACGTAGCAGGTGTGCGCCGCCTGGCTGGGCGGGAAGCCGTACTTTTCACCAAAGGACTTCACAAAGGCCTTGGTGCCCTCATCGGGCAGCGACCAGTGCCAGTTGGTGGAACCGAAGATGCCCTTCACGTTTTCGCCCGCACCCTTGGCCATGAGGCGGGAGTAGAGCGGCACGACGATCTCGAAGTTCTTGTCGTTCACCAGCTTGTCAC
>JBCCPS010000028.1:0-35164 GCA_039024775.1 Pseudomonadota bacterium
ACAGTACTTCGGCCTCGGCGACCAATGCCGCCACGTCCAGCGGTGCGTTGACCATCTTCAGCGTGCCCTGCGCATCGCGTGGCCACTCCTGCGCCGCCCGGTCCCGGTAAAGCTCCACGCCGTTGCCGTCGGGGTCGCGCAGGTAAACCGCCTCGCTCACGCCGTGATCTGCGGCCCCGTCAAGCGCCAGCCCCGCATCCAGCACACGTTTGATCACCGCGCCGAGACTTTCGCGATCCGGATAGAGAAAGGCCGTATGGTAGAGCCCGGTATGACCAGGCGGCGGCGGTGTGGCGCCCGCGCTGTCCCAGGTGTTGAGCCCGATGTGGTGGTGATAGCCACCCGCGCTTAGGAAAGCAGCCTTGCTGCCGAAGCGCTGGGTGATCTCAAAACCCAATATATCCCGGTAGAACGCGATGGCGCGATCGAGGTCTGCGACCCTCAAGTGAACGTGTCCGACGGTTGGATGCGGCATGGCGTGCTCCTTTGACCCTCAAATGGACTGGCGCGGGTGGCGGGCAAAGGGGCATTTGCGCAGAGCCGGTGTGCGCGGATGCGAGGACGATTTGAGGGTCGCGGTGCCCTGTGTTGCAGGTTGTCCGTGCGCGATCAGGCGCCGACCATGCCGATGATCTCGTAGGTGCGCTTGAGGATCGGCGCGGTGATCGCGCGGGCCTGTTCCGCACCACGCGCCAGGATGCGGTCGATTTCATCCGGTTCGGCCATGAGCCGGGCCATCTCGGTTGAGATCGGCGCGAGCTTCTCCACCGCCAGATCGGCCAGCTGCGGCTTGAACGCGCCGAACTGCATCCCGCCCACCTCTCGCAGCGCGTCTTCCATGCTCTGATCGCCCAAAGCGGCATAGATGCTCACGAGGTTGCGTGCCTCTGGCCGGTCTGCGAGGCCCGCCACCTCCGATGGCAGCGCATCGGGGTCGGTCTTGGCCTTGCGGATCTTTTTGGCGATGGCATCGGCGTCGTCGGTCATGTTGATGCGCGAGGCGTCCGAGGGGTCGGATTTCGACATCTTTTTGGAGCCATCCCGCAGGCTCATCACCCGCGTGGCCTCGCCCTCGATCACCGGCTCGGTGATCGGAAAGAAGTCCACCCCGTAGTCGTGGTTGAACTTGGCCGCGATGTCGCGGGTCAGCTCCAGATGCTGTTTTTGGTCCTCGCCCACGGGTACATGGGTGGCATGATAGATGAGGATGTCGGCGGCCATCAGCGCGGGATAGCCGAAAAGGCCCAGCGAGACGTTTTCGGCGTTCTTGCCCGCCTTGTCCTTGAACTGGGTCATCCGGCTCATCCAGCCCATGCGCGCCACGCAGTTGAAAATCCAGCCCAGCTGCGCGTGTTCGGGCACCTGGGACTGGTTGATCAGGATGGATTTGTCAGGCGTGAGCCCGGAGGCGATGAACCCTGCAGCCAGCTCCCGGGTGTTATGCGCCAGGTCGCGCGGATCCAGCAGTTTCGCCGTGATCGCATGCAGGTCGACCATGCAGTAGACGGTCTCAAAATCCTCCTCCTGCATCTGCACAAACCGCTTGATCGCGCCCAGGTAATTGCCCAGCGTCAGCCCGCCCGAGGGCTGGATCCCCGAAAACACGCGGGGGGTGAAAGACGGCTCTGACATGGGGGGTCTCCGGGCTGGCAAGATCGCGTGCTTGGCTCTACTCAGGGGGCAGTCAGACGTCAAGGAGCGCCCATGTCCAACCCCGATCTGCAGCCGCCCGTGAACCCCCTGCCGCCCCTGGTCGTGCTGGTGTTTCTGGCCATGGCAGGCATCGAGGCGGCGCTGTCCTTGGGCGCTGCGGGCCTCATCGGCGGGCCGGAGGCCATCGGCTGGCGGCTGGCGCTGGTGCGCGAATATGGCTTCACCGCCAGCGTGCTCGATTGGATGGCGCAGACCGGGAATTGGCAGCTGACCCACCTGAAGCGGCTTCTGACCTATCCATTCGTCTTTCAGGGCTTCACCCACGCCGTCTTTGCGATGGTTTTGCTGCTGGCGCTGGGCAAGTTGGTGGCCGAAGCCATGGGCCAGATCGCCTTCGCTGTCATCTTCGTTGTGTCAGGCATCGGCGGCGCGGTGATCTATGCGCTGCTGCTGAGCGATATCGGCTGGCTGATCGGGGGCTTCCCTTCCGTCTACGGGCTCATCGGCGGGTATTCTTTCATCCTGTGGCGCAATCTGGGCGCTGCGGGAGAGCCGCAGGCGCGCGCCTTTGCGCTTATCGGTTTGCTGATGGCGGTGCAGCTGATCTGGGGGATCCTTTTTGGGGCAAGCTGGCAATGGGTGGCGGAGCTTGCGGGGTTTTTCTGTGGCTTCGGGTTGAGCTTCGTTCTGGCGCCGGGTGCATGGCAGCGGCTGCGCGACCGGCTACGGCAGCGATGACCCAGAAGCCGCCCTGCTCACGGGCTCTGTTTCCTTTTGTCCAAGCGCGCTAGGTTTGCCTGAAACCTTGAAGGCCGCGCCCTATGACTGATCCCGCCCCGCACGCTCCCCCAAACGACATCGTCCGCATCGAAAAGCTGAGAAAATCCTACAAGGGCGGTTTCGAAGCGCTGAAGGGGGTGGATCTGAGCATAAGAGAGGGCGAAATCCTGGCGCTGCTGGGCCCCAACGGCGCGGGCAAGACGACGCTGATCTCAACCGTCTGCGGGATGATCACACCGACGTCGGGCAAGGTCACCGTGGGCGGGCACGACATCCTGCAGGACTTTCGCGCAGCGCGTCGGCTGATCGGTCTGGTCCCACAGGAAATCAGCCTCGAACCTTTTGAAAAGGTGGCCAATACCGTGCGCTTTTCCCGTGGCCTGCACGGCAAGCCGCGCAATGACGCGGCGGTGAAGAAGGTGCTCAAACAGCTCTCGCTCTGGGACAAGCGCGACACCCAGACGCGCGCACTGTCTGGCGGCATGAAGCGGCGCGTGCTGATTGCCAAGGCGCTGGCCCATGACCCGCGCGTGCTGTTTCTAGATGAACCCACGGCGGGAGTGGATGTGGAGCTGCGCCGCGACATGTGGGAGGTCGTGGCGGGGCTCAAAGCCGCTGGCGTGACCATCATCCTGACGACCCACTATATCGAAGAGGCGGAGGCCATCGCCGACCGCGTGGGCGTGATCGCGCAAGGAGAGTTGCTGCTGGTGGAGGAAAAGGACAAGCTGATGCAGCGGATGGGCCAAAAGCGGCTGCAAGTGCATCTGGCCGACCGGATCGAGCGGATCCCCGACAGCCTCGCATCGGACGCGCTGAGCCTGTCTGAGGACGGTTGCAGCCTGATCTACACATACGACACCCGGGCCAAGCGCACGGGCATCACAAAGCTTTTGTCCGGACTTGCGGATGCGGGACTGGTGCTACGCGATGTGTCCACCAGCCAATCGTCGCTGGAGGATATCTTTGTTGGGCTGGTGAACGAGGACGCGGCATGAACCTCACAGCCATCCGCGCGATCTACATTTACGAGATGCTGCGTTTTTTCCGCACGCTGGCGCAGAGCTTTGCCGCGCCCGTCATCTCCACCTCGCTCTACTTCGTGGTCTTCGGTGCCGCCATCGGCAGCCGCATCCAGGAGGTCGAAGGCGTGAGCTATGGCGCCTTCATCGTGCCGGGGCTGATCATGCTTACGGTGATTACACAGGCGATTTCCAACGCCAGCTTCGGCATCTACTTTCCCAAGTTCATCGGCACGTTCTTTGAGCTTCTGACCGCGCCCATCTCTTTCATCGAGATCGTGATCGGCTACGTTGGGGCGGCGGCGACCAAGGCGCTCATTATTGGCGTGATCATCCTCGGTACCTCCTTTTTCTTTGTCGACATCACCATCGCGCATCCCGTCGCGATGCTCGCCTTTCTGGTGCTGACCACGATCAGTTTCGCGCTCTTTGGGTTCATTCTGGGGATCTGGGCGGGGAATTTCGAACAATTGCAGATCATCCCGCTTCTGCTGATCACGCCGCTCGTCTTTCTGGGCGGGTCGTTTTATTCCATCACGATGCTGCCGCCCTTCTGGCAGACGGTGTCGCTCTTTAACCCTGTGGTCTATCTCATCTCCGGCTTTCGCTGGGCGTTCTTTGACACTGCGGATGTTCCCGTGGTGACCAGCCTGCTCGCTATCGGGGTCTTCATGCTGGCCTGCCTTGCGGTGATCTGGTGGATATTCCGCACCGGTTGGCGCATCCGGGAGTAGGCCCGCCTTGTTTGCACCCACCCCGCACTCTACATGGGGCTGATGATGAATTGGCTGCCCTTCCGAAAAACCCAGCCCACCGTGGCCGTTGTGCGCCTGTCTGGCGTCATCGGTGGCCAGGGACGCGCGACGTTGAACGACACGGCCCTTGGCCCGGTGCTGGAAAAAGCCTTTGCCAAGGGCAAGCCTGATGCCGTCGCGTTGCAGATCAATTCGCCCGGCGGCAGCCCGGTGCAATCCTCTCTCATTGGCGCGCGCATCCGGCGGCTAGCGGCAGAAAAGGAAGTGCCGGTGCTGGCCTTCGTGGAAGACGTCGCGGCCTCCGGCGGGTACTGGCTGGCGGCGGCAGCGGATGAGATTTACGGCGATCCAAGCTCCGTTGTGGGCTCCATCGGCGTCATCTCCGCCTCCTTCGGTGCGCATAAGCTGATCAAGAATTACGGCGTGGAGCGGCGGGTCTATACGGCTGGCAAATCAAAAAGCATGAACGATCCCTTCCGGCCCGAAAAGGAAGAGGATGTGGCACGGCTCAAGCGGCTCTTGGATGACATCCACGTCAACTTCATCGACCATGTGAAAGACCGGCGCGGTGCCAAGCTGGCGGAGGGTGAGGACCTCTTCACGGGCGAGGTGTGGTTGTCCAAGCGTGCCGCGGAACTGGGGTTGATCGACGGGATCGGCCACATGATGCCCGTGCTCAAAGACCGCTACGGCGACAAAGTGCGGCTGCGGCGCTACGGGGTGCGCAAGGGGTTCTTGTCGCGCTTTGGCTTACAGGTGGTGGAAGACGCGGTGCAAGGCATCGAAGAGCGTGCGGCTTTCGCGCGGTTCGGCCTGTGATCTCAAAGATCGTCCTGCTGTTTCTGGCGGTCGTCGCGGTGCTTGGAATTTTCGGCAAGATGCACTGGATCGGTGGCAAGCGCCTGAAGCAGGCGAAGTGCGGGCAGTGCGGGCGCTACCGCATCGGCAAAGGCCCCTGCAAATGCGGAGGCACCGCGTGATGCTGACGGCTTGGGCGCTTTTGATACTGGGGCTGGTGATCCTACTGCTGGCAGGCGACGCGCTGGTAAAAGGGGCGGTGAACCTGTCATTGCGCCTGGGCGTGCCCGCGCTGATCGTGAGCCTGACCATCGTGGCCTTCGGAACCTCAGCGCCTGAGCTTTTGATCGCGATCAAGGCCGCGCTGGATGATGCACCGGGGATCGCACTTGGCAACGTGGTGGGGTCGAATACCGCCAATATCCTGCTGGTGCTCGGCGTGCCCGCGCTGCTGGCGGTCATGCACACCTCCGAATGTGAGACACGGCGGACCTACAATTTCATGATTGCCGCCTCCCTGCTCTTCATCGCGCTGGCCTTCCGGGGCGTTTTCGATTGGATCGCAGCGGTTGTTCTGCTCGGTGCGCTGGCGCTGGTGTTGGCAGACGCCTTTCGCGACGCGCGCGCGCACCGAAACGAAGCGAAGGCCGGGGAAGACGAGGACGAAGAAGAGCCGGAAGGCGCAGACCCCTCCATGCCCGGCTGGCAGCTCGGCGTCTTTCTTGTGCTGGGGCTTATCGGATTGCCGGTGGGCGCGGATCTCTTGGTGGACAATGCGATTGTCATCGCCAAGGTCTGGGGCGTCAGCGATACCGTCATCGGCCTCACCGTGGTGGCCATTGGCACCTCGTTGCCGGAGCTTGCAACGACCGTGATGGCCGCGCTGCGGCGGCAGGCGGACGTGGCGCTGGGCAATGTGATCGGGTCGAACATGTTCAACCTTCTTGCGATCATCGGTATTGCCAGCCTCGTAGCCCCAATCCCGGTCGACCCTGCATTCTTGCAATTCGACCTCTGGGTGATGCTGGGCGCATCGCTGATCCTCATCCCCTTCGTCTTTCTGGGCCGGGATCTCACCAGGGTCTGGGGGATCGTCCTGTCGGCCCTATATGTCGCCTATCTGACAGTCGTGCTGATCTGAGGGGGCCGCTTTGAGCATTGCATTGGTAACCGGCGCAGGCGCCCGGCTGGGGCGCGCAATGGCGCTTTATCTCGGGTCGCGGGGCTATGATGTGGCGGCGCACTACGCCACGTCTGAGACGGGCGCTCGTGATGTCGTGGCGGAGATCGAGGGCATGGGCCGCAAGGCAGTTGCCGTGCAGGCCGATCTGCTGGACGAGGCGGACATGCACCGGTTGCTGCCTGCCGCCTCAGAGGCGCTGGGCGGGCCGGTGAAGTGCCTGGTGAACAACGCCTCTATCTTTGAGTGGGACTCGGTCGGCTCCGCCACGCGCGAAAGCTGGGACCGTCATTTTGACAGCAACCTGCGCGCGCCCTTTGTGCTGACGCAAGCGATGGCCGCTCAAAAGCTGGTGCCTGAGACCGATGAACGAGGAGAGCCGCGTGCGGTAGGGCTAATCGTGAACCTCATCGACCAGCGGGTGCGCAAGCTCACGCCGGAGTTCATGACCTATACGATTGCCAAAATGGGTCTGTGGGCAATGACCCGCACCACCGCGCAAGCGCTGGCACCTGCCATCCGGGTGAATGCCATCGGGCCTGGGCCCACGCTGAAGGCGGCGGGGCAGGAGGCGGAAAGCTACGCTTTGCAGCGCAGCCGGACCATTCTGGAACGCGGATCGAACCCCGAGGATATCACCGGCGCGTTGGGGTACTTTCTCGACTCACCGGGCGTGACGGGCCAACTTCTGTGCACGGACGGGGGCCAGCATCTGGGCTGGCAGACACCCGATATCATCGGGGACGGTTGATCCGATTGCCGCGATGCCGCGAAAAGTTTTGCACGGGAATTCTTGACGTTACGGAAATGTGACAGAAAGCCCATTAGTTTCAATGCTTTGTAAATGGGGTGAAAAACTTTCGTTTAAAAACAGTGGGGTACCTGACCGATTAAATTTTATGCAAATCGTGGAAAGGGGTCGAAAACAACGATAATTTCCAAAAGCCGGGAAGTTAGCAACAGAGTTATCCACAGGAATGGTGGACATGTTAAGTGTTGAATAAGGACCCGCATAAAGGCAGCAAAGGCAACGAATCAGAGCACCGTGTCTAGCGAATCATACACTCCCAGAGCGGGTCACGAGGTGATCGGCGATTATCTGAAAACGCTCGATACCTCGCCGGGCGTTTACCGGATGCTCGATTCTGAAAGCCGCGTTCTCTACGTCGGCAAGGCGCGCAATCTCAAAGCCCGGGTCAGTTCCTATTCCCGGCCCACGGGTCACACGCCGCGCATCGCGCGGATGATCGCGCAGACCGCGTCCATGATGTTCCTGACCACCCGCACGGAGACCGAGGCGCTCCTGCTGGAGCAGAACCTGATCAAGCAGCTCAAGCCCAAATACAACGTGCTGCTGCGGGATGATAAGAGCTTTCCCTACATCTTCATCAGCTCCGAGCATGACTTTCCCCGGCTGGAAAAGCACCGTGGGGCGAAGACGCGCAAAGGACGTTACTACGGGCCATTCGCCAGTGCGGGAGCCGTGAACCGCACGCTCAACACGTTGCAGAAGGTCTTTTTGCTGCGCACCTGCTCGGATCGAGAGGTGGAGGCGGGCGACAGGCCTTGCCTCAACTACCATATGAAGCGTTGCGCGGGTCCTTGCGGCGGCAAGATCAGCCCAGAGGATTACGCCAAGCTGGTGGCGGAGGCGGATGAGTTTCTGAAGGGCAAGACCTCCAAGGTGCAGGCGCAGCTGGCCCAGCAGATGCAAGCGGCGTCCGAGGCGATGGAGTTTGAGCGCGCGGCGGCCCTGCGTGACCGGATCAAGGCGTTGACGATGGTGCAGACGGCGCAGGGGATCAATCCGCAGAACGTGAAAGAGGCGGATATCATCGCGCTGCACATGGAAAACGGGCAGGCTTGTGTGCAGGTTTTCTTTATCCGCGCCGGGCAGAACTGGGGCAACAAGGATTACTACCCCCGCGTCGGCGCGGATGTGGATGCCGCCGAGGTGCTGGAGGCTTTTGTAGGCCAGTTCTATGACACGCGGGAGCCGCCCCGGCAGCTGCTGTTGTCCAACGATCTGGAAAACCCCGATCTCATGGCCGAGGCCTTGACCGGCAAGCTGGGCCGCAAGGTGGAATTGCTTGTGCCGCAGCGGGGCGAGAAGGCAGAGCTCATCGACAGCGCGCTGCGCAACGCGCGCGAGAGCCTGGCGCGCAAGATGTCTGAGAGCGCCACGCAGGCGCGGCTGTTGAAGGGGCTGGCGGAGGCCTTCGATCTGCCCCGGCCCCCCGAGCGGATCGAGGTCTATGACAACTCCCACATCCAGGGCGCTTTCGCGGTGGGCGCGATGATCGTGGCGGGCCCCGAGGGTCTGATGAAGAACCAGTACCGCAAGTTCAATATCAAGGGCGAAGAGCTGACGCCAGGCGATGACTTTGGCATGATGAAAGAGGTGCTGACGCGCCGTTTCAAGCGGCTGATCAAAGAAGACCCTGAGCGCAAGGAGGGGCATTGGCCCGATCTGCTGCTCATTGACGGGGGCGCGGGCCAGGTCTCTGCTGTGCGGGAGATCATGGCCGAATACGGGGTGGAGGACATCCCAATGGTAGGCGTGGCCAAGGGGCTGGACCGGGATGCGGGCAAAGAGGAGTTCCACCGAACGGGCAAGCGCCCCATGGCGCTGCGGCACAACGATCCGGTGCTCTATTTCGTGCAGCGCCTGCGGGATGAGGCGCATCGGTTCGCCATCGGCACCCACCGGGCCAAGCGCGCAAAAGCGGTGGGGGCCACGCCGCTGGATGACGTGCCGGGCGTGGGGGCCACGCGCAAGCGCGCGCTGCTTGCGCATTTCGGGTCGGCAAAGGCGGTGAGCCGAGCGAACTTGAGCGATCTGAAGGCTGTGGAAGGTGTGAGCGACAACCTGGCCGAGACGATATACGGCTATTTCAACGAGGGCCGTTGATCTGGAAGAGCGGCTGCGCCGCGTTCGATTTTATTGATTTGGCTCCGCCAAATCGTTTGCGAGGCTCTGCCTCGCGCTCCGGGATATTTTCAGCCAGAAAAAGGGAAAGAGTTGGCGCTTTTGTCTGGGTGTAGCGCGATGTAGGGTTTGCGCGTGACCTGGAACCTTCCCAATATCCTGACGCTCTTGCGGCTGCTTGCGGCGCCGATGGTTGCGGTGATGTTTCTCTATTTCACGCGGCCCTACGCCGATCTCTTTGCCGTCACGCTTTTTTTGGGCGCGGCGATCACCGACTGGTTTGACGGCTATCTGGCGCGCGCCTGGAAGCAGGAGACCAAGCTGGGCGCGATGCTGGATCCAATTGCGGACAAGGCGATGGTGGTGATCGCGCTGATGGTGATCATCGGGTTCTCCAGCTGGTCGCCCTGGCTGGTGCTGCCCGCCACGGTGATCATGTTCAGAGAGGTTTTTGTGTCCGGCTTGCGGGAATTTCTGGGTGATGTGGCCGGGACCTTGAAGGTGACGGCGCTGGCCAAGTGGAAGACGACCTGCCAGATGATCGCCATCGCAGTGCTTTTCAGCCAGGGGGTTTTCGAGCATTATCTGGGCATGTCGGTGTTTGGCATGGATGACGAGATGATCGCGGCCATTCTGACCGGGGAGGAAGAGGATCTGCTTGGCTTGCAGTGGAAATACTTCGGCATGAATTGGTCGGGGCAGGTAGGCCTGTGGCTGTTGTGGTTGGCAGCCGCCCTGACCGCGATGACAGGCGTGGACTACCTTATCAAAGCGTTGCCGCATCTGAGGGATGACCGCTGATGCAGGTGGTGTATTTCGCCTGGGTCAGAGAGCGCATCGGCGTACCGCGCGAGGAGGTTCGGACCGAGGCCGCTACAGTGGCGGACTTGGTTGAGGAGTTGCGCGCGCGCGAGCCGCGCTACGCGGCCGCTTTTGCGGATGTCACGGCCCTGCGCGTGGCGGTGGACCAGGTTCTGGCCGATTTTGATGCGCCCTTGGAAGGTGTAACAGAGGTGGCGTTCTTTCCACCGATGACGGGGGGCTAGATCATCCGCATCGAGGTGCAGCAAGCGGCTTTTGATCTCGGCCAAGAGGTCGCGGCCTTTTCCCTGGCGCAGGGTGGCATAGGCGCTGTCGTGACCTTTTCGGGGGTGGTGCGCGATACCCCTCAAGCGCCGCTGGAGGCGATGGAGATTGAGCATTATCCCGGCATGACCGAGACCGCGCTGGCGGAAATTGCGCAGCGCGCTCTCACTCGTTTTGGGCTGGGCGATGTGTGGATCATTCACCGCTACGGGCAGTTGCGTCTCGGGGAGACGATCATGATGGTCGCCACGTCCGCCCGGCATCGGAAAAGCGCTTTTGAGGGGGCCGAATATCTGATGGATTACCTCAAATCCCGGGCGCCCTTCTGGAAGCGGGAGATCACGGCGGAGGGCGCGCAGTGGGTTGCGGCGACCGAGGCGGATGAAGACGCTTTGACGCGTTGGTAGGCTGGGCAATCTGCCCACCATGCAGCAACAAATTTGGGCAGATTGCCTGCCCTAGATGGCGTTTTGGCCTTCAAGGCGGGCGCGCAGCTCTTCCGCCTCGTGGCGGGCGTCGCGCAGACCGTCCATCGCGGCGCGCAATTCGGCTTCGGTCTGGCTCAACTGATTGGTCAGCTCCGCCTCGCGCTGCTGCAGGTACGTGATGGCCTGATCGCGCGTTTCTTCGGCCTCGTGCAGTTCCTGGCTCATCCGGTCAAGCTCTGCCACGTCGCCAGCGGCGACCCGGGTGAAGCGGTGCAGCAGCCAGTTGGCGAACCAGCCGAGGCAGAAGGCCACAAAGAGAATGATCGCTGTGGCGAGGACGAATTCAGTTCTGCTCATCTGATGTTTCCTCATCCCCGTCGCTGGCCTCTGTATCACCCGATTGCGCCACGGTTTCCAGCGTTGTTTCATCGCGTTCCGCAACGGTGTCTGGCCGCAGTAGGCGGAATTCGATCCGGCGGTTTGCCTCGCGCCCCTCCTCGGTGTCGTTGTCCGCGATGGGGTTCGCCTCGCCGTAGCCATTGGCCACGAAGGACCCTGTGAGCACCCGGCGCGCGCGCAACTCGTTGAGAACGGAATCCGCGCGGGACTGCGACAGGGCAAGGTTCATGCTTTCGCGGCCCTGGCTGTCGGTGAAGCCCTTGATTTCCAACGGGATGGCGCCGCAGCGTTTGAGCACTTCGGCGATGTCGTCCACCGTGCCCAGAGACGAGGCGTCAATGGTGGCAGAGCCCGGCTCAAAGGTGATCTTGCCAACAGTTAGGATCTCCGCAATCTCCGCTTCGCATTCGTCGGGCGTGGGTAGGCCCAGCACGGGGTCAAGCTTTTCGCGGTAGGTGACGTCGATGTCATAGGCCGCCCCTTCGCCCAGCTTGCCGGCCAGAAGGGCGGCGATTTCCGTGCTGGCGTCGATGTTGCCGGTATCGCCCGTGATCGTAAGCTCCTCCTCCGTCACGCGCAGTACGCCATTGGTGAGCTGTGAGAGCGCCTCAAGTCCCGCCAGGACGCGGGGGGACCAAGTGGCGGGCAGGTCCTCTGCGATGCGCGTGGCGGTATAGACCACGTCAGAGCCAAAGCGCGCCTTGGCGTAGCTGTCGGCCAGATCGCGGGCGGTGGCGCTTTCCATGCGGCCGCGCAGTTGTACCTGTCCTTCAGGGCTCAGGGTGGCGGAGAATTCAGCCGGGCCTGCGTTGGGGTCGGCGGCCTTGGGCAGCTGGGCATTGAGTGCAAAGACATCCGGCAGGCTGGTCTCCAACTCTCCGACCACGCGGTCAAAGAGCGCCTGATCTGTGCCTGCTGCTGCCAGAAGCGTGACATCGGCATCCGCAAAGCTGACGGAGCCTGCGCCCAATTCGCCCACGGCGCGGATCGCCCGGCCTACGGCTGTGGCCCACTGGGGGGAGGGCACGCCCATCCCGATGGTGCAGCGCAGATCGCCGGTGGCGCCCGCGGCGAAAGCGGCCTGCAGGATTTGGGTGCGCGTGCGCTCATTATCAGCCGAGCAGGCGTCAAAGCCTGCCCCTGCTTCGTTGATTTCGAACCGCAGCGTGAAAGGCGTGATCACGGGGCGCGGGGCGGCAATGTCGATGATCACCTGCAGATCGCGGGGCGCGTTCTGGCGCACCCGGCGTTCCAACGTCTGCTTGGCGATCTGGCTGTCGGCGATGGCGGAGATCGTGACCTTGCCCGCCTCGACCGAAATCTTGGAGCGGGGAAGGAGCGCCATCGCGTTCACCGCAAAATCCAGCGCCAATTGCCATTTGTCGGGCTCTGCATAGTCGGCGGTCTCAAGCAGGTCTGTCACGTTTTCAACGTCGACCATGGCAGTAAAGCTGGCGATAGTGGCATCGCGGTCGGTGGAGGTGGGGATGAGCCCAATGACAGACACCCCGCCGTCGTTGCGCAGCATCTCCACCGAGAACCGCGGTGGCGCGATGGCAGCTTGGGCTTCAACTTCCATCTCGTCGATCACACGGGCGGCATCCACCACGGTGCCTGCGGTGGTCAGCGCCCGGAACCTGACGGCCTCGGTCGGGGCGATACCAGCCAGCGTGACCTGTAGGCCATCGGCCTGCACCTCCGCCCAGGTCATGCCTTGGTTGTCGAGCGCGTCGCGCACACCGATTTCAGAGCTTTCTTCAATCAGCTTGACGGAGAAATTGGCCGCGACAAGAGACACCACAGCAGCCGCGGCGAAGGTCATTGTGATCGTCAGCAGGGCGGAAAGGCGCATCGTCTGCCTGTTTTTTGTCTCTCTCGCTTGTGTTTTAGGCGGTGCTCGGACCGGGTGCAATCATACCAGCAAAGCCAGCCCGAAAAAGAGCAGCGGGATCATGCCGGTGTCGCGGTTGACGCGAAACAATTGCAGGCACTTTTCCGGATTGTCGATGTCCAGGCCCCGCAGCTGCCAGGCCATGTGCCAGCCCATGGCCCAGGGTCCGGCAAGGGCCAAAGCCATGGCCATCACCGAAGCCTGCGGCTGGGCGGCAAAGATCACCGCAAGGCCCATCAGGCCCACTGTCAGCATCAGAAACCGCCGCAGCCAGTCGGGGGTGTTCTTGCCAAAAAGGCGCGCGGTGGATTTCACGCCGATCAGCGCGTCATCTTCGGTGTCCTGATGGGCATAGATGGTATCGTAAAAGAGCGTCCAGGCGATGCCCGCGGCGTAGAGCAGCACGGCGGGTGCGCCCAGACTGCCGGTATGCGCGGTCCAGGCCAACAGCGCGCCCCAGTTGAAGGCGAGCCCGAGGAAGACCTGCGGCCACCAGGTAAAGCGTTTGGCGAAGGGATAGACCGTCACCAGCAGCAGCGAGAGTACGCCGAGCGACACGGCTGCCCAGTTGAAAGTGAACAGGATGCAGGCGGCCAGCAGCGCCTGTGCAACCATCCAGATCAGCGCTTGCCGCACAGTGACTTGTCCTGACGGGATGGGCCGCGAGGCCGTGCGCGCCACGCGGCCGTCAAAGTCGCGGTCGGTGATGTCGTTCCAGGTGCAGCCCGCGCCGCGCATGAGAAACGCGCCCAGGCCGCAGCCGATGAAAATCCAGGCGTCTTCCCAACGTGGGCTTTGGTCATAGACCATCGCCAGCGCGAGCCCCCACCAGCAGGGCAAGAGCAATAGCCAGGTGCCGATGGGCCGGTCCGCGCGCGACAGCCGCAGGTAGGGCCGGGTGGCTGCGGGCGCGAAGCGGTCCACCCAATTGTCCGGCGGCGCGTCAGCGACCGACCCTTCTGGTGCAAGCGGCGAGGGGGGCATATATCGGCCTCATGGGTGGACGTATCAGGCTCTATGTAGATCAGTCGCTGGGCGCGGGGCAATCGGTTCCGTTGTCGCGCGATCAGGCGCATTACCTTTTTGGCGTGATGCGTCAGGGTGTTGGCGCGGAAGTGCTGCTCTTTAATGGTCGGGAGGGTGAGTGGCAGGCCAAAGTTGTTGAGGCGGGCAAACGGGGCGGGGTGCTGGCCTGTGTCGCGCAGACAGCACCGCTGCGGCTGCTGCCGGACCTCTGGCTCTGCTTTGCGCCGATAAAGAAAGCGCGCACGGATTTCATCGTGGAGAAAGCGGCGGAGCTGGGCGCGGCGCGAATTGTGCCGGTGATGACGGAATTCACGAACGCGGGCCGGGTACAGCGCACGCGGTTGCAAGCCCATGCGGTGGAGGCGGCAGAGCAATGCGGCGGCACTTTCGTGCCCGAGGTCGCTGAGGCGGTGAAGTTCGACGCGCTTTTGCGGGACTGGGATACGGGCCGGGCGCTGATGTTTTGCGATGAGGCGCTGGCGGGGCGCGCGTCTAGCCTTCCGGCTGTCCTCGCAGCGCCCGCAGCGGTGCTTATCGGGCCGGAAGGCGGGTTTTCTGATGTGGAGCGGGGACGTTTGCAGAGGTTGGAGGCCGCGCAGGCGGTCAGCCTGGGGCCGCGCGTGTTGCGCGCGGATACCGCCGCGGTGGCGGCGTTGACGCTTTGGCAGCAGGCCTGTGGGGATTGGGGCTGACGTGCGCATGGCGATTTTCTTTGAAGACGAAGAGGGGCTGCGTTGAGTTTTCTGCGACCTGAAGCGCGGACAGCGCTCTGGCGCTGGCGCGAGGTTCTAGTGGGCACAGGCCTCCTGCTTGGTGGCCTCTGGCTCGTTGCGGGGCCGGGACGGCTGATGGTTCTGCCGGGCTATGCGGGGCTGGCCGTAGGGGCGGGGCTCATCTGGCTGGGGGTGCAGCGGGCGCGGTTTCGCGGACCCGAGGGCGGCGTCGGTGCGGTACAGGTCGACGAGGGGCGCGTGACCTATTTCGGGCCGCTGTCAGGCGGCACGATCGCGCTGAGAGAGCTCCAACAGCTCAGCCTGGAGCGGGCGACGCATCCGGCCCACTGGCGCCTGGATCAACCGGGGCAGCCGCCGCTTTTGATCCCCGTGGATGCGGCGGGGGCGGAGGCTCTTTTTGATGCCTTCGCCAGCTTGCCGGGGCTCAAGACCGAAAGGATGCTTGCGGAACTGCAAGCCACCCGGGATCAGCCGGTTGTGATCTGGCAACGCCAGACGGCGGCTGAAAGGGGCATCACCCTCCATTGACACCCCTGCTAAATCGCCGCATCCAAAGGGTTCTGTGTACGCGCGAGCGGGAGAGCCTTCATGTCCATTCCTCAGTCCGGCGGTGGCCCCATCGAGCATCGCGACCAGCTTGCCCAGTACCTTGAGGATGGCTGCAAGCCCGCCGCGGATTGGCGCATCGGCACCGAGCATGAGAAATTCGGCTACTGCAAGGACACGCTCAAGCCGCTGCCCTATGAGGGGGAGCGATCCATCCGGGTCATGCTGGAGGGGCTGCGGGATCGGCACGGCTGGAACCCGGTGGAGGAGCAGGGCAAGCTTATCGGGTTGGAAAAGGACGGGGCGAATGTATCGCTTGAGCCCGGCGGGCAGTTGGAGCTGTCAGGCGCGCCGCTGGAGACCATTCACGAGACCTGCGATGAGGTGAACGCGCATCTGCGCGAGGTCAAGGATGTCGCCGATGAGATCGGTGTGGGCTGGATCGGCCTGGGTGCCGCACCCGTTTGGGGCCATGACGACATGGATCTGATGCCCAAGGGCCGCTACAAACTCATGAACGCCTACATGGGGCGTGTGGGGTCCATGGGCCGCGTTATGATGCGGCGGACATGCACGGTGCAGGTTAACCTCGATTTCGGGTCAGAGGCCGACATGGTCAAGAAGATGCGCGTGGCTGTGGCGCTGCAACCCGTGGCCACGGCGCTTTTCGCCAATTCTCCGTTCTTTGAGGGGCGGCCCAACGGCTACAAATCCTTGCGTAGCATGGTCTGGCGCAATCTGGATGCCTCTCGCACCGGCACGCTGCCTTTCATTTTCGAGGATGGCTTCGGGTTTGAGCGCTGGGTCGATTATGCGCTCGATGTGCCGATGTATTTTGTCTACCGCGATGGCGCTTATGTGGACGCGCTGGGCATGTCGTTCCGCGATTTTCTAGAGGGCAAACTGCCCGCCCTGCCCGGCGAGACGCCGACCCTGTCCGATTGGGCCGATCATCTGACGACAGCCTTTCCCGAAGCGCGGATGAAGAAGTTCATCGAAATGCGGGGCGCGGACGGGGGCCCCTGGCGCAGGCTCTGCGCCTTGCCCGCCTTTTGGGTGGGCCTGATGTATGACCAAACGGCGCTGGATGCGGCCTGGGATTTGGTCAAGGCTTGGACGCCTGCGCAGCACGACGCGCTGCGCGTGGCCGCTTCCATCGACGGATTGCAGGCCCGGGTGACCGGCATCGACATGGCCGAGGTTGCGCGCGTGGCGGTGGAGATTTCCGAGGCCGGGCTCAAGGCACGCGCGCGCGCCGGTGCGGGCGGGTTGGTGCCGGATGAGACGCATTTCCTCAACGCGCTCAAAGAGAGCATAGAGACCAGCAAAGTCCCAGCGGATGAGTTGTTAGAGGCCTATCACGGCGTCTGGGGCGGGGATTTGAGCCGCATCTACGCGGAGTACAGCTACTAAATCGCATTTCCTAAAATCCGAGACACTTCGCACTCTTCAGCGCACCCGCCCAACAGGCACTGTTGGGCTGCGCTGTCCCGCCCCCAAGGGGCGGCGCATCTGCGCCACCCCGCGGGACGACGCATGAAGGCTTGTAGTGCTTGTCTCGGCCTTTGGGTCGGAGCCGTTAACTCCGGCCCAGCACGCGACTCTGATAGAGCGCGCGCACTTCCTCCTTGGCGGCCTGCTTGCGCGCCGCTTCCTCATCGGGGGAGCGTTCCTGCAGGTACTTGTACCCGGCAAAGGGATTTTCCGAGATCTCCCCGCGCTGGCGCAGGGTGGCGCCTGCGATCTTGTGATGGCCGTATTGCTGGTCTTCTGGCAGCCCGGGATTGAGCATGAACATCAGGTGGAGCATGCCGGTGACGAAGGGTAGGGCGATCATCACCACGATCACCAGCCCGACGGTGCCGCCGTCCAGCGGGTCACTGCTCAACCCGCCAGAGGGCGATGCGATCCCGCGGTTGATGTTGACGCTTTCGCCCATGCCAAAAAGCTCTGCCAGGATCGCGATGATGGCGTCCCAGCCCATCGCGTTGAGCACCGCGACCATTCCGAAAATCGCGCTCCAAGCGGAATCGACGCTGGAAAAGGCAAAGACTGCAAAGACAGACATCGCGGCCAGCGCCTCGCCGCCGCCCCGTCCGATGTTGGACGTCAGAAGGGCGGAGGCCACGCCAAGCACCAACCAGATGCTGGTGATCAGGCAGATGTAGGGCAGCTTGGCCCAGCGCCCGCTTTTGCCGCCGTCGTGCAGGCGGCGCACGGTAAGACTGAGCCTGGGAATGATGGTCAGCAAAAAGACAACGATGGCGTCCCAGTAAAGCGGGTTAAGCGGCGGCACTTGGCGGCGCAAAAGGAAGCTCCAGAATTCCTGCACGTCACCGATGGCCAGATAGATGATCAGGCCCCAGATCACGGGGATCACCGCCCAATATTCCAGCCGCGTGGCGCGGCCGCTGAAATCGAAGGCCTTGAAGGCGAAATTCTCAAAGGCTTGTGCGATCTGCTTCATGGGCCTGCTCTGCTTTTGCTCTTGGTTTTGCTTGGCAGGCTGACGCGCAATTCAGGCCAGAGTGGGGCGGAGGCGGGGAATTCTCAGACCCGGGTGAGCCCCGCGCGGGGCGGCTGCGAACCGGGCAATTGGATGTCGCGGGCAAGGCCCAGGGCCTCAAGCGCCTTGATCAGCCAGAAACCGGGGTCGGTCTGGCCGCGTTCCACGCCCAGCCGCGCCGAATGGGGAAAGGCGTGGTGATTGGCGTGCCAGTTCTCGCCAAAGGTCACCAGACCCAGGCCCGGCAGGTTATAGCCCTGCACCGGTAGGCCTGCGATGCGCCGGCCCTGGTGGCCGCGGTGGTGCGCATAATGGCCGATCAGCCAGTGGCCCGTCAGCGAGACCCAGATCTGCAGGCTGATGCCCCAGAGCACCCAGGCCCAGCCGCCAAAGACCCAAAGCAGCACGGCCACCGGAAGCTGCTGAAGCATCCATGTCGCCTCCATCCAGCGGTAGATGCGCGATCCGGCTACTTCCGCCTCGATCTCGAAGCGCGGTGGGTGTGTCAGCGGAAAATGGCAGTGCATCTGCCACCATATATCCCGCCAGAACCCGGCAGCGTGGGAGGGATGCGGCGGGCAGACCGCCTGCCGTTGGTGCCAGTCGCGCATGTCATGGGCGCGGATCATGCCCATAGGCCCCGCCATGCCCACCAGCGTGCCCAGCCAGACGAGTAGCACCTCCAGCCACCGGGGCGCGGCGAAGCTGCGGTGGATGAGCAACCGGTGCATGCCCACCGAATGGCCCGTGCAGATGGTGATCGCGGTCAGCACCACAAAGACCGCCGCCGCGTCCCAGTGCGGGTAAAGCGCCACGCCAGCGATCCCAAGGGTCATGTGGGCGAGCGTCCAGAGCGATTTGCGTGGCTCCCAGCGGATCCGGCCTTGGGTGGCGGAGGTTGCGGCATCGGGGATCACCCGTTCGGTGGCGTGCAGCATGGGTTTGAGCCTTTCGTGTTGGAAGGGGGGACCTGAGCCGTTTAGCTGGCGTCGGGTTCTGCGACGACAGGTGCCGGAGCGCCTGCCACAGCGCGCAGCGTGCCCACGGCATGGGTGAAGCCGAGGCCCAGACAAAGTGCTGCAAAGCCCAGGGCGAGCATGAAGCCGGTGAGCGGCGCCTCCTGGAACACCGGCAGAAGCGCGCCGATCAGGATTACGCCGCCCGCGCCAATTGCAGCAAAGCCGGTGGCGATGGTGATGGCGGCGGTGCGCGCCTTGGCGCTGCTGTCCGGGCAGTGGCCGATCAGCGCGCCGATGCGCAGGATCATGCTACACAGCGCCGTCAGCGCCCCAAAGGCCAGCAGGATGTAGGTGGTTGCAATGATAATCATGGTGTGTCCTTTCAAAAGCTCGGGATGGGTTTGTCGAAGGGCGCGCGCACCAACGCGCGGTAGAGGCTGCCAAAGCTCGCCGCCCAGCAGCCAGCAAAGACGATGCAGAAGACCAGCATCCCTAGGACGGGCGCAATCGCCTCCCTGTCACCGGAGAGGGCCACGGCACTGACCAGCACGGCGCTAAGCATGCCCACCACGGCCATGGCCAGGCCTGCGAGCGGCGCTGGGGCGGCGGGTCTGCGGGACAGGTAGATCAGCAATACTGGCGTTCCGATCATCAGATAGGGCAGGCCGCCGAGGATGAGCGCGGCGACGGGGATGAAAAACAGCCAGAAGCTCGCGAGTGTGAACAGGATCGGCCCGCCAAGGAGCGCGAGAAAGAAGGCGACCGGGTCGATGGCATAGCGTTCTGCCCGGCCTGCGCGCGAAAGACGCGCGGTGAGGCGCGTGTTCGGCCAGAGCGCTGAGCTGGTTTTTGCAGTTATTTCTGTCATGAGAGAAACTCCTAGGCAAATGAAAACGCGGCTTATCGCAGGGTGAGCAATCGGTAGAGGCCCACAAAAGTAGCGGACCAGGCTCCAGCGAAACCAGCGGCAAAGGTGAGGAACGCAGGGAATGCCTCCATCGCCTCCCAATTGTCGGAGGACCAGGCGAGCGCTGCGGCGATGGGCCAGGTGCCAAGGGTCGCGATGAGCGCCAGAAGCAGGACCGGCAACAGCCTCACGCCGTAGCGCCCGGCGGACCAGAAGGTGAGCGGCGCGCCGATGATGAGATAGTAAGGCCCACCAAATATGAGCGCGAGATAAGAGATGGGAAAGAACCAAAAGGTCAGCACCGTCACCACCAGTGGCGCTGCGACAAAGGCCACCGCAAGACGGCCCAAGAAGAGGTGTTGGCGGCGCTCAGGCATCTTTGGACCCCTTTTATGCGCGTTGGCGCGCTGCGTTCTCGACGGTTATTTCTGTAGAAAGAGAAAGAAGCGGGCAAATGTAGACGGGAGCGGTAAACATCTCAGCTGTCCTCCTTCGTTTTGCCCTTTGGCAGGAACCGCGCGATGCGCGCGCCCAGCCGGATGGCGGCGAATTGAACGGACCGGGGCAGGCGCGAGACATCGAGGTACCAGTCATCGAACATCTGCATGGTGGCAAGCGTGTCATTGATGCGCGCTTTCACAGGCGCGGGCGTGGCGTCCGTCTCAGCCTCTTTCTGCACCTCTCTGAGCGCGGCGAGCGTGGGCGCATACTCACGCTCCCGGCGGCTTTCGATCACGGTGTTGACCAGATCGAACATGTCGCGGATCGAGGTGAAGTGATCGCGCCGGTCGCCCAGCTTGCGCTGGGATTTCACCAACCCCATGGATTGCAGCTCTTTAAGGGCGTTGGACACGTTGGACCGCGCAAGGTTCAACAGATCGCAGATCTCATCCGCGCTCAAGGCCTCCGGCGAGATATGCAACAGCGCATGCACCTGCGCAACCGACCGGTTAGTGCCCCATTTCTGGCCCATGTCCCCCCAGTGAAGGATGAAGTTCTGCATGGCAGGGGTGAGGTGCATTTCCGACTCACATGAAATTTCTGTAATGACAGAAATAACAGATCACGCGAACGGGTCAAGACTGTTCGCGCGGTCGTGCCTAGGGCTTGCGCGCAATCACGGCTTCAAACCCTGCCGCGCGGATGGTGATCGCCCTCAGCCTTTGCGCGCCGCCTGACACCGCGTAGCTGGCTGTCATCGCCGCCCGCTTGATTCCGAGCGGCGACAGATGTGCGGGCCCAGCCACGACGCTGTAGGTAATCGCGCAGGAAAACGCCTCCGCGCTGCCAGAGCGTCCGGCCGCGCGCATTTCGATCACCCGCCGCCCGTCGTAGACCCGCAACGTGCTTGGACATCCGCTGGCATTGGCCAAAGCGGCAAAGGCCGCCGCGGGGTCGATGACGCCGGCTGGCACGGCGCTCAGGACCGACAGCGCAGTGCGTTCTGACGCAGGTGCGACCTCAACATCCGTGACCGAGCCCTCGGCGATAGACAGTGTGATCGTGCGCGCTAGCTGCTTTCGGCGCGTCTGGGTAAAGCCCACATAGCGGCGCGCCTTCGCGCCGGTCGGGGTGGAGCGCCCTTTGAACTGGCCGTCAAAGACCCGCAGGGGCGTGTTATCCAGCGCCATATTGAGCGTGATTTCACCCCGCTGCGTTTGTGTCAGCGTCAAACCACCAAGCGCGCGCTGGCCTAGCTGGACTGTGAAGCTATCGGCAAAAAGTCCGGCGGGCAGGCCGATCATGAGCAGCAGAAGAAGCGGAAGGCTGCGTTTCATGCCGCCTCCGGCTCAAATGCCAGTAGGAACGCGATGACCTTCTCTGCTGCCATCTCACAGGGATAAAGCCGCGCGCCGGACGCCAGCAGGTAGATGTTGGCACTAATGTAGTCGCCCCCGCCCAGTTCCTCTGCCTGCACTTTGCGCGACCGCCCCGCTGCATGCGCCCAGGTGGACGTGATATAGCGCCGACCATGCGCGCGGCCTCGGCACGTGCCCAACGGCAGCGCCCAGACACGCGCGACGACCGCTGCGGGCGCGATCACGCCTTTTTGCCGATCTTGGGTTCGGTGCCCGCGCGGATGCGGCGGATGTTGGGCCAGTGGCGCGCGTAGATCAGGAGGGTCAGCAGGATGCCTAGGAAAAAGCCTTCCCCGTAGTCCAAGAAGATCATCAGGAAGGTGGAGACCGCAGCCGCCGCCAGCGCGCCCATGGAGGAGATGCGCGTCACCGCCGCCGCGATGAGCCAGGCCAGACAGCAGCCGATGCCCACCGGCCAGGCCAGCGCCAGCACGATGCCCAGAAAGGTCGCCACACCCTTGCCGCCCTTGAAGCCCAGCCAGACCGGAAAGCAGTGCCCCAGCATCGCTATCAGCCCGGCCAACTGCGCGGCATCCTCGCCCGCTGCCATCCGCGCGGCAAGGACGACAACCGCGCCTTTGCCTGCGTCAAAGATCAGCGTCAGCGCAGCCGCCACCTTGTTGCCGGTACGCAGCACATTGGTGGCGCCGATGTTGCCTGACCCGATGTCGCGCAGATTGCCCAGGCCCATGATCCGCGCCAACACCATGCCGAAGGGCACCGACCCCAGCCCGTAGCCTATTACGGCCCAGAGCAGCAAAACGACAGGAGTGCTTTCGATCAGGGGCATCAGTTGGCCTCAAAAACGCAGGTTCCGGCGACATATGTGGCCAGGACCTTACCGCGCATCTCAGCGCCGTCAAAAGGCGTATTCAGCGACTTTGACCGCAACGTCGCGCGGTCGAGGGTGAAGGCCGCCTCCGGGTCAAAGAGCACCAGATCAGCGGGCGCGCCCGGGCTGAGCCGACCGCCCGGCAGGCCAAGCCGCTTGGCTGGGTTGAGCGACATCGCGCGCCAAAGCACGGGCAGCGGGATCAGACCCTCGCGCACCAGCCCCATCGCGGCGGGCAGCAGCGTCTCAAGCCCGATAGCCCCCGAGGCCGCTTCCTCAAACGGCAGGCGCTTGCTTTCCTCGTCCTGTGGCGTGTGCATCGAGGAAACGACGTCGATGAGCCCCGATGCCACGGCCTCTGCTACTGCGCGCCGGTCGGCTTCTTCCCGCAGGGGGGGCTTCAGCTTGAAAAACGTGCGGTAGTCTTCCACGCCGTCCGCGTTCAGCGTCAGGTGGTGGATGCCCACGCCCGCCGTCACGTCGAGCCCCTTGTCCTTGGCGCGGGTCAGCGCGGGCAAGGCGCGGGCCGTGGTGATCTGATCAGCGTGATAGCGCGCGCCTGTCATCTCAATAAGCGCCAGATCACGGTCCAGCCCCATCCGTTCGGCCATCACGGAGACGGAAGGCAGCCCGCGGAGGGACGCCAACCTGCCAGAGGTCGCCGCCGCGCCCGCGCTTAGCACGGGCTCTTGCGGATGCGCGATCACCAGCGCGCCTAGGGCGCGGGCATAGCTCAGCGCGCGGGAATAGACCTTCGTGTCGGTCACGACGCGGTCGCAATCGGTAAAGGCCACGGCACCGGCGTCCATCAGAAACCCGATCTCCGTCATTTCCCGGCCCGCGCGGCCCTTGGTGAGCGCGGCCATGGTGACCACGCCCACGGGCGCGGCTTCATTGGCGCGGCGGATGACGAATTCCAGCGTCTCAGGGCTGTCGATGGCGGGCGTCGTGTCGGGGCGCGTGACCATGGTGGTCACCCCGCCCGCCGCTGCTGCGCGGCCTGCTGAGCGATAGCTTTCCTTGTGCCGTTCGCCCGGTTCGCAGACCTTTACGCCCAGATCGATGAGCCCGGGCGCCAGCACATGGCCCTGGCAGTCGATGACCTTCGACCCTTCGGATGGGGCTTGCCGCCCATTCACGCCCTCGATTTTGCCGTCCTTTACCAGCACATCGCCCTGTGTCACGGTCCCCGCCTCGGGGTCGATCAACCGGGCGTTGGTGAAATGCAGCGTCATGGCGGGGCCTTCGCGGTTGGGCTGCGCCCTGATGCCTCAATTCGGGGGCTGAACCAAGGGCTTTTCTGGCGCGCGCGCGGCGGTGTTCAAAGCCTCCGCCACGTGGTGCGCGTGATCGAGATAGCGCATCGCGATCCGCTTGCCGGAGTGAAGCTTGAGCACCACGCCAGACATGAGCCTTGAGGGCCGCGCCCGCGCAATGTCCGAGAGCGGCACCTGCGCGCAGCCCTCGTCTGTATCATGCAGCAGCACGCCCGCCTCAACCCGCCAGCTTTCGTCCCGCAACCGCCGCCAGCGCCCGAAGTCTTCCAGCACGAAGACCGCGGTCACCGCTGCGGGCACGATCAGATAGGCCCAGACGCCCACGCGCAGCTCATCCGAGCCCCATCAGCGCAACAGCGGCGAAGGCCGCGAAAGTGAACGCTGCGAGGCCCGCGGCCCGTTTGATGAAGACCCGTCTGGACGGGGTCCAGCGGGGCGGCGGTGTCATCCGCCGATCCAGATCATCATGCCAACGACGCCAAAGGCGACAAGCAGGGCGATCATGGCGATGCGGCCAGACATTTTGGGGTCTTTTGGTTCTTGCATGGGCGGGGGATACCTTCGTTGTCGGGATGGGAAAAGGGCGCGGTTAGCGGGCCGCGCCAAGGATCAACCACAGCCCGACTGCGCCGAGCATGAGGAGCAGGACAAGGCCCGTCATCATGCTGCGGGCCCGGCGGTTGCCCGGATCAGCCGCGCGGGTGCTGCCAGGGCCCGAAAAGGTCTGCGCGGCATGGCTTTCCAGCGGGAGGGCGCGCATGTCGGGCTGGGTCTCCCCGTATGTGCCGATGAGCGTCAATGCCGCACCCGCCTCCAGCAGAGTTGCCTGCCCTTCGAAGGCCTGGGAGAAGATCAGCAGGACAAAGCCTTCGAGCGCGTCAAGCCGCGCGCGGTCCCCGCTCAGCGCCTCGGGTGGCACCGCATAGCCTTCGCGCAGATAGCCGGTGAGGCCTACGCCCGTCAGATTGGTCACCGGGAACAGCTCATAACCGCCTTCAGGCAGTGGGCGGCCCAACAACTCCGCCACAAGCCGCGCCTCGCCCTCCCGGGCCAGTCGGCGCTTGATCGCCTCGGGCGGCAGGTTGACCGCGAAAACACGGATCACCGCGCGTTCGTTCGGAGCGATGTCGATGATCACGTCGGAGTGCTCCGCTGCGTTTCGTCTCGACTGCTCTATCTGGGGTCCGCGCTGCTGGTTTCCACGTCCGCGTGGCAGGATCTCGCAAACTACGCCGGGGCGGCCTGGATTTCCCGCAGCTTGGCGAATACCGCGCGCCCGTCTTTGAGGCGCTCAAAACCGATCGGGGTCGTTGTCGTCCCGTTGCGCCCGCGCTTCGTGTGTTCTGCGAACCAGACGTTGGCATAGCGGCCCTCATCAAGCCATATCTGCGTGCTGGGCAGGATGGGATAGCTTTCCAGTTTGCGCCTGCCGCCGATGTCCGTGCCGATAAAGGCGCGTTTGTCGGTGAGCGTGTAGAAGGTGCCCTGCCTGCGCCAGGCTGTCCAGAAATGCATTCCCGCGAGGTTGTAGATGCCTATCCCGAAAAACAGCAGGCCAAACATCCAGAAGGGGCCGGGCGCCATCTGGGCCATGACCATCCAGAAAACCGAAAAACCGGTGAAAAAGAGATAGAATAACGGCTCAAACGGCGATCTCCATTCAAGCTGAACGCCCCGTTCAGGTTGTCCCTGCCAGAGGATCTGCTCCCCCGCGTCAAGCAGGCCTTCCCAAGGGTCACGGTCGTTCATGCCGCCACCATAACTCTATGGGTACGCGCGAGCAGGTCCATCGCGGCCATGCGCACCGCCACGCCCATTTCCACCTGGTCCTGAATGACGGATCGGTTGATGTCATCGGCCAGGGTGCCGTCAATCTCCACGCCGCGGTTCATCGGCCCGGGGTGCATAACGATGGCCTGCGGATGGGCGTGGGACAGTTTTGCCGCATCCAGGCCATAACGATGGAAATACTCCCGCTCACTGGGGATAAACCCGCCGTCCATCCGCTCTTTTTGCAAGCGCAGCATCATGACGACATCGGCATCTTTCAGCCCCTTGGACATATCCTCAAAGATGTCCACACCCGCGCTGGCAATCCCGGATGGCATCAGCGTCGGCGGCCCGATCAGCCGAATGTGATTGCCCAGTTTGCCAAGCAGCAGGATGTTGGACCGGGCCACGCGCGAATGCGCGATGTCGCCGCAAATCGCCACGGTCAGCCCATCGAGCCGCCCCTTGGCGCGCCGGATCGTGAGCGCGTCCAGCAGCGCCTGGGTGGGATGCTCGTGTCGCCCGTCCCCTGCGTTGAGCACCGCGCAATTCACCTTTTGCGCCAGCAGGTCCACCGCGCCCGACTGCGGGTGCCGCACGACAAGCAGATCGGGATGCATCGCGTTGAGCGTGAGCGCGGTGTCGATCAGCGTCTCGCCCTTTTTGATGGAGGAGGCCTGCATCGCCATGTTCATCACATCCGCCCCCAACCGCTTGCCCGCGATCTCGAAAGAGGCCTGGGTGCGGGTGGAGTTTTCAAAGAACATGTTGATCTGCGTGAGCCCGCGCAGCGCATCTGCGTGCTTCTCCGGGCGCCGGTTGAGCTCTGCATAGGTGTCGGCGAGGTCAAGCAGCGTGGTGATATCCTGCGGGCTCAGCGGCGCGATGCCCAGAAGGTGGCGGTGCTTGAAATCCATGGGCGGCTCCTCAGGCGATTGCCCGGGCTTATAGGGTGCCGCGCCGCGCTGCGGTAGGGTATTTTGATCAGCCTCGCAGCGCCCTAGATTGTGCTTCATGGAATCGATAGACACCCAAACCGCGCACGCGCTTCTGGTCTGGCAGATGGAATTGGGCGCGACGGAGGCGATTGGCGATGCGCCTGTCAATCGTTACGAGGTCCCAGAGGCCGCGCCCAAACCCGCCAAGCGCGCGGCACCGGTGCCCACGCCAGCTGCCCTCGCCTTCAGCGATATCGATCCGGTCGCCATCGCTGAAGCCGCAGCCGCGCAAGCGCAAACGTTGAAGGAGTTGCGCGCGCAGATGGCGGCGTTCGAGCACTGCGAGCTCAAGCGCGGCGCGCGCAGTCTGGTGTTCTCCGACGGGACACCTGGCGCGCGGGTGATGCTGGTGGGTGAAGCGCCGGGCCGGGATGAAGACCGCGAAGGCAGGCCTTTCGTGGGCGCGGCCGGGCAGCTTCTGGACAAGATGCTCGCGGCCATCGACATGGGTCGCGCGCGCAGCGACGCGCCTGTCTACATCACCAATGTGCTGCCCTGGCGCCCGCCGCAAAACCGGGACCCCAAGCCCCATGAGATCGCGATGATGCGGCCTTTCCTCCTGCGCCACATCGCGCTGGCAAAGCCTGAAATCCTGGTCCTCGCCGGGAATTGGTCGGCGCAAACGCTGCTGGGCAAGCGCGGCATCACCCGCCTGCGCGGCACCTGGACGCAAGCCGCGGGTCTGCCCGCCTTGCCGATGCTGCACCCCGCCTATCTGCTGCGCAACCCCGAAGCCAAGCGCGACGCCTGGGCGGATTTGCTGAGCTTGCAAGCTCGGTTAAGGGGCCCGTCATGAAAATCCTCGCGTTCTCCGACCTGCATCACAACCGTGCGCGCGCGGACGTGCTCGTTACTGAAAGCGCGCAGGCGGACCTCGTGATTGGCGCAGGCGATTTTTGCAATCATCGCAAAGGGTTGCCCGAGGCGATGAACCTTATGTCCGGGCTGGGCGCACCGATGCTTGCGGTGCCCGGAAACGCCGAAAGCGACGTGGAACTGCAAGACGCGGCCCATGTCGGCACGACCGTTCTGCACGGCACGGGGGTGGAGAGCCACAGCCTACGTTTTTTTGGCATCGGCGGGGCCACGCCCGTGACGCCCTTTGGCCATTGGTCCTGGGACCTGACAGAAAGTGAGGCCGAGGCGGTGCTCGCGCGCTGCGAGGCGGTGGACGTGCTGATCAGCCATTCGCCGCCCAAGGGGGCTGTGGACGTGACCTCAAAAGGGGTCTCCATCGGGTCCGAGGCCTTGCGCGCTGCGATCGAGCGGTTGCACCCCGCGCTGGTGCTCTGCGGGCATGTGCACGACTGCTGGGGGCAAGAGGCGCGGATCGGCGCGTCCCGTGTGGTCAACCTTGGTCCCGCGCCGCATTGGTTTGAGCTGTGAGGGCGCCTTGATGAGCCGCATCGACGAGACGATTGACTTTATCCCGGTGCGCATCGCGGTGTTGACCGTGTCCGATACGCGCGCCTTGAGCGAGGACCGGTCGGGGGACGTGCTGGTCGGGCGCATTGAGGCGGCGGGCCACGCGGTTGCAGACCGCAAAATCGTACAGGACGAACGGGCGCGCATTGCGGAGGCTCTGCGCGGTTGGTGCGCGGACCCGGGGGTAGATGTCGTGATTTCGACCGGAGGGACAGGGTTGACGGGCCGCGATGTCACGGTGGAGGCGCACCGCGATGTCTATGAAAAGGAAATCGACGCTTTTGGCACCATTTTCACGATTGTCTCCATGCAAAAGATCGGCACCTCTGCCGTGCAGTCGCGCGCCACGGCGGGCGTGGCGCAAAGCACCTACCTTTTTGCATTGCCGGGATCGCCGGGTGCCTGCAAGGACGCCTGGGATGAAATCCTCGCGCGGCAGTTGGACTACCGCCACCGGCCTTGCAACTTTGTGGAGATCATGCCGCGGCTCGATGAACACCAGCGGCGCAAATAAATCCGCGCTGCAAGCGACGGAAATTCTGCAGGGACCCGTTTAACCCGACAGCCTTGGTATTATTCCGGGCTGACCTAAGTTACAGTGACACGTCAAAGGTTTGAACGGACTCCAGCACATGCGTTTTCTACGCCAGAGCATGATCGGCCTTTTCTTATCAAGCGTTGCGCTCGGCCTCCTGGTCCTCGCCGCTTGGCAGGTCAGGTCCGCTGTGCAGCAACGCCTCGCGGATGAGCCCTTTGCCCCCCCTGCGCGGGAGCGTGTCTTTGCTGTGAACGTGGCCGTCGCAACGCCTTCAGATGTGGCACCCGTTCTGGAAACTTTCGGAGAGCTTAAGTCCCGCCGTCTATTGGAGCTTCGCGCGCCGCAAGGCGGTCGCGTGATTTCACTTGCCCAGGGGTTTGAGGATGGCGGGGAGGTCAGCGTGGGCGAGGTGCTGATCCGCCTGGACCCGGCGGATATGCAGTCCGCGCTGGACCGGGCGTCAACCGATGTCGCGGATGCCGAGGCAGAAGAACGCGACGCCGCGCGCAGCCTGGCGCTTGCGCGGGACGAATTCGCTGCCGCGGAAGACCAGGCGGTGTTGCGCGACCAGGCACTTGCGCGGCAACGGGATTTGCAAGACCGGGGCGTGGGCACGGCCACGGCTGTTGAAACGGCCGAGCTTGCGGCCTCCTCTGCCCGGCAGGCTGTGCTGACGCGCGCGCAAGCGATTGCGCAGGCGGAGGCCCGCGTGGATCAGTCCGCCACGCGCCTGTCGCGCGCCCGCATCGCGCTGGCGGAAGCGCAGCGGCGGCTTGATGATCGCACGCTGGCGGCCCCCTTTGACGGCACGCTCACGGGGACAAACGTGGTTGTGGGCCGGCTTGTGTCTGCGAACGAGCGGCTGGCGGAGTTGATCGATCCGACCGACCTTGAGGTCTCTTTCCGGGTCTCCACCGCGCAATATGCCCGGCTGCTCGACAGCACGGGCGACCTTTTGGGCGCTCAGGTCCGCGTGACGCTGGATGTGGCGGGCGTTGATCTGGATGTGCAGGGCAAGATCACGCGCGCCGCTGCTGCCGCCGGAGAAGGCGCCACAGGCCGGTTGATCTTTGCCTCGCTGGAGAATGCCGCAGGCTTCAAGCCCGGGGATTTCGTGACCGTGCGGGTCAGCGAGCCGGTGCTGGAGCGCGTGGTGCGCCTGCCGGCCTCTGCCGTTGGGGCGGATGGCGCGGTGCTGGTGGTGGCGGAAGGCAACAGGCTGGAACGCGTCGCAGTGGAAGTGCTGCGCAACCAGGGTGACGACGTGCTGGTGCGTGGTGACATCATCGGGCGCGAGGTCGTGCAGGCGCGCTCCCCGCTTTTGGGTGCGGGCATCGCGGTCAATCCGATCCGGCCCCAAACGGATGAGGCCAGCGCGCCTCAGGTGCCGCACATGCTGGAGCTGACAGAGGAGCGCCGCGCGCGGCTTGTGGCCTTCGTGGAAGGAAACCAGCGCATGCCGCAGGAGGCAAAGGAGCGGGTGCTGGCGCGGCTTTCTCAGCCCATGGTACCGCTGCAGATGGTGGAACGGATCGAAGCTCGGATGGGCGGCTAGGAGCCGATGGCGCGCACCGTTCCCTCCCCCATCGGCGGCATCCTGGGCTATTTCACGCGCCACCGGACAGCGGCCAACCTGATGCTGGTTCTGCTTTTGGTGTCGGGCTTTGCCGCGATACCCAACATGCGGGCGCAGTTCTTCCCGGATGTCGTCGTCGATAACGTGCGCGTCTCCACCACCTGGCAGGGCGCGGGCGCCGAAGACGTGGACGCGGCCATCGTGCAGGTCCTTGAGGCCACGCTTTTGGGTGTGGAGGGCGTGGTCAGCGCCGAAAGCACCTCGACCGAGGGGCGCGCCTACATGCGCTTTGAATTCGAGCCGGGCTGGGACATGGCCCGCGCAGCCACCGACATCCAGACCGCTGTGGACGCCGTTGATAACCTGCCGGAGGAGGCAGATGAACCCCGGGTGACCCGCGGCCAGTGGCGCGACAGGGTCACGGATGTGGTCATCACCGGCCCCGTCTCGCCCGAGCAGTTGGGCCGCTTTGCCGATGAATTTGTCGTGCGCCTTTTCACTGCCGGTGTCACGCGCACCACCATTCAGGGCGTTGCCGCGCCTCAGACGCTGGTGGAGGTGCCCTCCGCCCAACTCATCGCCTATGACGTGACAATGGCCCAGATCGCGCAGGCCATCGCGGGCGAGGTGGACGCCAATCCGGCGGGCGATGTGACAGGCGCCAACGCGCGGGTGCGCACCGGCACCGCCAAGCGCAGCGCTCAGGAGATTGCGGGCATCGTGCTGCGATCCAACCCCGACGGATCCAAGCTGACCGTGGGCGATGTGGCGACCGTGCGCGAAGAACCGGTGGACCGGGAGCGTAGCTATTTCGTGGGCGCGGAACCGGCCATGTCGGTGCGGGTGGACCGTTCTGACGGGGGGGACGCCATCAGCATTCAGGCCACCGTGGAGGAGGTCGCGGCGGAGCTGCAGGCCTCCCTGCCTGCAGGCGTCACGCTGGAGCTTATCCGCACGCGGGCGGAATCTATCACCAGCAGGATCAACATCCTGGTGGACAACGGGCTGATGGGCCTGGGACTGGTGATCTGCTTGCTGTTCTTGTTTCTCAACGCGCGAACCGCCTTTTGGGTGGCTACGGGCATTCCTGTCGCCATGGGCGCGGCGATTGCGCTGATGTACGCCGGTGGGCTCACGCTCAACATGATCTCGCTTTTTGGGCTGATCATCACGCTGGGCATCGTGGTGGATGACGCCATCGTAGTAGGCGAACACGCCGATTACCGGTTTCGCACCCTGGGCGAGCCGCCGATGCTGGCGGCGGAGAACGCCGCGCGCCGCATGGCGATGCCGGTCTTTGCGGCCACGCTGACGACCATCATTGCCTTCTTCGGGCTCACCTTTATTGGCGGCCGTTTCGGTGATTTCATCCGTGATATCCCCTTCACGGTGATCGCCGTGCTCGCCGCCAGCCTGATCGAATGTTTCTTGATCCTGCCCAACCACATGGCCCATGCGATGAAGGCGGCGGATGCAAAAAAGTGGTACGATGCGCCCAGCCGCGTGGTGAACCGCGGCTTTACGTATGTGCGCGAACACCTCTTCCGCCCCTTCATGGCGGGCGTGATCGCGGCGCGTTACGTGGTGCTCGCCGGGGCGACCGCGATCCTGGCGAGCCAGGCCGCGCTTTTTATCACAGGCGATGTGCAATGGCGCTTCTTCAACGCGCCCGAACGCGGATCGGTCACGGGCAACTTCATGATGGTCGAGGGCGCCAGCCGCGCCGACACCGCTGAAATGATGCGCGAGATGCAGCGCGCGACCGATGCCGTCGCCGCGCGCCTGGAAGAAGAGTATGGGCGCAGCCCGCTGTCCTACGTTCTGGCGCAGACCGGCGGTAACACCGGCAACGGGCTAGCTGGCGCGGACACCAAAGACGCCGATCTTCTGGGCGGCATCTCCATTGAGTTGATCGACGCGGACCTGCGCCCCTATTCCAGCTTTGCCTTCGTGGCAGAGCTTCAGGACGAAGTGGTCAACCATCCGCTGGTGGAGGCGGTGAGCTTTCGCAGCTGGCGGTCGGGTCCCGAAGGCGGCGGGCTGGATGTGCAGTTTTACGGCGCGGACAGTGACACGCTCAAGGCCGCGTCCGAGGATCTGAAAACCGCGCTGTTGCAGCTTCCGGAGGTCAGTGCGGTCGAAGACAATCTGTCTTACGACAAAGAAGAGCTGATCCTCGATCTCACGCCCCAGGGCCAGGCGTTGGGCTTTACTATCGACGCGTTGGGCCGGACCCTGCGCAACAAGCTGGGCGGGATCGAGGCGGCGACCTATCCCGATGGCCCGCGCAGCGCCACCATCCGCGTTGAACTGCCCGAGGGTGAGCTGACCGCGGATTTCCTTGAACGCACGCTGATGCGCACGCCGGAGGGGCTCTATGTGCCGCTGGCCGATATCGTCAGCGTGGAGCGGCGCACAGGGTTTTCGACTGTCCGGCGGGAGAACGGCATCCGGCTGATCTCCGTCACCGGGGACATATCCGAAGACGATCCCGCCCGCGCCACCGAGGTCATGCAAAGCCTGGAGCAAGACATCCTGCCGACCATCGCGAGCGAGCGGCAGGTGGAGTTCCGCCTCGCAGGCATGTCGGAGCAGGAGAGCCGGTTTTTGGGCGACGCGCTGGTGGGCTTCCTGCTGTGCCTGACGGGGATTTTCCTGGTGCTCGCCTGGGTCTTTGGCAGTTGGACGCGGCCGCTTGTGGTGATGTCGATCATTCCCTTCGGCCTTGTGGGCACGATCTATGGCCATCACGCGTGGGATGTGCCGCTGTCGATGTTCACGGTCATTGGCCTTCTGGGCATGACCGGCATCATCATCAACGATTCCATCGTGATGGTGACGACAATTGACCAATACGCCGAAGACCGCGGCCTGATCCCCTCGATCATCGACGGGGCAGCAGACCGGCTAAGGCCCGTATTCCTGACCACCGCCACCACCGTGCTTGGCATGGCGCCGCTCCTTTATGAGGGCAGCCAGCAGGCGCAGTTCCTCAAACCCACCGTGATTACGCTGGTCTATGGGTTGGGCTTCGGCATGTTTCTGGTGCTACTGGTGGTGCCCGCGCTGGTGGCTGTCCAGCACGACGTGGCGCGCCAGGTCGCGGCCATGCGGCGCGGGGCGCAGGCACCCGTGGGCGCCGTGCGTTGGGGCTTAAGAGTACTGTGGACGGCGGTGCTGGGTTGGGGCGCGCTGACGCTCGGGTGGACGCTCTGGCAGGGCGGGCTGCATCCCGCGCTGAGTTCCCTGTTGCCGCCCGCCATGTCGGGTATCAATGGCGCACTTCTGCTGTTTGTCGCGGGCGCGGCGGTGATCTCGGTGACAGGCTATATCATCGGCGCGCTGTCTTTTGTGCTGCGCCGCCGTCGTGTACGGGTAAGCTCAGGGGCCTAGCCCGGCGCGCAGCCTTTGATCTCTACCGCCCTCTGCGCACCCAGCACGGTAATTGTAATGGCGGAGCGATCAATGGCGACCGCGCTGCCGCTGGTCGGCACCAGATCGCCTGTCGCGGTCAAAGTGCCGCCCGACCGTGCCACATCCGTCTCGCTCATCCAAAGGCCAGGCTGACCCGGTTCGATCACCACGACCTCCCGGCCTCCGGTACTTGGCATGCTGAGCCGCGCCTCGATCTCCATGCCGTCGCCCTTGGGGCTGAGCTTGCAGACCGCTGCGCGCACACCGGCCTCTGCCCCTGAATAGGGGCGGTCGGCCAGCGCTGCCGCTATGGCAGGCGTGGGCTTTGTGTCGGTGCTGTCCAAAACGGCGCTGACCTCCATCTGGTAGGGCACGCAGATGTCCTCGCAGACCCCGATGTCGAGGCCGACGCGCAGCCGCACGGGTTTGCCCGGATTGCGCGGCGCGATCGTGACGGGGATCACGACCTCGTCCTTGTAGCCGATCGTGCGCATGCCGTTTTGCGGATAGACCCCCGGCGTGGGCCAGCTGATCGCCACACCGCGCAGATTGCGCGACCGCGACCAGTCAAACCGGGGCGGGATACCCGCGTCCCCCGGCGCGCGCCAATAGGTCTTCCACCCCGGCGCCAGCTTGATGTGCAGGCCCACGACGCGGTTGCCATTGGGCTGCACCCAGCCCGGCATCACCTGCGCCACGGCAGGTTGCGTATGCCCCGATTGCGCGGCGAGCGGCAGGGCGGACAGAGCCGTGAGGCACAGGGCGGAAAACAGGCGTGTCATCATGCGATCTACTTGGGGCAACGCCCGCGCAATGCCAAGTCACGTTTCGATCAGCGATGTTTCCGCCTCTGATGGCTGCAGCGCTTGTAAGCCCTGCCGCCAGGGGGCATGTTACCGAAGATGACAAAAGACACGCCGCTGAACCTCACCGGCACGTTGCTGGTCGCGATGCCCGGCATGGGCGATCCCCGCTTTGAACATGCGGTGATCTACATGACCGTGCATTCTGACAAAGGCGCGATGGGTCTCATCGTCAACAAGCCCGCACCGGATCTGAAACTGAGCGACGTGCTCGATCAGCTTACCCAAGGCGATGCCTTGCCGAAATCAGAGCTTGGCGTGCACATTGGCGGCCCGGTGGAGACAGGTCGGGGCTTTGTCCTGCATACGGACGACTACATTTCCGCCATTGAGACGCTCAAGATCAGCGCGGGCATTGGCCTGACGGCGACACAGGATATTCTGGAGGATATCGCGGCAGGCAAAGGCCCGCAGAAGGCGCTGATGATGCTGGGCTATGCCGGTTGGGGGCCGGGCCAGTTGGAAGGGGAGATCGCATGCAACGGCTGGCTGACCTGTGAAGCAGATCAGTCGCTCGTCTTCGATGTGCCCGACGCCAAGAAATGGAGCGCGGCGCTTGATGCAATCGGGATTGACCCGCTTGGGCTGTCCAGCACGTCGGGCCGCGCGTGAGCTCGCTTTGAATCTTTTCTGCTGACTGAAACCACCCCTCGGCGAGACCCATTTAACGCGGGGCGGCTGCCCGTTTCAGCCGATCGTTGATCGCGGCACCCAGCCCTATGTCCGGCACCGGCGCAACAGCGATGGGGCGTGCCAAAGCGTCGAGCGCGTGTAGGCACTCAAAAAGCCGCGCCGCCGCTTCGCGCAGATCGCCCGCCTCCGACAGGTTCAAATCCGCCTGAGCTCCGGGACCAAATCCCAGGAAAACCTCATCCCCAACAGGCCCTTCCGCATTCAATCTGACGCGCGCCTGGGGCGCGTAATGCGATGCCAGCTGCCCCGGTGCCGTGATCTCCTCGCTGCGCGGCTCTGCCAGGGGCGCGCCCAACGCGGCTTCAAGGGCTTCGCGAGGT
>JBCCPS010000029.1:0-34338 GCA_039024775.1 Pseudomonadota bacterium
CTTGGAGAACGCGGCGGAGAGGTTTGACGAGGTCGTCGATTTCCCGATCCCGCCCTTGCCATAGACCGAGAACACCTTCGCGCCTTCGATCTTGGCGGAGGCATCCTGATGCACCTGCACCGATCCCTCGCCATCCAGGCCCGTGAGTTGCGGGATGCCTTTGTCCAATGGGCTCATCTGTTGATCCTTTCTAGGGTCATTCGGCTGCAATGCCTTCGAGCTTGTCCTCGATGGCATCCGCCGCGTTTTGCAACGCGGCAAGCGTGTCGTCGTCAGGGGTCCAATACTGGCGGTCGGAAGCTTCCAGCAGGCGGCCAACCATGCGCATGGAGGCCTGCGGGTTGAGATCAGCCAGCCGCTGGCGCATCGCGTCATCGAGCACGAAGGTCTCACTGAGGCGCTGGTAGACCCAAGGGTCAACCTTGCCGGTGGTGGCCGACCAGCCGACCGTGTTGGTGATATGTGCCTCAATCATGCGCACGCCTTCGTGGCCGTGCTGCAAAAGGGGCTCGAAAAACTTTGGGTTCAGACTGCGCGCGCGGGTCTCCAGCGCGACCTGATCCGACAACGTGCGCACCCGCGTGCCGCCGCGGGTCTGATCGCCGATGTAGACAGGCGTATCCGCGCCACCCTTGGCGCGTTTCACGGCGCTCGCGATACCGCCCAGCGTGTCGAAGTAGTGATCGACGGTGGTGACACCCAGCTCAACGGATTCGAGGTTCTGGTAAGCCAGATCGACCTGTTTCAGCGTGGCCTCCAGCAGGCCGCTCTGCTGGCTGGCCTCACCATCGGTGCCGTAGGCAAAGCTCTTGCGGGCCTGATAGGCATCCGCCAGATCGTTCTCATCCTCAAAGGCAGAGCTGTCCACCAGTTGATTGACGTTGGAGCCATAGGCACCTTCCGCGTTGGAAAAGACACGCAGAGCGGCAGTTTCAAAATCCACGTCTTCCGCTTCCATGAAGGCAAGCGCATGGGCGCGGATCGGGTTCAGATCGAGCCGCTCATCGGCCCGGGCGCATTGCAGGGCGGCATCGGCGAGGAGCTTTGTCTGCAACGGCAAAAGATCCCGGAAGATGCCCGAGAGCGTCATCACGACATCCACGCGCGCGCGGCCAAGCTCTTCGAGTGAGATCAGGTCAGCCCCACAGAGCCGCCCGTGGGCGTCAAAGCGCGGCTTGGTGCCCATCAGCGCAAGCGCCTGCGCGATAGGGCCGCCATTTGACTTGATGTTGTCCGATCCCCAGAGCACCAGCGCCACCGTGCGCGGCAGCTCTGCATGGGTGCGCAACAGTTCATCGGCCTGTTTGGTGCCAGAGATCATCGCCTCCGCCGTGGGCATGCGGAAGGGGTCAAAGGCGTGGATGTTTCGGCCGGTGGGCAAAATCTCAGGCGCGCGGATGACGTCGCCGCCGGGGACGGGTGGGATGTAGTGGCCGGACAAGGCCCGCATCAGCGCGGGCAATTCGCTGTCGGTGCTCAGATGCATGCGGGCGGTGTCGCGGTCCTGGTCGCTGTCGAAAGCCATTTGGTCTAGCAGCGTTTCAACATTGGAGGAGGGCGAGCCCACGATATGAAGACCATCGGGGATGAGCGCGTTTTCGGTTTCCAGCAACTTGAGCCAGAGCGCCGACGGATCATGGCCGTCCAGATCGACGGCATCGGCTTGCGCCGCGATAAGCTCTTCCAGGCTCTGCCTGTCATCGCCGGGCGGCAGGCTGCGCCAACTGGTGAGGCTTTCCTTGAGATCCGCCAAACCCCGATAGAGGCCCGCGTTCTGCAAGGGTGGCGTCAGATGCGTGATGGTCACCGCGTTCGCGCGGCGTTTGGCCAGCGTGGCCTCCGACGGGTTGTTGGCGGCGTAAAGGTAGACGTTGGGCATGTTGCCCATCAGCCGGTCGGGCCAGTCCGCCCCTGAAAGGCCGTTCTGTTTTCCAGGCATGAATTCCAACGCGCCATGCATGCCGAAGTGCAGCACGACATCGGCCTGCAAGTCGTATTTGAGGTACTGGTAGAAGGCGCTGAACGCATGGGAAGGCGCAAAGCCGCGTTCAAAAAGCAGGCGCATGGGGTCGCCTTCATAGCCGAAGGCGGGTTGCACGCCGACAAAGACATTGCCGAAGTGCGCACCGAGCACAAAGACATCGCGCCCGTTGGATTGGACCTTGCCGGGGGCGGGGCCCCAGGCGGACTCGAGTTCTTCGAGCCAAGGGGTGCGTGCGACAATGGTGTCTGCGCTTACGGTGGCCGCGACATTGGCGTCCTGGCCATAAGTCTTGGCATTGCCGCCAAGCACGGCGTCGCGCAGGTCTTTCACGGTTGTGGGCGGGGTCAGATCATACCCTTCGCGCGCCATTTGGTGCAGCGTGTTGAATAGGCTTTCAAAGACCGAAAGATAGGCCGCCGTGCCAGTGGCCCCCGCATTGGGAGGGAATCCGAAAAGCACGATCGCGGCGGTCTTTTCCGCATTCTGCTTTCGGCGCAACCGCGCCAAGCGCGCGGTTTTTTCCACCAGCGCTTGGATGCGCGCGGGCGCGGGCGCCATCGCGCGGATATCGTCTGCGGCAGAAGGATCGTGGCGGCCAGCAAAAACGGTGGGGTTGGTCGCGCCGTCAAGTTCAGGGAGCGCGATCAGCATGGTGGTTTCCACCGGGCTGAGGCCCTGGGCGCCCGCCTCCCACTGCTCCAGCGTCTGAAACTCCAATGGCTGGGCGGAGATGTAGGGGACATCGAGACCCTGCAGCATGCTGACAGCCGCCTGCGTGTCATTGTAGGCCGGGCCGCCCACAAGGCTGAACCCGGTGAGCGAGACCAGCGCGTCGATGCGGCCCTGATGGTAGCCCGCGACCGCCGCGCGCGCATCAAGGCCACCCGCAAAGGCAGGGATCACGCGCATGCCCTGCCCTTCGAATGCCCGAATAACGTGGTCGTAATGGGCGGTATCCGACGCCAGGATGTAGCTGCGCAAGAGCAGGAGGCCCACGGTGGGGCCGTCTCCCTTGAGCGGCAGTTGATCCATGTCGGTGGTGATGTGATGGCCAGGCAGATCGGGGTGATAAAGCCCGCAATCGGGGTATTCGATGGGCAACGCGGGCGCTTGGCCCTGCCACATCGGATTACGCGCATAGCGTGATACCAGAAAGCGGATCAGGTTCTCAATGTTGTCGTCCGAACCGCCAAGCCAGTATTGCATCGCCAGAAACCAGGCGCGCAGGTCCTGCGCTTTGCCAGGCAACAACCCTAGGATCTTGGGCAAGCGGCGCAGCATCTTCATCTGGCCTGCGCCCGCGCTCCTGCCTTTTTTCGCGGGCTTGAGCTTTTTCAACAGGCCCAGCACGCCTTTGGCGGGCTTGGCCATGTCCAGATCGCCCATCCGCGTGAGCTTTACGATGCTTTCGTCCGCAATGATGCCGACCATGGCATCGCAGTGGTCGCGCCGGGCTTTGAGGTCGGGCAGGATGGCGTTGATGTGGTCTTCAAGGAAGATCACGGAAGTCACCACGATGTCGGCGCGCGCGATGTCTTGCTGGGCCGCTTTCAGCGCCGCGTCGTCTTTGCCCCATTCAGCGGCTGCGTGAATCTTGAGCTCCAGCCCCGGGAAATCCGCGGAGAGGCCCGGCCCCACGCGCGCCGCAGGGCCCGCCGCATGACGGTCCAAGGTCACCAACACAACAGTGTAAGGGCTATGGATCAGTTCATCGCGCAAAGTGGGCCTTCGCTTCGTAAAGAGTGTCGAGTGAGATTTCGGAAAGTCCGCGGTCCGCCGCGAACTTCTCCGTGTTGCGCCGCGCCTTGCCGCGGACGAAAAATGGGATTTTCTTGAGCTCACGCTCCGCCGGACCCAGCCAACGAAGCACATCGCCTGTCGGCGCGGTATCGAGGGCATCCGCCTCTTCGAGCGCCTGCGGCGTCTCATCGGCTGTTGGGTGGGCAGGTTTGGGCGCATGGCCGCCGTGGTGGGAAGGGCCCGCGGCATCGTGGAATTCGAAATCGTCGCGGAACATGTGCAACAGGTGCTCTTCGAGCCCCATCACAAGCGGATGCACCCAGGTGTCGAAAATCACATTGGCGCCTTCGAACCCCATCTGGGGGGAGTAGCGCGCGGGAAAGTCTTGCACGTGCATGGGTGCCGAGATCACCGCGCAGGGGATGCCCAAGCGCTTGCCGATGTGACGCTCCATCTGGGTGCCCAAGATCATTTCGGGCTGAAGCGCCTCTATCGTGCGCTCGACCTCTAGGTAATCATCCGTGATCAGCGCCTCGACGCCGTAGTCGCGGGCCATGGCCCGCACCGGGCGGGCGAATTCGCGGTTGTAGCATCCCATGCCCACCACGTCGAAACCCATCTCGTCCCGCGCCACACGCGCGGCGGTCCGCACGTGGGTGCCGTCGCCAAAGATGAAGACGCGCTTGCCGGTGAGATACGTGCTGTCCACGCTCGCCGACCACCAGCGCTGGCGGGCGCGGCTGTCATCGATTTGCACTGTGCTGCCAGTGATCTCGCGCACTTCAGCGATGAAGTCCTCGGTCGCGCGCGTGCCGATCGGCACGACCTTGGTATAGGGCTGGTCAAAGCTGCGTTCGCAGTAACGTGCCGCCGCTTCTCCCGTCTCGGGATAGAGCAGGACGTTGAAATGGGCCTGGCCCAGGTGGGTGATGTCGGTTGGCGTGGCCCCCATGGGGGCGGTCACGTTGACCTCTACACCTAGCTCATAAAGCAGGTTGGTGATCTCGGCCACGTCGTCGCGATGCCGGAAGCCCAGCGCGGTGGGCCCCAGGATGTTGCATGTCACGCGGGGGGTCTTTGCCATGGGGCGCGCAAGGTGGCGGACGATCTGAAAGAAGGTCTCGTCCGCGCCGAAGTTTTCCTTGCGCTGGTAGCTGGGCAGCTCCAGCGGGATCACGGGGATCGGCAGACCCATGGTCTCGGCCAAACCGCCTGGGTCATCCTGGATGAGCTCTGCCGTGCAAGAGGCCCCGACGATGATTGCCTCTGGCTTGAAACGGTCATAGGCCTCCTGACACGCGGTCTTGAAAAGGCCTGCCGTATCAGAACCCAGATCGCGGGCCTGGAAGGTCGTGTAGGTCACGGGCGGACGGTGGTCGCGCCGTTCGATCATCGTGAACAGCAAATCGGCGTAGGTATCGCCCTGCGGTGCATGCAGGACGTAGTGCAGCCCCTTCATGCCGGTGGCGACCCGCATCGCACCCACGTGGGGCGGGCCCTCGTATGTCCACACGGTCAATTTCATGAGGGCACCCCATGCAGGTTGACCGTGCGCGGGCGGCACCGTCCGGTTTGGATATTTTTAGCCAGAAAAAGGGAAATGCGGGTCATTCGGCGGCCACCCTTCCGCTGCCTTCCGACAGGATCGCCTTGCGGCGCAAAGGACGCGCGAAAAGGGAGGCCAGATCGCCCGCCTGCTCATAGAAATGCACAGGCGTGAACACCAGTTCGATCGCCCATTTGGTGGACAGCCCTTCGGCTTCGAGCGGATTGGCGAGGCCCAGGCCGCAGACGGTCAGGTCTGGGCGCGCCTCACGACAACGGTCGAGCTGCAGGTCGACGTCCTGGCCTTCTGAGATCTGGGGACCTGCGGGCAGCAGGTCCAGATCAGGCCCGTGCAGCGCATCATGGATGTAAGGCGAGCCCATTTCGACCACGCGCATCCCGCATTCGCGCGCCAGAAACCGTGCCAGCGGGATCTCCAGCTGGCTGTCGGGGAAAAAGAAGATCGACTTTTCCTGCAGCGCCTCAGCCGCCTGTGAGACCGCCTGCCGCGCACGCCTGCGCGGCGCATCCGTGACGCGCGTGAAGGTGTCGGCATCCACGCCGAACTCAGCCGCGATGGCGGCAAGCCAGGCAGTTGTGCCTTCCTCGCCCAGCGGAAAAGGCGCAGGCAGGTGCCGCGCGCCGCGCCGTTCGAGGGCCGCATGCGTATCTCCCAGGAACGGCTGCGTGAGCGCAAAAACAGTGTTGGGGCCGATGCCCATTTCACCATCAAGCGTGCGGGCGGGCAGGACACGCACCGGGCCCACGCCCAAGCCCTCAAGAAGCGACAGCATCTGGTCTTCGACCACGTCAGGCAGCGCACCCACAACCAGCAGCTCGCGCGCCTGCGTTTCAGGCAGAACGGGCACCATGGAAGCAAGGCAAGCATCTTCGCCTTGGGTGAATGTCGTCTCAATCCCCGACCCGGAATATTCGAGCACGCGCACCTTGGGGGCGAATTGCTGGGTCAGCCGCTCGGCGGCGCGCGACAGGTCAAGCTTGATCACCTCTGAGGGGCAGGAACCCACCAAAAAGAGTTGCCGGATGTCCGGGCGCCGCGACAGCAGGCGCGCCACCTCTCGGTCAAGCTCCGCATGGGCATCGTTGAGCCCGGCGAGATCCGATTCTTCGAGAATCGCCGTGCCGAACCGGGGCTCGGCAAAGATCATCACCCCCGCCGCAGACTGCAAAAGATGCGCACAGGTGCGGCTGCCCACGACCAGAAAGAAGGCGTCCTGCATCTTGCGGTGCAACCAGATGATCCCGGTGAGCCCGCAGAACACTTCGCGCTGGCCGCGCTGTTTGAGCACCGGGGAGGCGCGGCATCCGAGCGCGGGAGGAGGCGCGGTAAAATCGTTCATGCCGCCACCTCCGGCTCAAGCCGCGCGGCACGCAGTTTGAGCAGAAATTGCACCGCGTTGATCACGTAAGCGGCATAGGCCAAAAGCGCGATGGTCATCTGCGTGCCGGGGCCTGCCATGCCGGGAAAAAGCGTAACGATATAAAGGGTATGCAGCGCGATGACGCCAAAGCTGAACACGTCTTCCCAAAAGAAGGCGGGGGCGAAAAGATACTGGCCGAAGACCACCTTTTCCCAGATCGCCCCGGTGACCATGATCAGGTACAAGATGGCGGTCTTCAGAAGGATGGAGGCTGTGGCGATCTCGTACCCCGCGCCGGTCCAAAGGTAACGCACCACCAACAACAGCGAAATCGTGAACACCAGAAATTGGAACGGCGCAAGAACGCCCTGGACGATGGTCCAGCGCGTGGCATCACGGCGTGCACGTTGTGCAGGCGTGTAGAGCCTAACGGCGGGTGATGACGGCGTTCCCATTTGGCTTCCTCGTCGGATTGCCTCTAAAAGTGGCAGGCGTGCGCGATAGTGTCAACTTGGATTTACAGTAAGACGCTGACTCGCCTTTCCGAACTGCTTGGAATTTTTCCCATATTTTTCTGCACTTTTCTGCCGTCAAAAGAAGGTTGTCAGCTCAACTTGACAAATTATGCCCAAACCATGACGATATCGCACGTTTGGAAAAGGCCCCTGCCTCTCCACCACCAAGACCGCTCCATGGATGGTGCACATGCTAGAAAACGCGGACTTCTCCGCGAGCCCATCCTGGGACGCAAACGAAAGACTGGCCCGAAAGGCTCTGGCCTTGCTGGGCGCCCATTCGAGAGCGAGAGGTGAGGTGCACCAAGAGGCGTTCGAACCTGCCCCGGTTTTCATGAACCTGCTGCAAAAGGCGGCGCTGTCGACGGATTGCAGGCAGGCCGCGCAGGCGCTTGGCCTGATGGGGCGCGTGGGCATCTCCGATGCAGAGTTGGTGGATCACTACATCCCCAGTGTCGCACGCGCCATGGGAGAGCTTTGGGTCGCAGACAGGCTCGACTTCGCAGCGGTCTCCATCGGGTCGAGCCGGCTGCAAAACATGATGAGAACGCTGGATGTGCGCAGACAAGCGCCGACAGATCAGACTTATCGATCCGCGCTGGTGATCGTACCCGAAGGCGTTCAGCACACGTTGGGCGCAACCGTGATATCGCATCAACTGCGGCGCGCAGGTGTCGAAGTGACGCTGGAGCTTGAGGCAAATGCATCAAAAGTTGAGCGTTTGATCGACGATATGCGCCCTGGCGCGCTCATGATTTCAGCCAGTTGCCAGGAAAATCTTGAATCCCTCGCGCGCTTGGTCGATATGGGCCGATCAGGTTGGGGCCTGCCGGTCCTGATAGGGGGTAGTATAACACTGGGGCCAGCAAACGTACGCGAGCAGACCGGGGCCGACCACGTCGGCAACCGGTGGCAATCCGTGCTGCCTTTCCTGGCCAAGGAGGATCGCCCGTGACGGGGGCCAGCGGCAAAAGCTGGTCGGCCGATCTGGCGCCGCTGGTGGACGCAAACGCCGCGACGAGCATTATCTCTCAAGTGTCTGATCTGGCACTGCTGCTTTCGTCCGACCTGAGAATTACGGAAGTGATGGCGGGACCAGCCTTTACTGCCAACAGCACAAAGGTCGACCTGAAAGGCCATGCCATCCATGATACGCTCACAATTGAAAGCGTGCCAAAGTTTGACGCAAGGCTCGCGGAATTTCGCGAGCGGCCCGGACAAACACATTCGGTTGAATTGAACCACGCTACTCGGGGCGACACGCCGGAGTTTCCGGTGCGCTACAGCTTTCACACGGTTGGCGCGGAGGGCGCGATCCTGCTTATCGGGCGCGATCTACGACCCATCGCTGAGATGCAGCAACAGTTGGTGAACGCTCAAATCTCCCTTGAGCGGGAGTTTGAGTCCCATCGCGATCAGGACACCCGGTTTCGCGTGCTGCTCGCCGCCCTCGATGAAGCGACAGTCTTTGTCTCGCTCCCCGACGGGATCATCGCGCAGTCCAATCCAGCGGCAGACGCTCAATGGGGCCGCAACGGCAATGGGCTGGAAGGTACACGCTTCGACAGCATCTTTGCTGAACGGGAGAAGGGCGATTTGCTGCGCAGCCTGTCCAATGCCACCACGGAAAAGACGAACCTGCAGGTGCGCGCGCGGTCTGGCAATGAAGACTTCATCATCATGCCCACGCTTTTCCGCGCGGGTGGCGGCCGCGTCGTGCTTTGCCGGATTTCTCACAGCGCAGCGACGATACGGCAACCGGAAAACCTGCATGATCATCTGGCCGGGCTGTTTAACGAAGGCGTGGACGCCATCGTTTTTGCGCGCCGCGACGGTAGCATTCTGGCCGCCAACGAGGCTTTTCAGAACCTCACCAATGTCGCCAGCAATCATGCGATCCGCGAACGGTCGTTGGCGGATTTCATGGCCCGCGGCACGGTTGATTTGAATGTCATCATGGACAACGCAGACCGAACCGGCACGATGCGGCTTTATGCGACGCGGCTGACCAGTGAATTTGGAGCCGCTTGCCCGGTGGAGATTTCAACGGTCCGGCTGTCGGCAGGCGATCAGAAGGTCTTTGCCCTGATCCTGCGCGATACGAGCCGCGCGGAGGTGATTCGCACCCCTCAAACCGGCCCCACAGACGTGGACAGCGATTCGATCGTGGAACTGATCGGCAGTCAGTCGCTTAAGGAGATCGTGGCTAAGACCACTAATGTGGTCGAAAAACTGAGCATCGAGACGGCTGTGGCGCTGACCTCCAACAACCGCGTTGCCGCGGCAGAGATGCTGGGGCTTTCCCGCCAGTCGCTCTATGTAAAGCTGCGGAAATACGGGCTGATTGATCAGGGCAAAGGGCCTGACGACGGCGCGGAAGACTAGGGCCGAGCACCGCGCAATACGCTTGCTTGCCAAGCGCCGCAACGGCCATTTCGTGGCGGTTTGACCCAGCGTCAAAGCCTTGTGATGCCTGCGAAAAGGTTAACAGAAGCGAGTATCGCTTGGCTCTCTAGAGTGACTAAGGTATCGTGCGCCCAGGCGGGCAGCCAATCCGCCGGAGGGACAACACCATGTCGGACGCCGACCAGGGTGCATCCTCGCTCCAGGATGACATCTACCTGAGGACCTTTGATGGGTTCAGGACGTTGCGCCGCCGCTTGCCGGAGGACGCGCTCGGTCGGCTTGCGCGCGAAGTGATCCTGCGGCTGGCAGCCCACCCGGTAGCGACCGCAGCAGAAATTGACGCGCCCTCAGAATCCGACATCGCAGAGCTCAGCCGCGCGCTGCTGGAGCCTGAGCCCGCCGCAGGCAAAGCGTTCATCGCACGCATCCGTGCGGAGGGCGCTACGCTCGAAACGGTTTATCTGGCGTACCTGCGCCGCGCCGCGTTGCAATTGGGGACCTGGTGGGAAGCGGACAAGATCACCTTTGCCGACGTCACCGTCGGAACCGGTCATATCTTTTCCATCATGCGGGGCTTAAGCCATCTGTTTGTCCCAAACGGCGTGCAGCACCATGAAAAAGAAGCGCTTTTTTCCGTTGTGCCTGGGGAGACCCATGTCATGGGGCTCCGCATGGCCGCGGATCTGTTTCGCAAGGACGGCTGGACCATCACGCTTGCTGCCGATCTTGGGCGCGACGCGCTGATCGAAGAAGCAGTGCACGGCAATCATCAGATCATCGGCCTTTCTGCCGCGGGGAAACACGCGTTGACAGAACTTGCGCAGACCATCGTGGCGCTGCGTATCAGTGCGCCGCATGCGCTGATCTTCGTCGGCGGCAACGTGATCGCCAATTCAAAGGGTATCGTATCGCTGATGGGGCCAGATGCGATGGCGTCGGACTACGAAGGCGCCCGGGATGAGATGGCCAGGCTTGATGCGCTAAATGCCGCCAGACAGGCAAAATTACCGTAGCACCAGCACTGTAAGGCTCTGATGACACTTGCTCTGCGAAGATTGTCAGGTTAAATTTACAGTATGTCTACGGCCAATACGATAGCCGCGCGCCGTCTGCCTGAACCTGCCGCCGTTTTGCGCCTCATCAAACCCATCACATGGTTTCCGCCGATGTGGGCGTACCTGTGCGGGGTGATCTCTTCTGGTGTGGCACTTGGCTCCGCCTGGGCGCTTGCGCTTTTGGGCGTGGTGCTGGCCGGTCCCATCGTCTGCGGGATGAGCCAGGCCGCCAATGACTGGTGCGACAGGCATGTGGACGCCATCAACGAACCGGACCGCCCAATCCCGTCAGGCCGGATCCCGGGCCGCTGGGGCCTTTGGATCGCGCTTGCGATGTCCGGAGTTTCCCTTTTTGTCGGCTGGCAATTGGGCCCCTGGGGCTTTGGCGCAACCGTGGTCGCGGTGGCAGCGGCCTGGGCCTATTCGGCGGAGCCCATTCGCCTGAAGCGGTCGGGCTGGTGGGGCCCGGGCCTTGTCGGCTTGAGCTATGAAAGCCTGCCTTGGTTCACGGGGGCCGCTGTGCTTGCCGCAGGCGCCCCGCGCTGGGAGACTATTGTGATCGCACTCCTTTTCGGGGTCGGTGCCCACGGGATCATGACGCTCAATGACTTCAAGGCACTGGAAGGGGACCGCAAAACCGGCGTGAACTCCCTGCCGGTCACCCTCGGCCCGGAACGGGCGGCGGGCGTGGCCTGTCTGATGATGTCAGCCCCCCAAGTCATCGTGATCGGTTTGCTTGCCACTTGGGGCATGCCGCTACATGCGCTGGCCATCGCGGCCTCGCTTGGTGTGCAATTCATCGCGATGCGCGTGCTGCTGCGGGATCCGAAAGGCCGCGCACCCTGGTACAATGGCACAGGCGTGATGCTCTATGTTTCCGGCATGATGGTGGCGGCTTTCGCGTTGAGGGGGCTGTCATGACGCTAAGCTGGGTCCAAATCGCGCGGCTGGGGCTGGTGCAGATGGCACTGGGTGCCATCGTGGTGCTCACGACCTCAACGCTCAACCGGTTGATGGTGGTGGAGTTTGCCCTGCCCGCCGTGCTGCCGGGGCTCCTGGTGGCGCTGCACTACGGCATCCAACTGAGCCGTCCGCGCTGGGGCTTTATCTCTGACACCGGGGGCAATCGCACGCGGTGGATCATCGGCGGTATGGCTGTGCTCGCGCTCGGCGGCTTTGGGGCGGCGATGGGCGTGACGCTTTTTGATCAAAGCTACGGTCTCGCGCTGGCGCTTTCGATTGCAGCTTATGCGTTCATTGGCCTGGGCGTGGGCGCGTCAGGCACCTCGCTTCTTGCGCTCTTGGCGACGGCAACTGCTCCACACCGCCGCGCGGCCGCGGCAACCGTCACCTGGCTGATGATGATCTTTGGGATCGCCATGACGGCTGGCGTCGCGGGGAGCTTTCTGGACCCCTATTCTGCCATCCGCCTGCTCACTGTCGTGGCCGTGGTGGTGAGTGCCGCACTTCTTGTGACAACTCTTGCCGTGGCCGGGATTGAAGCCCGCGTCACCGCAAGACGCGCTGAGGCGCCGACCCCCTTCATGGCAGGCTTGCGCGAGGTCTGGAGCGAGCCAAAGGCCCGAAACTTCACGCTTTTTGTCTTCTTGTCGATGAACGCCTACTTCATGCAGGAGCTGATCCTTGAACCCTATGCGGGCCTCGTCTTCGGCTTCACGCCGGGGCAGTCTACCTCGCTGAGCGGCGCGCAAAATGGCGGCGTGTTCGTGGGCATGTTGACCGTCGGCATCGCGGCAACCGGGCTCAAGTTTGGCGCGCTACGCACATGGGTCGTGGCCGGTTGCTTAGGCTCTGCCGGGGCGCTCGGCCTGATCGCGCTGGCTGGCAATGGGATAGAGCTGCCGCTCGTCCCGCTCGTGGTGCTGCTGGGGTTTTTCAACGGCATGTTCGCAGTCGCCGCCATCGGGTCAATGATGGCGCTCGCGGGGCAAGGCCGGGAACAACGCGAAGGCACGCGCATGGGTCTTTGGGGCGCCGCGCAGGCCATCGCCGCCGGATTTGGCGGGCTCACCGGGGCCGCAGCCGTGGACATCATGCGCAGCCAGATCGCGGACGGGCCGGCCTTTGGCGCGGTTTTCGTCTTCGAAGCACTGATCTTTGTCGCCTCCGCCGTGATGGCGATGCACATACTTGAAAATACGCGCCCCAAGTCGGGCGCGGCGATGGTTCCAGGAGAGTGAATATGTTCGATGTCGTTGTCGTGGGCGGCGGGCCCTCCGGGTCCACCGCTGCCGAAGATCTGGCCCGATCGGGCCATAAGGTGGCGCTGATTGACCGCGCGGGGCGGATCAAGCCTTGCGGCGGCGCGGTGCCGCCTCGGCTCATTCAGGATTTTGCGATCCCGGACAGTCAGATCGTGGCGCGCATCAATACGGCGCGCATGATCTCTCCCACTCAGCGCCAGGTCGATATCCCGATCGAAAACGGCTATGTCGGCATGGTCGACCGGGAGCATTTCGACGAATTCCTGCGCTGCCGCGCGCAATCGGCGGGCGCCGAGCGGTTCACCGGCACCTTCACCAAGATCACCCGGGATTCGGATGGCACGCATGTCGTCTTTCGTGACAAGGCCAGCGGAGAGACGCGGAGCCTGACCACAAAGCTGGTCATCGGCGCGGATGGTGCGCGGTCAGGCGTAGCGCGGGCAGAGGTCCCTGGCGGAGATACGATCCCCTACGTGATCGCCTATCACGAGATCATCGAGGCGCCTGAGCAGGGCGCGCAATATGACCCGCTCCGCTGCGATGTGATCTATGACGGCGCGATTTCGCCCGACTTTTACGGCTGGGTCTTCCCGCACGGCAAATCCGCGAGCGTCGGGATGGGCACGGGCGTGGACGGCATCGATCTGAAACAGGCCACCGCGGACCTGCGCGCCGCCTCCGGGCTGGAGAATTGCCGCACCATCCGGCGCGAAGGCGCGCCCATCCCTCTCAAACCGCTAGATCGTTGGGACAATGGGCGCGATGTGGTGCTGGCGGGCGATGCGGCAGGCGTTGTCGCGCCCTCTTCAGGCGAGGGGATTTACTACGCGATGGTGGGCGGGCAAGTGGCCGCCTCCGCTGCGGCGGCTTGCCTTGCATCGGGCCGCGCACGCGATCTGCAGCTGGCCCGCAAGATGTTTATGCGCGAGCACAAGCAAGTCTTCCGGGTCCTTGGTGCGATGCAGAACGCCTATTACCGCTCGGATGAACGGCGGGAGCGCTTTGTTTCGCTGTGCCATGACATCGACGTGCAAAGGCTGACCTTTGAGGCCTACATGAACAAGAAGCTGGTGAAGGCGCGGCCTCTGGCGCATCTCAAGATAGGCATCAAGAACCTTGCACATCTGACCCGTCTGGTGTCAGAGACGCGGGTATGAACGAACACATCCGCGATCTTGACGTTGCAGGCATCGAAATCCCCACCTGGGTGGACGGTGTCCTTAAGCCTTATGACAAGCTGGCGGCCCATCTTGAGGGGTTGCGCCACATGGCGGTGTCCGTCTTCGTGATGTCGGGCAGCGACGTGCTGATCCAGCGCCGCGCGCTGCACAAGTACCACACGCCCGGGCTCTGGGCGAACACCTGCTGCACGCATCCCGAATGGGGTGAAGAGGCCGGGGCCTGCGCTGTCAGGCGGCTCAAGGAGGAGCTTGGGATCACCGGCCTTGCGCCGGATCACCGCGGGCAGGTCGAATACCGCGCCGATGTGGGAGATGGTTTGATCGAGCATGAGGTGGTCGAGGTCTTTGTCACCCAGACCACGCCGGATTTGCAGGTGACGCCCAATCCTTCGGAAGTCATGGCGATCGAATGGGTGGACGTGGACGCCCTGATCAAGCGGATCGACGCCACGCCGGAGGTCTTTACGCCCTGGCTGCGCATCTATCTTGCGCAACATCGCGAGATGATCCTGGGCCAGTCCTGATCCCCCAAACCCGCTTTACGCGGGTTTTCTTTTGCCATAATCCCAGAGACTTAGGGGCGCTTGCGCCCTGGGTCAAAGCGTCTTAGGCGACAATTGGTGGGGAGTGTGGTATCTGTTGGCCCGGGAACAGGGACGGTTGCAAGCAACCGTCCGCTGTCTCCCGTAGCCAACAGGAAGTGTCGGGGAGCCAAAACCCCGACGTTTCCGAGCGCCCCAGGGACGGGAGAGCTCGGAACTCGTGACGCGGCCCCATGCGTGGCAAGGCACGGGCCTCCGACGGATCAGGTGCTTTGCACCGTCTCTGCCGCCGGCACCACGGAGGACCATGGTGTCGGGTCTTGTGCTTCGCGTGCCTCATCGGGCAGCAGCCGACCGACGGCTGCGATGCCCCAAAGCGTGAACCAGACCGCCAGGCAGAAGACCATCGCGTAGCCTCCTCCCTTGAGCATCAGCATCGTGACATCTGCAGTAAGCCGTGCGCGGGTGCTTTGGCCGCCGGTGAGGTAGTCGTGATTATCCGTCATCTCGCTCTCCTATCGATCAAGCGGCGCATAGCCGTGGTCCTGGGCCCAGACGTACCAGTTGTCGACAACCGTACCGGTGATCAGGATCCCGATGCCGCCCGTGAGCGTAGTTAGGACCGCAAACCACCATGCCCAGCGGTGAATGCCTTCCATGGTCGCGTTGAACCCCATGGTCCAGCGCCAGAAGAGGGCGGCACGCTCAGTTGCAGTACCCCGGTCCACGATCTGTTCGATCTCCCGCTCGCCGCCGTAGCGGCTCACCGCCAGGATCGTCCCGCCGTGCATCGCAAAGAGCAGCGCAGAGCCATAAAGGAACACGATCGAGAGTGCGTGGAACGGGTTGTAGAACAGGTTACCCCAGGTGAGGCTGAACAGGTTCGTCCAGTCCAGGTGCGGGAAGATGCCGTAAGGCACAGCCTCGGACCAGGAGCCCATCAGCACCGGCCGGAACAGGCCCAGCACCAGGAACAGCCAGATCGCAGAGGCAAAAGCCCAGCTCACATGCTTGCCCAGCCCCAGTTCCTCGGCCCGCAGGTAGGTGCGGATCCACCAAGCGCAGACCGAGATCAGCAAGAAGAAGGACGCGATCAGGAACCAGCCACCCTCATTCAGCGGCGGGAAGCCGAGCCCGTATTCAGGGGCTGGCGGCTCAAGCGCCAGGTAGAAGAGTTCGCGCATGAACAGCGCTGGGGAATAGTCAACCTGCGCCCAAAAGCTCAGGCCCACGATGAAGAACCAAGCAAAGCCGGTCGCAAGGGAGATGACCCCGAAGGTGCCAAGGTAGATCGGCCCCAGCTGTGCGTTCCCGAAGATCCCCAGCAGAGTGGAGATGTTCGCGTTTTTGGTGCGTTCGCGGGCAACCTCGCCGGAGGGATCGACCCCCATTTCGGGTGGGCCAGCGACCTGCACCTGGGTGAAGATATTCTGATATTCAGGCATTGTTCATCCTCTCCTACAGGTCCGCCCACCAGGGCAATTCAAGATACCAATCCCACCAGGCGATCCACTGGTCGAACCAGATGGTGCCAGAGATCACGATGCAGATCGCGGACCAGAGCCCAGCATTAAGCGCCAGGATCAGACCCAACCGGTGAATACCCAAGGGGCCAATGGAATAGCCGATCAGATCGCGAAAATAGGTGTCTTCATGATCCGGCGAGCCGATCTCTTTGCCCTTGCCGGGGTTCACCGCGGACAACACGAGGCTGCCGTGCAGCGCCAGTGCCAGCGTGGTGGTGAAGAAGAAGGTGATCGCCACCATGTGCGCGGGGTTGTAGTGGAAGTTGCCATAGGCATAGCCCACGTTGTTCACCCAATCGAGGTGGCTGAAGATCCCATACGGGAACCCGTGCCCCCAAGCGCCCATGAGGAACGGGCGGATGATCACCAGCGTCACATAGGCCGAAATCGCAACACCAAAGGCAAAGGGCACGTGATAGCCTATGCCAAGCTTTCGGCAGATCTCGACCTCTCGCATCATCCAACTGAGGAACGCGAAAGTCGCGCAAAGGGTGATGATCTGCCAGTTGCCCCCCTCGGCAAGCGGCGCGATCCCCAGCCCCACATCAAGGCTGGGCGGTTCGACCGAAATCAACCAGGGATTCCAAGTGTCGCCCAGAGCCGCATCATAAAAGATCATGATGGTGCCAAGGGCTGAAAAGAAGAATGTCGTGACCCCGAAAAATCCGACATAGAAAGGGCCCACCCAGAAGTCGAACAGGTCGCCGCCGACCAATGTCCCACCGCGGACCCGGTATTTACGTTCAAAGCTGAGCTGCGCCATCTTTATCTCTCCTCGGGCGGGCACGCGCAAAACGCATGCTCACGCACGTCTCATTCGCCGTTTGCCCCGGGCGACAGGACCATGCCTTGCCGCCCGGCGCGTTTTCTTTGCTCGTTAGCCGATTACTCTGCTTCAGCGGCGAAAGCGCGCTGGAACCAGTTGGTTTCCGGTTGCGAAAGCAGGACGAGGTGAATCATCGCTGCCAGCAAAAAGAGGAAAACCCCCTGCGCCACGAAAACGCGACGCGGGTCGAAGACGAGCCAGATCTTGTAGAACTGTGCCATTCTCTAATCCTCTCCTAACCCCAGGCGAACCAGGGCAGTTTGATGTAGGTCAGGATATGAGCGACCACTGCCACGACCGTGAAGACCGCGAAACCGCTCATATAGACCGAGTGCAACTCCTGCGCTTGCTCGTCTGTAAGACCTGTGAAGGACAGGTCGGTGTTATCAGCCATGTCTTTACTCCTAAGACTGCTGCGTCGCCGCGCCTCCCCGGCGGCCGGGATGTGACGGAAGCTCTTCCTCCGCCTTGATCCACCACCCCGGGGAGGAGTGGCGAACGGGTGAGCCCCTTTTGGGGGCGTGTTCTGCTACGCCGAGAAGATCCGCGGCGTGATAATCTGTGCCTGGCTCCAGGCGTTTTTGATCGGCCCGCGTTCGGGCAGCTCCATCCGGCGGGCGGCTGAAAGCACCCAGGTCAGGAACGCCAGCGGCAGCGTGGCCAGAAAGATCAGCGCGAAATACGCGATGTATTCACGCCGGGGCACGTGGTGCCGTTTCTTGGTCGGCGCCACCTGCGGGCTGTTGGTCATGTCGGTCATTTTTTGTCTCCTCCCTTGGCTGGTTGGAGCCCTTTGACAGTCTCCAGATCGACCCGCGCGCTGCCTGCGGTGAGCGCCTGCTTTTCAGCGGCGTCCCGCAGGGATTTGGCGGCGGATATTCTTGTGAGTATCGGATGGCTCTCAACGATGCGGTCGAGCTCTGCCTGGGCGTCCGGATCCCAGGGGAAATCGCGCTTGAGCGGAGTTGGCGTGGCGTCGCCCGCGTCCATCTCGCTGCCCAAGGGCAGAATGTGAAACAGCGAATCGAAAAGCCCGTTGCAGACCTCCTGCAACAGATACGTAGCCCCCGCGTAGCCCATGAAAGGCGTGCCCGTGGCGCGCCGGATGGCGGCACCGGGGAAGGACGCGGGGATGAAGGCCGGGGCCGGGCCGAAGCCCGATTTCATCTCGGCCATGTACATCTTTTCGTTGATCGAACCCATCAGGATCAGCGGGCGCTTGTCATGCACAAGGCTGCGCACTTCGTCATTGTCCGTCTTCTTGCCGCGCGCACGCGCCACCGAGAAAGCGCAGGGCAGGCCCAGATCATTCTCCAGGAAATTCCGCACGCCGCGGGCATAGGTCTCATTCGCGACGATACCGAAGGACGCAGTGGCAAAGAAATCCTGCGTGACCGAGCGCCAGAGGTCCCAGACCGGTTTGATCGTCGAGTGCTTCTCGCGCTCGATGAAGGGCTCGGGGTCCAACTCCAGCATCTCGCCCAGCTTGCGCAGGAACTTCGTCGTGCTTTCCACGCCGATGGGCGCTTGCAAATAGGGCTTGCCCAGCACCTCGCAAAGCCCGCGGCCAAACTCGCGGTACATGCAGACGTTCACGTCCGCATTCACCAGCCCGCGCATCTCCGACACATGGGCGCCCAAGGGCATGACCATGTTGACCTCGGCCCCGATGCCTTCGACCAGACGGCGGATCTCATGAAGGTCCGAGGGCATGTTGAAGGTGCCGTACATCGGGCCAAGAATGTTCACGCGCGGCTTGGCGCCCTCGGGCCGCTTGGCCTCTTTGGGCATCCGCCCCTTGGTCATGCCGAATTCGGTAAAGACCCAGGTCATCGCGCGATCCGCCGATTCCCACTGATCCTCATCAATCGTACGCGGCAAAAAGCGCTGAATGTTCGTGCCCTGCGGCGTCACCCCGCCGCCGATCATCTCCGCGATGGAGCCAGTGACGACCACGGCAGGCAGCGCGGGGTCGAGCGTTTTCCACGCCCGCTTCATGCTGTCCTCGGTGCCCGCACCCATCTCTTCTTCGGCCAGGCCCGTGACAACGATGGGCAATTCGTGCGGGGGTAGGCCGTCGGTGTAGTGCAAAACAGAGGTCACCGGCAGGTTCTCGCAACCCACGGGACCGTCGATCACGCATTGAAGGCCTTTGACAGCGCAGAAGGCATAGACCGCACCCCAGTAGCCGCCCGCTCTATCGTGGTCTTGGACTAGCACGGGCTGCCCTCCCCTTGTCCAAGAATGGATAGGGGGCGCGAACGCGCATCGCGAAAGCGATACGCTGCCTCGCGCTGTGCGCGTTTATGTTCATAAACGCGCACTAAATCATCTCCGCCGCTTTGGCGGCCCTTGCGGCTTTCTCAAGCTTCTTGAGGTTCAGCGCGCGGAACTGCGGCTGCACATTCGGATCGCCTTCCCAGACGCCCGCGGTATCCTGCGCGCCTACACCTTCAAAGAAGGCCTTCATCCGGCTCATCCGGTCCTTGTTGCCGATGGCGGCATTCACGACCTGCGCGAGGCTGCCCGCGCCTGCGACACCCATCAGAGGCCGCGCCGAGATGAGGTTGGTGAAGTAGAGCGAGGGGATCCCCAGCTCCTTGCCCTTTTGCACCACGGGCGTCGTGCCCACGGCCAGATCAGGTTTGATCGCCTCCATTGCCGCGCAATCGTCCTCGAGCGAGGCGCGGTATTTGATTGTCACGCCCTTGGCTTCCAGCCATTCGGCATCCGCCGCGGACCAGGGCGTGCGGGGACACGCGGTGCCGACGTAGGGCACATCCGCGCCGCTTTCGATCAGCAGGCGCGCGACCAGAAGTTCGCTGCCCTCGTAGCCTGAAAGCGTGATTGTGCCCTTGATCGGCGCGGCACTGAGCGCGCCTTTGATCGCCGGCAGGAATTTGTTTTGCGCCTCCGCCACCTGCGTGGCAGAGATGCCAAAAGCGTCACCGATGTTTGCGAGCCAGGCCGCCGTGCCGTCATGACCCACGGGAGCCGAACCCACCACTGGACGGCCTGCCGCTTCGAATTCGCGGATCGTGGCGGTGTAGAACGGATGGATCGCAGCCGCCGCACCGCTGCCGAGCGCTGCATAAAGCTCGCGCCATTCGCGGCAGGGGACGGTGGGGCCAAGGCCTAGACCCAAAGGCGCCAGCATCTGGCCGATCATCATCGGATCAGCAGGGAACATCTCTCCCAAGAGCGCCACAGTGGGGCGGTCGGATGTGCCCGCCTCAGGGGCCGCAACGGGGCCTGCCTCGATCTCTTTGCGGGCATAGTTGAGCATCGCACCGGCGAGCACGTCTTTGGCTTCCGCATGGGTCGGCACGCCAAAACCTGGCACGTCAATGCCCACGATACGCACGCCGTCGATCTCATCGGGCAGCAGCCGGAGCGGCACGCCCGATGCGGTGGGTACGCAGAGGTTGGTCACGATGACCGCGTCGAGCTTTTCAGGATCGGCGATGTCATGCACCGCCTCGCGGATGTCCTCGAACAGCTTGCCGGTCACCAGCGTTTCGGAATTGAACGGAACATAGCCCACAGAGCGCCGCGCGCCGTAAAAGTGGCTCACGAAGGTCAGCCCGTAGACGCAGCAAGCGGAGCCCGACAGGATCGTCGCGGTGCGCTTCATCCGCAGACCCACGCGCAGGCTGCCAAAGGCAGGGCACATCGACTGCGGCTTGTCATGGGGCCCCTGCGGGTAGTCGGCCGTGTATTGATCCAGCACGTCGGATTTGCCCGCCGCACGCGCCGCTTCGGCCATCGTCGCGGTAGAACCACAAGTCAGGCCATCAGGGCTTTGCTCAGGCGCAGAGGCCTCCACCGGCGCAGTTGCGTCAGATGCAGGGGCGGTCGCAAAGGGAGACGTGGGGTTCCCCGACACGTCCGCCACCTTGGGCGCAGGTCCGCCACGCACGGGCTGGGGCTTGGGCGCGTTCACTTCCGTGATCTGCACCTTCCCCTCCGCGTCGTAGGACACTTTATATCCCTGGCGTTCAGACATCGTCGTAGATGACCTCCAGGCTCACCTTCGGCTTGGCATATTTGCCGCGCATGTCAGCGTCCGTTGCAGGCTCCAGCACGACGTCCCCACCGGTCTCGGAGGCATCAAAGAGGCCCAGCAGGCCGTCTTGGGACAGGGGGGTTGGCCGCACGGGTGGCGCTTCGGCCACTTCGGTGCCGAGCCCGGCAAAGAGTGCGCCCCACTGGCTCTCCATCGTGCCCACGATCTGGTAGTTCGCTGATTTCTTGCGCAGATCGTCGTCCTGCGGGATCGCCGCCAGCACGGGGATATTGACCGATTCCGCGAAAGCCGCCGCCTCGCCCGAGCCGTCATCCTTGTTGATCACAAGGCCCGCGACACCGACGTTGCCGCCCAGCTTGCGGAAGTATTCCACCGCAGAGCAGACGTTGTTCGCCACATAAAGCGACTGCAAATCGTTGGAGGCGACCAGGATGACCTTCTGCGCCATATCCCGCGCAATCGGCAGGCCAAAGCCGCCGCAGACCACGTCGCCCAGGAAATCGAGCAGCACGTAATCGAAGTCCCAATCGTGGAACCCGAGTTTCTCCAAAAGCTCAAACCCGTGGATGATCCCGCGACCGCCGCAGCCGCGGCCCACTTCGGGCCCGCCAAGCTCCATCGCGAAGACACCGCCGCGCTTGAAGCAGACATCGCCGATCGTGACTTCTTCACCCGCGAGCTTTTTCTCCGCCGAAGTGTCGATGATCGTGGGGCAAGCCTTGCCCCCAAAGAGCAGCGACGTGGTGTCGGATTTCGGGTCACAGCCGATCAGCAGCACGCGCTTTCCCTGCTCTGCCATCATGTGGCTGAGATTGGCGAGCGTGAAGCTCTTGCCGATGCCGCCTTTGCCGTAGATCGCAATGATCTGCGTCTTCTTCTTTGGCTCCGCGGTCGCGATCTCGTCCAACTCTTCCGCGGCTTCCGCACGCAGGCGCGCGTCCATGTCCTTGATCGTGCCGCCGTCGCGCAGGTTGGGGATATCGAGGCTCATGCGTGACCCCTCCAGTCGAGAATCATTTTCAGGCAGGTCGGGTCGGTAAAGGCCGTCTGATAGGCCGCCGTTGCCTCGGCCGCCTGTGCGGTATGGCTGATCAGACCGCAAAGGCTCAGCTCTCCGTCCTCGATCATGGCGCGGGTGGCGTGCAGGTCCTCACCGGTCCATTCGGCGGCGATGCGCAGCCGCGCCTCCTTCATGAAGGCGGGCGGGAAGGCAAAGCTAATGGGATCAGCGTAAAAGCCCGCGAGCGTGATCTCCCCTCCCCGCGTGAGGCGCGCGATGAGATCACCGAGCACCGCGACACTGCCGGAGGCGTCATAGATCGAACGATAGTCCCGGCGCGGGTCGGCATCGGGCGCGATCACGTCGTAGCCCTTGGCGCCGCTGCGCCGCGCCGGATCAATTTCCCAGACCGTGGGGGCCGGCGCGCCAATGGCAACGGTGATCCGGGCCAGCAACCGTCCAAGCACGCCGTGCCCGACGATCAACTCCGGCGGTTGCGCGTTTTCGCCAGAAACAGCGTGCAGCGCGGTGGCTGCAAGGGCGAGCAAAGCGCCTTCAGGCCCCATCGCAGGGTCCACCCGCGTGACACGAGCCGCGTCTGTCACCAGCGTGCGCGCGGCGCCGCCAAACAGGCCAAAGGCGCTCTCATAGCAGTTGGCCCCCGGCACAAAGACCCGTTCGCCCACGGTGAAGCCCGTCTCAGCACCGGCTTCGACCACCTCACCCTCAGCCTCGTACCCCGGCACCAAGGGGAACCCCATGCCGGGGAAGGGCGGCATATCGCCCGTCCAGAACAGTTTCTCCGTGCCCGATGAGATACCAGAGTGATCCACGCGCACCACAAGATCAGTCGCGCCCGGAGGCGTGACCGAGACCCGGTCTAAACCTAGGGCCCGGGGTCCCGTCAGGATGACAGCGTCGGTGTGCAAGAAGTTCTCCAAGTCGGTAGCGGCTTATCGCTTGGGCATCTTTCACCCATGGACAAGATCTGTGTGTTTCATTTGTAAATTAGAGCTGACGCAACAAACTGTCAACTAAGTTAGACAGTCAACGCTTCCGTACTTTCAGACAACTTGTCACGAAAGGACGCGCTGGACGGGGTGTCGCGACAACATCGAAACCGGCCTGTTCGCAAAGGGCGGCAATCTCCTCTCGGGAACGCGCCTTCCCGGTGCGCATCGCCATGGTATAGAGTGCAAAATAGACGTCCCCGGCCTTCGCTGGCGCATTCCCACCGGTCATCGGCTCGGAGATGATCAGCTGCCCGCCCGGCGGCAGCGCGGCGTGGCATTTAGCCAGCAGACTGCACACAGTTTCATCACTGTGGTCGTAAAGCACCCGCACGAGGCTGATCGCATCCGCCCCAGTGGGCAGAGAATCGCGTCGGAATGAGCCGGGAACAATCTCCGCCCGGTCCGACATCCCGTTGCAGGCGAATCGTGCACGCGCAGGATCGACCACCTGTGGCAGGTCGAAAAGGGTGAGGCGCATCCCTGGATAGGCCGCGCCCACCGCCGCCAGAAAGGTGCCCGTGCCACCGCCCACGTCCATGAGGTGCGACACGCCCTTGAGGCCCAGCACGCGCAGCGTATCCTCGGCCACCAGGACCTGGCTTTGTGCCATGAGGTCTGAGTAGATCGCCGCCTGTTCATCCGGCATCTCTCCGCCAAAGACGTAGGGCCAGAACCCGGCAAGCTCCGTCTCCACTTCACCTCGAAAAAAGGCGGCTGGATCGGCCAGATCGCGGTAGAGCACATCGTGGTGCAGGATCATCTCGGACAGACCCGGCACACCCACGAGAGCGGCGCCCTTCTGGCTCAGCTTAACCCGCCCCCCGCGCGTCCGTTTGAGCAGTTTCAACGCCATTGCGGCGCGCAAAAGGACCGCCATTCGGTCCTCGGGCACGGCACAGGCGAAGGCGAGTTGCTGCGGGGTCTGCGGGCCGTTCATGAGGCGCCCCGGGATGTCGAACTGGACCAGCGCCATAAGCACCTGGGAGTGACAGAACCCCGCCAGCAGATCGAACAGCGCCTCCCCTTCCCTGCGGACAAGGCGCCGTGTGAGGGGAAATTGCGCCGCCCAGCGCTGAAAACCACGGGACGCAATGAGCCGTGTGGGCCAGCCCGTCAGGCGGGCGCGGCTGCGCTGCGGCGGAGCAAGATCAGCCACGGAGCCTATTCGCCGGGAATGCGGTTGGCCGCGCGCCACTTCAGCGGCGTGAGCGCTTCGGCTTGGGCATTGACCATCTTGGCCAAGAGCCCCTCGCCCGGGCATTTCGGGATCGACGCGATGGCGCCCGACAGGATGTCGCGCATGCGTTCGATGGCGCCTTCGATGCCGTGTTCGGCCACCGCATTGGGCCGCCCGTGGAGATCGTCCTGGCCCACGGGCTTACCCAGAGTTTCAGCGTCATAAAGCGCATCACGCAGATCGTCTGCGACCTGAAAAGCCTCACCGATCCGGGCGCCCAGTTCCTCCCAAGGCTCCGCCTCCTGCCCGGCGGCAAGCGCGCCCATCTGAGTCGCCGCCATGAAGAGCGCACCGGTCTTGGCCGCGTGATACGCCGACAGATCGACCGTTTCCTCGCTCTCCCAGCCCTGCCCCGCGCAGATGCCGCCGGGCATGCCGCTGCGGCGGGCAAGCTGCAGCAAAAGCTGCGCGGCGCGCGCAGGTTCAATCGCCGCCGCGCGCGCCAATTGATCAAACGCCATGATGATCAGGCTGTCGCCCACAAGCACTGCCAACGGCTCCCCAAAGGCGCGGTGAACCGAGGGTTTGCCGCGCCGAATGTCGGCATCGTCAAAACAAGGCAGATCGTCATGCACGAGCGAGGCGCAGTGAATGAGCTCAAGTGCGGCAGCCGCGGCATCCGCGACCTGGGGGGCGTCATCGCCGCAAGCGGTCGCGACGCTCAGCAGGATCTTGGGCCTGATCCGCGCGCCACCGGGCGTGACGGCATAGTGCAAGGCGGAGGCCAGCTTTGCCGGGCTGGGCGGGCGCTGACCCGCCTCGATGGCACGGGCAATCGCTGCGTCGATCCGATTGGAAAAGGACATGTCCGACCTCTTTTGCAGGGCTGAAAGGTTAGTGTTGCTGACAGCCTGACTGTCAATTAGACTTGACACTAAGCTAGCGGATCGCGGTAGCTTGTCAATGTCACCTGACAGGAGGCGCACTATCCCCACCCTGGACACACCCCATATTGCCGTTATCGGCGCAGGCATTGGCGGGCTGAGCGCGGCGCTCAGGCTGGCCTATGCCGGGTTGCGGGTGTCGGTGTTTGAAGCGGCTAGCGGACCGGGCGGCAAGATGCGCACGAGGGCATCTGTCGCTGGTCCCGTGGATGCAGGACCAACTGTGCTCACGATGAAGGGGGTCTTTGACGCGCTCTTTGCAGACGTCGGCGCGCGGCTGGAGGATCACGTTACGCTGACAGCAGAGCCTACGCTCGCCCGCCATTTCTGGCGCGACGGGACTGTGTTGGACCTGATGGCGGATGCGGACGCGAGCGTGCGCGAAGTCGAAAGGGTCTTTGGCCACACCGCTGCTCGCGAATTCGCGGCCTTTTCGAAACGGGCACAGACGCTTTTTGACGCCTTCGACGCGCCCATGATGCAGGCCCCCGCGCCCTCGCAGGCCGGGCTGACGGCAAAAGTGTTGCGCAACCCATCCCTGATCCCCGCCATGGCCCCGCATCAGACCCTCGCTCAAAGCCTGCAGAAGAGCTTTTCAGAACCCAAGCTGGCGCAGCTTTTTGCCCGCTATGCGACCTACGTGGGCGGCCTGCCGGAGGAAGCGCCTGCGATCCTGGCGCTCATTTGGGCGGCGGAGCAGCGCGGGGTCTGGCACGTGACCGGCGGCATGCATGCGCTGGCGCGTGCGATTGCGGGTCTTGCCGCGCAGGAGGGCGCGCTCTTTCGCTATGAATGCGGCGTCACGCGGATTGAGACAGGTGACAAAGGGCCGATTGCCGTGCACAGCCCCCAGGGCCGCGTGGCCGTCGATGCGGTGCTTTTTAACGGTGATCCCCGCGCGCTGACCGAAGGCCTGCTGGGCCCCGCGGTGACACAGGCGGTCCCCGCCCAAGCCACTGCGCCCCGCAGCCTGTCGGCCCATGTCTATGCCTTAGCCGCAAAGATGACAGGCCCCGCGCCGCTGGCCGCGCACAACGTCTTTTTTGCGGACGATCCCGCGCGGGAGTATCTGCCACTGCGCAAGGGCCAGGATCAAACCGATCCCACGCTGTATGTCTGCGCGCAGGACCGCTTTGGCGGTCGCACCCCGGACGGTGCAGAACGATTCGAGATCATCCAGAACGCGCCGCCGCTTTCCCCTGACACCCCACCGGAGGACCCCGCATGCCCAGCCGACATCCTGACGCGCCTTTCCGCATTTGGCCTCAGCTTCGACCCGCCTCCCCCGCCCGAGACGCTGACCAGCCCCGCGGGGTTCGAGGCGCTCTTTCCAGCCTCGCTGGGGTCGCTTTACGGCCGGAGCCCAGCCGGGATGATGGCCGCTTTCAAACGCCCAACGGCACGGACCAAGCTGCGCGGCCTCTATCTGGTGGGCGGGGGCGCGCATCCGGGGGCGGGAGTGCCGATGGCGACACTCTCCGCCCGGCACGCGGCAGAGGCGATGCTGAGCGACCTTGCTTTGACGTCACCGTCCCGCCTACGGGCTATGCATGGTGGTACATCGACGGCGTAAGTGACGATGGCAGCCGCGCGATCTCGATCATTGCATTCATCGGTTCGGTGTTTTCCCCCTGGTATCACTGGTCCGGGCGCGGCAACCCGGCCAATCACTGCTGCATCAACGTGGCGACCTATGGCCGGGGCGGGCGGTTCACCATGACCGACCGGGGCACATCTGCCCTGCGCCAGACGGCGGACAGCTTCACCGTGGGCCCCTCTTCGCTGCGCTGGACCGGCGATGCGCTGGTGATTGACGTCAATGAGATCGCGTCCCTGCCGCTGGTGTCGCGCGTGCGCGGCACAATCACGCTCACGCCCTCAGCGGTGACGGGCGTGGAGCTGCCGCTGACGCGCGATGGCGCCCACATCTGGCGGCCTTTCGCGCCCACCGCGCGGATCGCGGTCGACCTTGAAGCGCCCGGCTGGCAGTGGGAGGGCCACGGCTATCTCGATGCGAACTTCGGCAGCCGTCCACTGGAAAAGGACTTCAGCTATTGGACTTGGGGGCGCTATCCGACCTCTAAGGGGGCCACCTGTATTTACGACGCCACCCGCCGCGATGGCACCACGCTAGATGCCGCTTTTGCCTTTAGCCCCGATGGCACCGCGCGCGAAACGGCAGCACCGCCGCGCCAGCGCTTTGCGCGCACGCTCTGGGCGCTTTACCGGGAGACGCGGGCGGATGCGGGCAGCACGCCGCGGCAGGTCAAAGCGATGCTGGATGCGCCGTTCTATTCGCGGTCGGTCGTGGAAACCACGCTGAATGGCGAGCGCGTACAGGGCGTGCATGAGGCGCTTGACCTCAACCGCTATGGCTCACCCTTGCTCAAGCCGATGCTGGCCGTGCGCGTGCCGCGTCGCGCCAAGTGGACGTTCGACCGCTAGGCTGCGCAGGCCGCTTCAACTCTCGTTCATCACCAACGGTTCGATCCCGGGGTTCAGACGCCACATCTTGAAATTCAGCGCCGCCGCAACGCTCACCCAGATCAGATAGGGCACAAAGGCCATCCCCGCCCAGAAATCGAGCTGGAAGTGCGTGTAGGTACACCCCGCCACGGCAATCCAAAGCGGCATCATCACCAGCAGTGCCCCCGCAAAGCGGCGCAGGCCAAAGAACACCGGGGTCCAGAGCGTGGAAAACCCGGTCTGCATCGCCCAGAAAGCCATCGCAAAGGCGCTGCCTTCGATCACCGCAACACGCGCGCCGGCAAAGGAAATGAGCAGGTAGATCGAGGTCCAGGCCACCGGAAACACCCAGTCGGGCGGGGTCCAGCTGGGCTTTTCAAGCGTTTCATACCAGCGGCCCGGCGGAAAGAGCGCGCCGGTTGCCGCCGCCGCTCCGCAGGTCGCAAGGAAAATCAAAAAGAGCGTCATTCCGCCGCCACCCCGCTGCTGGCCCGCTGCATCTCTCGGGCACGTAGCTCCGTGAGGATCTGCATCAAGCCGTCCATCCGGCCCGTACCGCTGCGCGGTTGCGCATGCGCGGCGGCCTCCACCAGATAGGCGGTTTCGGGCAGTGGCGGGGCAAAAAGCACCGGGGAATGGGGCAGCAGCAGCGTGCCGGTGGCTCGGAGACCTGATGTGCCCAGCAGCAGCAGTTTTTCCGCCCTGCTGGTGCGCGCCCGCTGGCTGATGCTGTCATGAGCGTTGCGCCGCACGGCATCACCAATGCCCGCATAGATGTAGCGCGCCGCAAAGATGCCCGCGCGCGCAGCGCGCGGCAGCTGGCCGATGCCCGCCTCTGACCGAATGTAGAGGCGACGCGCCTCCGCCAGAAGGCGGCGCACCAGGCGGCGCAGATCAGGCGTGGCCTGCGGATCATCCAGAAACACCTGCGGGTCGATGCCCGCCTCCCGCAACCAGTCCCGCGGCAGGTAAATGCGCCCCATGGCGGCATCCTCGCCCACGTCGCGGGCAATATTGGTCAGCTGCATCGCAACGCCCAAATCGCAGGCCCGCGCCAGCGCATCGGCGTCGCGCACGCGCATGAGCACGCACATCATCGCCCCCACCGCCGCCGCCACGCGCGCGGAGTAGGCGCGCACTTGCGAGAGCGTGTCATACTCCCGCTCGACCGCATCCCAGGCGAGCCCTTCAAGCAGGGCCTCGGGCAGCGCGCGCGGCATGTCAAACTCTTCGATGATCGCGGCAAAGGCCCGGTCTTCGGGCGCATTGCGTGGCGTGCCTGCATAAGCGGCGTCCAGACGCGCCTGCAGATCGAGCACAGCTTGACCCTTGGCACCGCCTTCGTCCACTTCGTCATCCGCGAGACGGCAAAAGGCATAGAGCGCCAGCGCAGGGTCGCGCACCTGCGCCGGCAAAAGCTTGGAAGCGGCGTGAAAGGACAGGCTGCCGGTGCGGATCACCGCCCGGCAATGCGCGAGATCCGCGGCATTGATCATTCCGCGGCCATCCTGACCTCTTCTTCGGCTGCGGGCACGTCCTTGACGAGCTTGGCCAGCACCTCGGCGCTGGAGACGACGCCGGGCAGCCCTGCCCCCGGATGGGTACCAGCGCCCACCAGGTAGAGCCCCTTGGCCTCCTCGCTCACATTATGCGGGCGGAACCAGGCGCTTTGCAGGATGCGCGGCTCAATGGAAAAGCCCGCGCCATGGGGCGACAGGTAGCGGTCCCGGAAGGTGAGTGGGGTAAAGACCTTCTCGGTCACGATATGATCGCGGAACCCCGGCATAATCTTGTCCACCTCTGCCGCGACCTTCTCGCGATAGATTGGCTCTTCCTTTGTCCAGTCCACCGCGCCTTTCCAGCCCAGATGCGGAACGGGGGAGAGAACATAGAAGGTATCATCCCCCTCCGGCGCCACCGACGGATCGGTCACCGCGGGGCGGTGGATGTAAAGGCTCATGTCATCGCTAAGCTTGCCGCGCAGGAAGATATCGCGCAGCAGGCCCTCATAGCGCGGCCCGTTGAGGATCGTGTGATGGCCCACATCGCCCCATTTGCCCCGCGTCCCACGCGTGCCGAAGTACCAGACATAAAGCCCCATCGACCAGCGGCGCGACCGCAGCTTCGCACGTGTCCAGCGCTTGCGCGGTGCATTGCGCAAGAGCGTGTCATAGGTGTGGCCCGCATCCGCGTTGCTGACGATGAGCGGCGCGTGCAGCTCCTCCCCGCCCATCAGGCGCACGGATTTGGCCGCGCCCTTCTGGATCACGATTTCGTCCACTTCGACCTCATGGCGGATCGTGCCTCCCTGATCGCGGATCACGCGCGCCATCGCATCGGCAATCGCTTGCACGCCTCCCATCGCGTAGTGCACGCCAAACTCTTTCTCCAGATGCGACACCAGCGCGTACATGGAGGTTACATGGGTCGGATCACCACCGATAAAGAGCGGGTGAAACGACAGCGCCATGCGCAGGCGCTCATCCTTGACGCGCTTGCAGGCAAGCCTGTGGATCGACTGATCCGCGCGCAAAAGGCCAAAGGTGGGCAGCACCTTGATCGTATCCCAAAGCCGGTGCATCGGCTTGGCCACCATGCCTTCGAACCCGACCACGTAACGCCGCTGCGCGTCCTTGAGAAACCTGCGATAGCCCTGCACGTCATCCGGGTTCAGCTTGGCAACCTCCGCCTCCATCCGGGCGTCATCGCTGCAAGCGCGGAAGGTGCTGCCGTCGGGCCAGCGCACCTCATAGAAGGTATCGAGCGCCTTGAGATCGACGTCGGCGTGAAAATCACGCCCGCAATCGGCCCAGAGCTGCTCAAACACCTGAGGCACGGTGACGATGGTGGGCCCCAGATCAAACCGGTGGCCCATTTGCGTGATGGACGACCCGCGCCCGCCGACGCGGTCCAGCCGGTCCAGCACGGTAACGGCATAGCCCTTGGCCCCCAGCCGCATCGCGCCGGCAAGGCCGCCCAGGCCTGCGCCGATCACGATCGCACGGTTGTCTGGCGCGCGGCGGTCAGGGCTCATTGCATTTGAATTTGTCATGACGCTGCAAACCTACACCTGTCCAGTCTAGTTTACAATCATCTTGTCTCGCCTTCCCTACCGCGCCGATTCGTGTCAATATAAGCTGACAGCCAACAGGGATAGCGCGCACCGTGACACAGGTGGTCAGCCTCAGTTTCTTTCGTTTCGACAGCCTTGGCGCGCGCCTCTGGGCCTTTGCGATGATGGGACTGGCGCGCCGTCCCATGGCGAAGGTGCCCGGCATCGGTTTCTGGAAGCTCTGCGGCTCGGGCGTGGGCGAAGGCTTCACTCCCATTCCCAACCTCGGCGTCTATGCGATCCTGGCCACGTGGCCCGACATCGACACGGCCAAGCGCCAGATCAGCGAGAGCCCGATCTATCAGCGCTACCGGGCCCGCGCAGGGGAAAGCTGGACTGTCTACATGGCCACGAACTCCGTGCGCGGGGAATGGTCGGGACAGACACCCTTTGTGGCACGCGACACCCAAAACCAGGGTCCCATCGCCGCGCTCACCCGCGCCACGATCAAGCCCAGCATCCTCACCCGATTCTGGAGCCGGGTGCCCGACATATCGGGCGTCATCGGCAAGGACCCCAACGTGATGTTCAAGGCGGGCATCGGGGAGGTGCCCTGGCTGCACCAGGTCACCTTTTCCATCTGGCCCGATGCCGCGCGCATGGCCAATTTCGCCCGCACCGGCCCGCATGCCGAGGCCATCAAGGCCGTACGCAAGGACGGCTGGTTCCGCGAGGAACTCTACGCCCGCTTCTCACTTGTTGACGACGAAGGCACCTGGGGCGGCACCTCGCCCCTCGCCACAAAGGACAGCTCATGAAACAGCCCTTCCCCTTTTCCGCCATCGTGGGCCAGCAGGACATGAAACGCGCCATGATCCTGACGGCAATCGACCCCTCTATCGGGGGCGTGCTGGTGTTTGGCGACCGCGGCACCGGCAAATCCACCGCTGTGCGCGCGCTTGCAGCCCTTTTGCCGCCGATCCGAGCCATTAAAGGTTGTCCGGTAAACAGCGCAAAAGTCGCCGACGTACCCGCTTGGGCGGGCGTCAAAACAAAGCGCAGCCATGAGATACCAACGCCGGTCGTTGATCTGCCTCTCGGCGTCTCAGAAGACCGTGTGACAGGCGCGCTCGACATCGAAAAGGCGCTCACCAAGGGTGAAAAGGCGTTTCAGCCCGGTCTGCTGGCCCAGGCGAACCGGGGGTATCTTTACATTGATGAGGTCAATCTCTTGGAGGACCACATCGTTGATCTGTTACTCGACGTGGCCCAATCGGGCGAGAACGTGGTGGAGCGGGAGGGCCTCTCCATTCGGCACGCCGCACGCTTTGTGCTGGTGGGCTCCGGCAACCCAGAAGAAGGGGAGCTGCGGCCCCAACTGCTGGACCGCTTTGGCCTGTCGGTCGACGTGGCCTCGCCCACCGACATCGACGAACGCATCGAGGTCATCAAGCGCCGTGACGCCTATGAGAGCAACCATGCGGCCTTCATGCTGCGCTGGCAGGCCGAAGATGCCGCCCTGCGGGACCGCATTCTGAGCGCCCGTAAGACGTTGAAAAAGCTCAAGACCCCGGATCAGACGCTGCGCGATGTGGCAGAGCTTTGCCTCAAGTTGGGATCGGACGGGCTGCGCGGGGAGCTGACGCTGCTCAAGGCGGCGCGCGCCTATGCGGCGTACCGCGACGACACGGCGCTGACCCGCAGTCATGTGCGCGATGTTGCGGCGCTGGCCCTGCGCCACCGCTTGCGGCGCGATCCGCTGGATGAGGCTGGATCAGGCACAAGGGTGGCGCGGATCGTGGAAGAAACGCTGGGCGCGCCATGACACCCTGGGACAGCGCGACCACCGCGCTGCAGCTTCTGGCGCTTGACCCCGCCCTTGGCGGTATGGTCATCCGGTCGCGCGCGGGGCCCGTGCGCGACGCGCTGATGCGCGCAGCTGAGGTCCTGCCGCTGCTGCCCGAACGACTGCACCCTGCAATGCAGGCTGAAGCGCTCGACGGCGGTATCGATCTGGCCAGCACGTTGTCCTCTGGCAAACTGCGCCAGCGGCATGGGCTGCTAACCCGCGGGCCACGCACGCTGACGCTCACCATGGCGGAACGGGCAGAGCCGCATCTGGCTGCGCGGCTCGCGCGCGCCCTGGATGAAGCAGGCGGCCACGTGCTTCTCGCGCTGGATGAAGGCGTGGAAGACGAAGCGGTCTCAGAGCGCTTGTCAGACCGGCTGGCCTTTCGCGCTGATCTGTCTCTGGTCGCTCTGAGCGACGTGGGCCAAATTCCCAGCGTGCCAAAGACGACCGCACATCGCGTGCACCTGCCAGAGGACCTGCCCGCTCAGCTCGTGATCCTCGCCGCAAAGCTGGGCATTACATCTCTGCGCGCGGTGGGCCTGACCCTGCGCGCCGCCCGCGCCCATGCCCGCCTGAACCGCCGACGCAAGGCAACTGAGGCGGATGTAACCGCTGCCGTCGCCTTGGTCATGGCCCATCGGGCAACTCAGTTGCCGCAGGAGGACGAGGCACCGCCCGAGGTGCCCGAAGACGCACAAGACGCTGAACGGGACGAGACGCAGAACCCACCGGATCCGCGCAGCGAGGTCCCTGATGAGCTGCTTTTGGAAGCGGTCAAAGCCGCCCTGCCCGCAGACCTGCTGGCACAGCTGCAAAATCCGACCACGGCGCGCGGCGCCAGTGGCGCGGGCTCTGGCGCGCGTCACACCGGCAATCGCAAGGGCCGTCCTTTGCCTGCCAGAAGTGGCACAGGCGGCACGGATGCACGCGTTGACCTTATCGCCACGCTGCGCAACGCGGTCCCCTGGCAGACCATCCGCAAGGCCGCGCAGCCCGGGCGAAATGGCGCGCTCATCCGTCCCGAGGACCTCGCGCGCAAACGCTATGAGAGCCACTCCGACCGCTTGCTTATCTTCGCCGTGGACGCCTCTGGCTCTGCGGCGCTTGCCCGGTTGGGCGAGGCCAAGGGCGCGGTGGAGCTTCTGCTCGCGCAGGCCTATGCGCGCCGCGATCATGTGGCGCTGATCGGTTTTCGCGGACAAAAGGCAGAGTTGCTTTTGCCACCAACCCGGTCGCTGGTGCAGACCAAACGCCGCCTGGCCGATCTGCCCGGCGGCGGGGCCACACCGCTTGCCGCTGGGCTTTCTGCGGCACTTGTTGAAGCACAACAGGCGCGCCGCAAAGGGCTCACGCCCACGCTGGTCCTCCTGACGGACGGGCGGTGCAACGTCGCGTTGGACGGATCGGCCGATCGTGCGCAAGCTGCCGCGGATGCGCAGGCGCAGGCGCAAGCCCTCCGCCTCGCAGGCGTCGAAAGCATCGTCATCGATACCGCCAACCGACCATCGAATGCGCTAAAGACGCTCTCCACCGCACTTGGCGCGCACTATCTGCCGCTGCCGCGCGCGGATGCCGCCAAGCTATCTGAGGCGATAAGCGCTCAATTGGACGCATGAGGTGAACTGGGCGCGCCACAAGGACCATTGGCCGCTCGCAGAGCACTCCCGCTTCGTGCGTTGCCGCCCCCACACCTGGCACGTTCAGGAAGCAGGCACGGGCCCCACGGTGCTCCTGCTGCACGGCGCAGGCGGCGCCACGCAAAGCTGGCGGCAGCTCTTTCCGTTGCTGACGGCGGAGGCGCATGTCATCGCGATTGATCTGCCTGGGCAGGGGTTCACGCGCATGGGCTCGCGCATCCGATGTGGCATCCGGCAAATGGC
>JBCCPS010000030.1:0-32710 GCA_039024775.1 Pseudomonadota bacterium
AACCTCAAGGCCGCGATGGCCGAGCACGGTGCCGCGCGGGGTTTCATGAATGCCGCCTCCCCCGGCGTGATCTCGCTCTTTTTGCAGAACGATCACTATGCCACGCGGGACGCCTATCTGGCCGCGCTCGCCGATGCGATGAAGGAGGAATATGAGACCATCGTGGCAGCAGGGCTTGATCTGCAGCTTGATTGTCCTGATCTCGCGCTGTCGCGCCACATGCTTTTCAACGACATGTCGGATGCCGAATTTCTCAAGATCGCGGGGGCTCATGTCGAGGCCCTCAATCACGCGCTGGCGGATGTGCCGCAAGACAAGGTGCGCATCCACATCTGCTGGGGCAACTACGAGGGCCCGCATGTCTGCGACATCGGGATGGAGAAGGTGTTTGACACGCTGATGTCGGCCAAGGCCCGCTACATCCTGTTTGAGACCTCCAACCCGCGGCACGCCCATGAGTGGACGGTGTTTCAGGAGCGCCGCGCCGACATCCCCGATGACAAGGTGCTGGTGCCCGGCGTGGTGGATACCACGACCAACTTCGTGGAGCACCCGGAGGTGGTGGCCCAGCGGGTAGAGCGCTTTGCCGGGATCGTCGGCAAAGAGCGCGTGATCGCGGGATCGGACTGCGGCTTTGGCACTTTCGCGGGCTTCGGCGCGGTCGATCCCGACATCGCCTATGCCAAGCTCACCGCGCTGTCGGAAGGCACCAAGCTGGCGGAGGCCCGCGGGTGATGGAGCAATCCCTGCACGATCTGCTGACCCGCTGCGACACGCCCACGGTGTGCAATGCCATCGAGGTGGCGCAGGGCCGCCGCGGCTTCAGTGATTTCACCCGCGGCACCATGCAGTGCTCCGCCCCCGGGCAGGCGATGGTGGGCTATGCCCGCACCGCGCGCATCCGCGCGCTGGCCCCGCCGATGGAAGACCCGGAGGTGATCAAGGCGCGGCGCATGGCATATTACAAATACATGTCCGAAGGCCCCCGCCCCGGCGTGGCGGTGGTGCAGGATCTGGATGTGCCGGGTGCCATCGGTGCCTATTGGGGTGAGATCAACACCAATGTGCACAAGGCCTTCGGACTGTCAGGCGCGCTGACCGATGGAGTGATGCGCGATCTGGGCGATCTGCCGGAGGGGTTTCCGGTGGTCGCAGGCTCCATCGGGCCGAGCCATGGCTACGTGCATGTGGTGGATTTCGACCAGCCCGTGCGGATCATGGGCATGGATGTCCGCCCCGGCGCGCTGGTGCATGCGGACCGGCACGGGGCGGTGGTGGTGCCCGACGATGTGATCCCAAAGCTGGAGGCCGCGATTGCGCAGCTTTTCAAGTCGGAGAAGGTCGTGCTGGACGCCACCAAGGGCAAGCGGATCGGGTTTGAGGAATTTGAGGCCGCTTGGGCCGCATTCGAGGCATCGCGCACATGAAATTCGCCCGTATCGGAGAGCCCGGCGCAGAGCGTCCTGCCATTCATGCCGCAGACGGCAGCTACCGCGATCTGAGCGCCCATGTGGCAGACATCAACGGCGCGTTTTTGAGCGACGATGGCGCAATGATGCGGGTGGCCGCGCTCGATTTCATGGCGCTGCCGGAGCTCGCGGGGCGGGTGGGGCCCTGCGTGGGTGCGGTGGGCAAATTCATGTGCATCGGGCTCAACTACCGCAATCACGCGGCAGAGGCGGGGCTCGACATTCCCGCCCATCCGATCCTGTTTCTGAAAGCCAATTCCGCGATTTGCGGCCCAGATGACACCACCCTGCGCCCGCGCGGGTCGACGCATCTGGACTGGGAGGTGGAGCTGGGCGTGGTCATCGGAAAGACCTGCAAATATGTCTCGGAAGGGGAGGCTCTGGAATATGTCGCGGGCTACTGCGTGGCCAATGACGTGTCCGAGCGGCGCTTTCAATCAAAGCTCACGGGCCAGTGGACCAAAGGCAAATCCTGCGACACCTTCGGGCCGATTGGCCCCTGGCTGGTCACGGCGGATGAGGTGCCGGACCCGCAGGCGCTGTCGCTGACCTGCGATGTCAATGGCACGCGGATGCAGAACGGCACGACCCGCGACATGATCTTTGGCGTGGCCGAAATCCTGGCGCATCTGAGCGCGCTGATGACCCTGCATCCCGGCGACGTGATCGCCACCGGCACCCCCGCAGGCGTGGGCATGGGGATGACGCCCAAGCGGTTTCTGAACCCCGGCGATGTGGTCGAATGCCAGATCGAGGGGCTGGGCAAGCAGCGCCAGGAGATCGCGCAGGAGTAAGCGCGCGCGCTCAGGCTACATGTCGAAGATGTCCATGATGTTGTCAAAGATCCCGTCGCGTTTCTTGCGCCGGGGCCGCCCCTTGCCACGATCCTCATAATCGCGGTCCTCATAGTTCCGGCTGTCATAGCCACGGTCGTCCCGGTGGTCCTCGCGTGCGCGCGGCGGGGGCGGGGGCGCTTCGTGCAGCGCCTCTTCGCGGATCATCATGATGATCTTTTCCAGCTCGCCCTTGTCCAGCCAGATGCCGCCTGAGGTCTGGCAGATGTCGATCTTCACGCCGTAGCGTTCGATTTCGCGCATGGGCGAGCCGTCGATGGGGGAACTCATGAGGGGCATTGGCGGATCCTGTTCAGGGTTGGTGAAGGGGCGAAAGCCGGTAGTCTGCACGGGATATGAGGACGCGGGGGGCGCGAAACAAGGGTGATGTTTCGCTCGGGCGTCCGACTTCAAACCTCAGACATGAACACCAGATGTTCACGCGCCGTCCCTCGGGGTGGCGCTGATGCGCCGCCCGTCGTGCTGAAAGCACGCCTTTGGCGTGACGGGAGCGGGACGGCGCAGCAGGGCAGTGCCAGTTGGGCCGGTACTTTGATTTAAGCGGACTGTCTCAGGTTTGAAGTCGGACGCTTTAGTCGCGCGGCGCAGGGGCACCACCCTCAAAGGCGTTGCCGTTGGCGTAGTCGCAGGGCTCCTCGCGCATCTCAAGATGCAGGTGATCGGAGTTCAGCGGATGCGCCCGCGCCAGCGTCTCGTCAACCTCGATGCCTAGACCCGGGGCGGTGGGCACGGGGATGAAGCCGTCTTCGACCCGGATGCTGCCCTTGATCAGTGCGTCATGGAAAGGCGTATCAATCGTTTCGGCCATCAGGATGTTCGGGATGGAGGCGGCAAGCTGTATGTTAGCCGCCCATTCCACGGGACCGGCATAGAGGTGCGGGGCCATCTGCGCGTTGTGCGCCTCGGCGATGGCGGCGACTTTCTTCATTTCCCAGATGCCGCCCGCCCGTCCCAGGGCGGGTTGCAGGATCTCAGCCGCGCCCGCGCGCAGGACCGCAGCGAATTCCGCTTTGGTTGTCAGCCGTTCGCCCGTGGCCACGGGGATGCGGACCGCGCGCGCGACGCGGGCCATTTCTGCAACGTTGTCGGGGGGAATGGGCTCTTCAAACCAGAGCGGGGAGGTATGTTCTAGCGCCTGACCCAGCCGGATCGCGCCTGCGGTTGTGAATTGGCCGTGGGTGCCAAAGAGCAAGTCCGCGCGGTCGCCCACCGCCGCGCGGATCGCCTCGCAAAAGGCAACCGAGACAGCGATATCGGACATCGCGGGCATGTGCCCGCCGCGCATCGTGTAGGGGCCCGCGGGATCGAATTTCACCGCCGTGTAGCCGCGTGCGACGCACTCGGCGGCGGCCTCGGCGGCCATGTCGGGGGAAATCCAGAACGCGCTCAGATCGTGCTGCGGGAGCGGGTAGAGGTAGGTATAGGCGCGAATGCGGTCATTCATGCGCCCGCCCAGCAGCGCGTGCACGGGCCGGTCGCGGTCTTTGCCCAGGATGTCCCAACAGGCGATCTCAAGGCCCGAAAACGCGCCCATAACAGTGAGGTCTGGCCGCTGGGTAAAACCTGAAGAATAGGCGCGGCGGAACATCAGTTCGATGTTTTCGGGGTTCTCGCCGGCCATGTGGCGCGCGAAGACGTCTTCGATCACCGCTTTCATCGCGAGGGGTCCCACGGAGGAGGCATAGCATTCGCCCCACCCCGTCACCCCGGTGTCCGTGGTCACCTTGACGAGGATCCAATAGCGCCCGCCCCAGCCCGGTGCGGGGGGCGAGGTGATGAGCACGTCGAGATCTTGCAGTTTCATGGGTGGCGCTTTCCGAGGATGTCTGTCGTGTTGACACTGCGCGGCGCGCGCGCCCGGGGCAAGTGCTATCCGTGGGCCTTAGGCAACGCGCCGGGGCCGCAGGACAAAGAGCAGCAGCCCAAGCCCCGCAAGCGCCATTGACACCACAAAGGGCGCGCCCGGCAGGTAGAACGGCGCGCCTTCTTCGGTGAAATGCGCAAAGGTGCGGGTCATCACCAGCGGCGACAGGATCATCGCCAGCGAGGCGGTGGAGGTCAGCGCGCCTTGTAGCTCTCCTTGCGCGTCCGCCGCCACGCGCTGGGACATGATGCCCTGCAACGCGGGCGGCGTGAGGCCTGCGAGCGCTGCCAGCGGCGTGAGGATGAGCGCGAGCGTGCCGGAGCTCACGAAGGCGAGCGCGCAAAAGGCGAAGATGCTGAAGATGTGGCCCGCCAGCACCGTGCCGCGTTCTCCCAGCGCGCGCAGGGCCAGCCGGATGCCACCCGCTTGGATAAGCGCCATCGCGATGCCAAAAAGCCCCAGCGACAGGCCGATCATCCCCGGTTCCCAGCCAAATCGTTCCTGTCCGAAGAAGGACCAGACCGCCGGATAGACCGCAAAAGAGACGTTGTAGAGGAAGTAGACCACCAGCAACTGCCGCACACCGGGCAGTTTGCCCAGTTGCCGGAAAGCGCCCAGCGGATTGGCGCGTTTGAGCGAAAAAGCGCGGCGCTTGTCTGCCGTCACGGTCTCGCGCAGGACAAACCAGCCCAAGAGCGCATTGGCCCCGGTCAGCGCGGCGGCGGCCCAGAAGGGCGCGCGGGTGCCGTATTCCCCCAGCGCGCCGCCAATGACGGGGCCCAGCACGAAACCCAGGCCAAAGGCCGCGCCCACGAGCCCGAAGTTCGCCGCGCGCTTTTCGGGCGCAGAGATATCGGCCATGTAGGCCGACGCGGTCGATTGCGTGGCCGCCGTGATCCCGCCCACGATGCGCGCGGCCAAAAGCAGCCAGATGCTGCCCGCCACCGCCATTACCACATAGTCCAACGCCATCACGAAGGTGGAGATCAGCAAGACAGGCCGTCGCCCGAACCGGTCGGATATGCCGCCGATCACGGGACCAAAGAGAAACTGCATGCCTGCAAATGTCGTCGACAGGATGCCGCCCCAGATCGCGGCCTCGCTCAGGCTGCCGCCGTCCACCTCTTGCAGGAGGTCGGGCATCACGGGAACCATAAGGCCGATGCCAATCGCGTCGATCATCACGGTGGCCAGCACAAATAGAACGACAGGCGACATGCGCTAGAGCTCTGCTACGCGGGCCGCAAAGGCCTGCGCCACCTGTGGCGCATTGCCCAAAGCGGCTTGTGCGGCGCTCTCTGAAAGGTCGAGTTTGGGATAGGCCGCCATTACCAGGTCCTTGAGCGGCGTCTGTTTGTCCATCGCCTCAAGACAAAGCGCCTTGATCGCCTGCTGCGCCTTGGGCCGAGTGAGATGCTCTGCCAGAGCAAAGCTCAGCGCTTCGGCGTGGATCAGGCCGAGGTTGCCGTCAAGCGTGGCCTGCATCTGCACTGGGCGCGGCGTTATGCCTTCGGCCAAGGCGCGGGCGTGGTGCAGCGCGGCGGCGAGCGTGAGGGTGAGCTGCGGCAGGACCATCCATTCGGTGAACCAGGCTGAGGCGTCGCGCTGGTGCTGGTGCACGGCGGCGGTTTGCAGGCTGGCGCGCAGGCCCGTGAAATGGTGATGCAGCGCAAGGAGCGCGGAGGGCCCCACCGGGTTCTGTTTTTGCGGCATGGTCGATGAGGCGCCTGCGCGACCAAGGCTCACCTCCGCCAGTTCGGTCGCGGTGAGCGCGAGCAGGCTTTTCGCCATGTGCCCCAGCGCGGCCATGACCTGCCCCTGCCAATCCGCGATGCGCAAAACTGGCCCGCGGTCCGTGTGCCAGCTGCGCCCCGGATCGGCGAGACCCAGCGCATTGGCGAGCCCGGCTCGGGTCTCAGTCGCCCGCGCCCCCAGCGCCGATGAGGTACCCGCCGCGCCTGAAAGCGAGACCCAAAGCGATGAAGCCCGCAAGGGTGGGAGGGCGTCCAGCGCGTCGGCCATCGGCCCGCCCCATTCTGCGACCACCGCGCCCCAACTGGTGGGCGTGGCCTGCTGGCCATAGGTGCGCGCGGCCATGGGCAGGGCGGCGTACTCAGCCGCTTGGGCGCCCAGTGCTTTGAGGACCGCGCGCAGATCGCTCTCCGCTAGCGCCAGCGCCTGGCGCAGCCGCAGCATCAGCGCGGTATCGAGGATGTCCTGGCTTGTGGCGCCCCAGTGGGCGTATTGCGCATGTTCGGGCGCGTTCATCGCCGCGCGAAATTCCGCGACAAGGCCTGGCACGGGAACGCCGTTTTCACCCGTGGAGGCGGCCAAAGCGCCCGGGTCAAGCTGCACCTCCAGGGAGGCGCGATGGATGGCGGCGGCGGAGACCTCCGGGATCACGCCTTTCGCGCCCTGCACCTTGGCCAGTGCCCCTTCGACCAGCAGCATCGCGCGGATGGCGGCGGTGTCGGTGAAGAGCCGCCCGGTCTCTCCGGTGGCGAAAAGCTGGGCGTAAAGCGGGCTGTCAAAGACGCTGGCGGCCATTCAGATGTGGCCCACGTCGCGGAGGAACTGGCTCAATACGCTGGCGTATTCTTCGGGCTGTTCCACGCAAGGAAGGTGGCCTGCCTTGCGGATCAGGTGAAATTTTGAGCCGGGTATCAGATCTGCTGTCTCGCGCACCAGGTCGGGCGGGGTGGAGCCGTCCTCCGAGCCTGCGATGGCCAGCGTGGGCAAGCGCAGCGCGGCGGTGGGCGTATAAAAATCGGTGCCTGAGATCGCGGCGGAACATCCCGCGTATCCTGCGTCCGCCTGCCGCACCAGCATGTTGCGCCAGAGCGTCAGCTCTGGCTTGGCGCGGAACGCGGCTGAGAACCAGCGCTCCATTACGGCATCTGCGAGGCTTTCGATGCCGCCAGCCTCCACCGCTGCGATGCGATCGTCCCAGAGCGCCTTGTTGCCGATCTTGGCAGCGGTGTTGCTGATCACCATGGCGCGCATCAGGTCCATGCGCTTGGCGGCGAGCCCCTGCGCGATCATCCCCCCGATGGAGAGGCCCACAAAGACGCAGTCCTTGACCAAGAGGTGATCGAGCAGCCGTTCCACATCCCGGATCAGCGCGCCCATGGCGTAGGGCGCGGGGGGCACGGAGGACAGCCCGTGCCCGCGTTTGTCATAGCGGATCACCCGCAGGCCGGCCGGCAAAAGCGGCAGCACCGCGTCCCAGAGCCGCAAGTCCGTGCCCAAGGAGTTGGCAAAAACCAGCGGCGCGCCATCCTCCGGCCCGTCACAGCGGTACTGCAACTGCACGTCGCCTGCGTCGAATATCCTCATGTGCGGCCCTCGCGCAGGCGGATGGTCGCCATGATTTGCCCGTGGTCGGAGGCCAGCTTGTTGTAGGGCGCCTCCGGGTGGCTGCCGTCGGTTAGGTGATCGTTGAGCACGCTGAAATAGGCCATTTCCCCGATGTGGCCCTTCCATTCGGGCAGGAAGTGGCGCGACATCAGGATCTGGTCGATGCTTTCAAAATTGCCGCCGAAAGCAGAGGTATAGACCATGTCGCGCAAGCTGCGGCGCACGAACATCTTTTCCGCAGAATGCAGGCGCACCGCGTCGATGCTCTCCGTGATCTGGGCGCTTTCTTCGTCTGAATACCGATCCGCACGGTGCTGGGCGTCGTGGCGCAGCATCCAGGCGTAGTTCTTGAACGGCACCTCGCCGGCGATGATCTCGGAACTGACGGCGTGTTCGTGGTCGTTGAAATCGCCAAGCACGATCACCGGGTTGTGCTGGCGCAGCTCGGTCACTATGGCATCGCGCAGGACCCAGGCCTCCGCCATGCGGCGCATCGCGGCGCGGGCCGAACCCAGCGCGCGGCCCACGGGGTCGTAGCTGGTGAGGTCCGCCTCGGGCGCATAGCCCGCGCCTTTGGGCCGGATGAATTCGCCCAGCTTGGATTTCAGATGGCAGTTGAAGACGGTGATCACGTGATTGCCCGCCGGGATGCGCGCGCGCAGGATGGGGCGGGAAAGCTTGGTCAGGCGGTAGTGCCCGCCCTCTTTGCCGCCCAGCGTCTCGAAGGGGATGATGAGCGGTTCTTCAAGTTCCTGGAGGATTTGGGGTGGCTCGGCAAAGCCCAGCCGTGAGAGGATCGCCACGCCCGGGCGGCGCTGGCCCGGCGCGCCGTCGTGCAGGTTGGGGGCAAAAGCCAGGTCGGCCTGTGAGTAATCGCTGTAGGCCAACCGGCTAAAGATCGCGCGGTTGCGATAGCGCTTGTCCTTGTCGGGCAGGGCGGCGTCATTGCTCGCGCGGCCCGTGCGGTCGGCGTGGGCGATGGTGGCGCGCAGGGCCTCTTCCTCGAAGATTTCCTGAAAGCCGATGATATCGGCGTTGAGCGTGACGATCTGATCGGCCAGCCAGTCCTCTTTCCAGGCGTATTCCTCGGGCGTGTAGGACTGATACTGGTAGTATTCCTTGTCCGCCCCGATGAGGTTTTTGACGTTGAAACTGGCGATGGTGAATTGGGTCATAGCTGCTCCAACGCGCGGGCGAAGAGCGCCGCATCCACGTTCCCGCCCGAGAGCGTGACGATCACATCATCGCCCTCTATCTGATCTGCCCGAAAAAGTGCTGAGGCAAGGGCCGCGGCGCCGCCCGGTTCGGCCACAAGTTTCAGATGGCTCCAGGCCAGCGCCATCGCTTTCAAAGCCTCGTCTTCGGAAACCGTCAGCCCCGATCCGCAAAGTCGCTGCATGATAGGAAAGGTAAGTTCGCCCGGTTGCGGCGTCAGGATCGCGTCGAGAATGTTGCCGGAGGTTTTGGCGTTGCTTCGGATCGCCCCGGCGGCTAGCGAGCGCGTGACATCGTCAAAGCCCTCAGGCTCCGCCGGGCGCACGCGCAGGCCGGGCGCATCGGCCTCCAGCGCCAATCCGATGCCTGCCGTTAGCCCACCCCCGCCGCAGCAGACGATGACGTCGGCCTGAGCGATCCCCGCCTCTTCGGCCTGCTGGGCAATCTCCAGCCCGCAGGTGCCTTGGCCTGCGATGACCTGGGGCTCGTCGAAGGGCTTGACCAGCGTCAAGCCTCTCTCCTCGCTCAGCCGCGCGCCGATGGCCTCGCGGCTCTCGGTCTCGCGGTCGTAAAGCTGCACTTCCGCACCATACGCACGCGTATTTTCAATCTTGAGCGCGGGGCTGTCGGAGGGCATCACGATAACAGCAGGCACGCCGTGCATCTTGGCCGCAAGCGCCACGCCTTGCGCGTGGTTACCGGAGGAAAAAGCCACCACGCCGCGCGTGCGTGTTTCGGGGTCGAGCGATGAGAGCGCCGACCATGCGCCGCGAAACTTGAAGCTGCCCGTGAGTTGCAGGCACTCTGCCTTTACCCAGATCCGGCGGCCCGCGATCTGGTCCAGCAGCGGCGCGTGCAACAGCGGCGTGTGGCGGGCATGGCCTTTGAGCCGCGTGGCGGCTGCGCGGATCATTTCGATGTTCATGTCATGGCCTCGATCCACTTTTGCAGCACTGCCACCGCTTCCGGCTCATCCAGAAAGGGGATGTGGCCGCGCCCAGGCACCTCTGCGCTGATCATATCGGGGCGGCGGCGCTGCATCTCGGCCAGCGTGGCCGTTGTGAGCAGGTTCGAATTCGCCCCCCGGATGCAGGCCAGCGGCAGGCCCTCAAGCGCGTCGAAGAACGGCCACAGGTCAGGGGCGGCCTGCGCGCCCGCCGCCTCCACCGCGTCGCGCAGCTTGGGGTCGTAGGTGATCTTGAGACCCTCTGGCGTCTCTTCGTAGTTCTTGACCGCCTCCTGCATCCAGCGGCTCTCTGGCACGCCTTCGAAATCGGGGAAGAGGCGCGGCATGGCGGCGGCAAGCTCCGCATGGGTCTTGGCGGCGGGGTTGCGGCCCAGATAGCCCATGATGAAATCGAGCCCACCGGGGTCGAGCTCCGGCCCGATGTCGTTAAGCGCCACGCCCAGCAGGCGGTCCTTGGCGCCCATCGCCAGCCCCATGGCATTAAGCCCGCCGCGCGAGGTGCCCAGGATCGCGACCCTGTCGAGCGACAGATGCGCCAGCAGCTCCAGCACGTCGCGGTATTCGACTGGCAGGCTGTAGTTCTCCCAATTGTCATCAAAATCCGAACGCCCGCGCCCGCGGTAATCCATCGTGATCAGCCGGTTGCCCGCCAGATGCGGGGCCACGTACTGAAAATCGGCACCGGTGCGGGTGAGCCCGGCAAGGCAGAGGATCGGCAGGCCCTCACCTTCGTCGGTGTAGTGCAGGGTCAGCCCGTCAGAGGTTTTGAATGTGGTCATCACAGGCCCGCCAGTCTGGGGATGCCAGTAAGGTCGGCGAGTACGTGGGCGGGTGTCCAGGGCAGGCGGTCCATCGGATCGCCGCTGCGGTTGACCCAGGCGGTGGTGAAGCCATAGCCCGTTGCCGCAGCCGCGTCCCAGCCGTTGGAGGAGACAAAGAGCACCTCGGATTTCACGCAGGAAAAATGTTGGCCCACGAGGTCATAGACAGCGCGGTTCGGTTTGAAGACGCCCACGCTTTCCACGGAGAGCGACACATCAAGCACCGCGCCGATGCCCGCGCTGTCCACGGCCGCTTGCAGCATCTCTGGCGCGCCGTTGGACAGGATCGCGGTGTTCAGGCCCCCCGCTTTGAGCGCTTGCAGCATCTCGGGCACTTCCGGGTAGGCCTGAAGCTCCCAATAAAGAGCGAGCAGCCGGGCACGCAGAACGGGATCGCTTGCGTGGCCCGTTTTCTCCAACGCCCAGTCCAGGCCGTTTTCCGTGACCTCCCAGAATGAGGTGTGTGCACCGGTCACGGCGCGCAGCCAGGAATATTGCAGCTGTTTGAGCCGCCAGTGTTCCGCTACTTGCGGCCAGTCGTCCTGGGTGGCGGCACACTCCGGTTCGGTCGCGGCCTGCCGGGCGGCAGCGGCTACGTCAAAGAGCGTGCCATAGGCATCAAAGACGCAGGTGGTGATGGGCATGGAGGGCTCCGGGCAGTCAGTGTCTGCGCAGACTGTCACGGGCGGCCAGAGGGGGGAAGGGCTGATTTGCGCTTTGACTTGAGCGCATGGGCCGGCCTAACTGCGGATTTTCGAGGGATAGACGAGGGCAGGGCGCATGGGTGAGACGGTCAAGGCAGGCGACAAGATCGCCATCCACTACACGGGCACACTGCGCGATGGCAGTCAGTTCGACAGCTCGGAGGGCCGCGCACCGCTGGAATTCACCGTGGGCGCGGGGCAGATCATCGCGGGGCTGGAGGCGGTGCTGCCCGGCATGGCGGCGGGGGAGCGCAAATGCGTGGATATCGCGGCGGATGATGCCTATGGCCAGGTCAACCCGCAGCTCAGGCAGGTGATCCCGCGCGAGGGTATCCCGCCGGATATCCCGCTGGAGGTGGGCACAGAGCTGCAGATGCAGACGCCGGACGGCACGCCGCTGCCGGTGCGCGTGGTGGCCGCGGATGCGGCGACCGTGACGTTGGATGCCAATCACGCGCTTGCGGGCGAGGACCTGCGGTTCGATTTCGAAGTGGTGCGGATAGGTTAGAGCAGAAATGCAAAAACCTGAATCACCCAAACCTGCCTGAAATCAAAGATTTCAACGGGTTAGGTGATGCATGACTTTTCAAGTTATTTGCATTTCGCTTTAGTAGTCGATCTGCGCGGCCTGCAACTGGCGCGCGATCTCTTCGATGTCGATGCCGAAGGGCGCGGTGGGGGAATAGGCGTTCGCGCTCCCGGGCCGGTTGATCCTGATCTGGTCCCGTGACAGCCGCGGCTCGGGTGCGGTTTTGGCCACGGCGCGTTCGGTGCCTTGAACGGGTATTGGAGCGCTCAGATCGGCAAACCCAGCAATAGTGTCCATGCCCGCGCTCATCAGCAGGCGCCGCAGCTCGGGCTCCGCACGCAGCGTGACGCCGATGGTGATCACCAGCAGAAGGCTGGTGATTTTTGCCCAAAAGAACGCCCGGCGCGATCGGTCTCGGCGCGAGGCAATGATCTCTTCTTGATATGTGTCTGTAAAACTCATGGGCTCAGGCTGGCGCTGCACTGTGGTCAAATGAGGGCCAAGGCGGGGAATTTCCGTTGCATTTTAGGGGGGCGGCTGACTAAGCAGCGGCATGGAAATCTTTCTGGTCTGCCCGCCGGGGTTTGAGCCGTCGCTGGCGCAAGAGGCGCAGGAGCGCGGTTTTTCGGACGTGCGCGCAGCGCGCGGCGGTGTGAGCGTTGAGGGCGGTTGGGAAGAGGTCTGGCGCGCCAATCTGCAGCTGCGCGGGGCCGCGCGGGTGTTGGTGCGGGTGGGGTCTTTCATGGCGTTTCACCTGGCCCAGCTCGACAAGCGGGCGCGCAAGTTCAACTGGGGCGCACTGTTGCGCGCGGATGTGCCGGTGCGGGTGGAGGTGACCTGCAAGGCGTCCAAGATTTATCATGCCAAGGCTGCCGCCCAGCGGATTGAAACTGCGCTGCGGGAGGCGCATGGCCTGACCGTTTCGGCGGAGGCTGATCTTTTGGTCAAGCTGCGCATCGCGCGCAATGAGGTGACCATAAGCCTCGACAGCTCGGGCACGGCCTTGCACCAGCGTGGCCACAAGCAGGCGGTGGGCAAGGCGCCGATGCGTGAGAACCTCGCGGCGCTTTTTCTGCGCGCCTGTGGCTATCGCGCGGGCGAGCCTCTGGTCGATTTCATGTGCGGCTCCGGCACCTTCGTGATCGAAGCGGCGGAGATCGCGGCGGGGCTTTGGCCCGGGCGTACGCGGGGATTTGCCTTTGAGCATTTCGCCTCCTTCGACGCCGCGCGCTGGGCCGCGATGAAGGCCGCGGATGCGCCCTGCGTGCCTGAGCCGTGCTTTTTCGGGTCGGATCGGGATCAGGGGGCCGTGGCGATGAGCACCGCCAACGCTGCGCGGGCGGGCGTGGCGGCGTGCTGCACGTTTTCCTGCGCGGGCCTGTCAGAGGCGCGGCCGCCGGACGGCCCGGCCGGTTTGGTCATCCTGAACCCGCCTTATGGGGCGCGCATCGGCAACAAGAAGCCGTTGTTCGCGCTTTATGGGACGATGGGGGAAGTGCTGAAGGCGCATTTTGCCGGTTGGCGGGTTGGCGTTGTTACAAGTGACGATGCGCTTGCCAAGGCGACGGGGTTGCCCTGGCGCGCGGGTCCGTTGTCGGTGCCCCATGGTGGATTGAAGGTCAGGCTTTGGCAGACGGGTGCGCTGTAGCGCTCACACGGGGTGCAATAAACCTCCGCCGCCTATCCGTCCACGTCACCGATCAGGATCGCGCGGAAGTCGTTCACATTGGTGCCCGTGGGCCCGGTTTCGAACAGATCGCCCGCCGCTTCGAACGCGCCGTAGGCGTCGTTCTTTTCCAGCATCGCGCGGGCGTCGATGCCCTGCGCGCGCAGCCGTGCCACCGTGCCCCCATCGGCAAATGCACCTGCGTTGTCCTCTGATCCGTCAATCCCGTCGGTGTCGGCAGCCAGGGCATGCAAGCCGGTGCTCCCCTCCAATGCCAGCGCCAAAGCCAGCGCGAATTCACTGTTGCGCCCGCCGCGGCCTTTGTGGCGCAGCGTGACCGTGGTCTCGCCGCCCGATAGCAGGACCAGGGGCGCGGGGTGGGGAAAGCCGGTTTTGGCGGCCTGGCGCGCAAGTGCCGCGTGCACCATCGCCACATCCCGTGCTTCGCCCTCGATGGCGTCCGAGAGCACCCAGGCGTTCACGCCCCGCGACCGCGCGACCGCTGCCGCCGCGTCGAGCGATATGCCGGCGGAGGCGATGACCTGAGTGTGCACGCGGGCGTCCGGTTGCGTGGGCGGCACCTCTGCCTGGGTGTCAAGATAGGCTTGGCACCGCTCAGGCAGGGCAATGGCGCGGGCAGCGACGATGTCGCGGACCTCCGCAGCTGAAGGGCGCCCCGGCACGGTGGGGCCCGAGGCCACCTCGCGCGGGTCATCGCCGGGCACGTCGGAGACCACGAAGGAATGCACCGCGGCGGGTTGCGCCGCCTCCGCCAGCCGCCCGCCGTTGATGGTGGAGAACACCTTTCGGATCTGGTTCATCACTGAAATCGGCGCGCCGGAGGCCAGGAGCGCTTCATTGAGCGCCTGGATGTCTTCCAGCGCCAAACCCTCGGGCGGGGCGGGCAGCAGGGAGGATCCGCCGCCACAGATGAGCGCGATCACCAGATCGTCCTCAGTGAGCCCTGTAACCGCCTCCCGCAGCGCTTGGGCCGCTGCGATCCCTGCCGCGTCGGGCACCGGATGCGCAGCCTCAAGCACTTTGATGTGGCTGGTCGGCGCGCCGTAGCCATAGCGGGTGACGACCACGCCTTCACAAGGGCCGTCCCAAAGGGTTTCAAACGCCTGCGCCAGTTGCGCGGCCCCTTTGCCCGCGCCCACCACCACGGTGCGTCCTTTTGGGGCGGCAGGTAGCTTGCCCCGCAGCGCGGCAGCAGGATCAGCAGCAGCCACGGCCGCGTCGAAAAGCGCGGCGAGAAAGGATCGGTTGGGGTCGGACATGAGCGCGCTCCAGCTTAGCTGGTCGCAATCTGAAAAGGATCGCGCAGCGTTGCAAGCCCCCGCGCGCTGGTGGCGTTAGTCGCGCGCCAGGTGCAGCGCCGCGCCGTCAGCGAATAAAAGCGACAGCGTGTCGTCCTCATCAAAGGACATGGCGGGGTTGCCCGCCATCGCGCCGCCCTTGCGTTCCAGCCGCAGCACGCCGTGGCGGGGCAGGTTTGCATAGATGTTGGCACCGGGCGTCACTGTCGCCGTGGAAAGATCGTTTGGTCCGCGCATGAGCGTATCCTTTGGCAGGGCAAGGGGCAGATCCAACAGCAGCCGTTGGAAACGCCTGACACGCGCAGCGAGCAGTCCGCGCGGAATCACATGCCGTTTCGGCTGAAAGACATCGCATGAAATGCTGCTTTGTGGCAAGAACATGTCATGCAAACGGGCCAAACCCCGCAATTGTGGCGAGAATTGGGAAACAATTGCGGCTTTTGCTGTGGATATATTCGGCCCACGGGCAACCACCAATGGCAGAGCACCGTTGACTTGCGCGTCTCGTGCCGCTTGGGTGAAGCCAGTTGACACGTCGGGAACGAAAATGGTCTTTTATTGACTGACCGATCAATCAAAAACAGGGAGACGTCACATGACAACTTTTGCAAAGGCCGCTGTTCTGGCCGCTGCTGCGAGCCTCGGCAGCGCGGGGTTTGCCGCCGCTGAGGGCGCGATCAAGATCGCCATCAATGAATGGACCGGCCAGCATATCAGCGCGCATATCGCGGGCAACATGCTGCGCGAGATGGGCCATGAGGTGGAGTTCGTGACCGCGGGCGCGGTGCCGCAGTTCGCCGCCCTTGCCGACGGCAGCCTGCATCTCAATCCGGAGACCTGGTCCAACAACGTGGGCGAGATCTTTCCCAAGGCGGTGGAATCCGGCGATATCAAGATCGTGGGCGAGCTGGGGCTGTCCCCCTCCGAAGGCTGGTTCTATCCGCCGTACATGGAAGAGCTTTGCCCCGGCCTGCCTTCCTACACCGCGCTTTATGACTGCGCGCAGGCCTTTGCCAGCGCAGAGACCTTTCCCAATGGCCGTCTGATCACCTATCCGGCGGATTGGGGCACGCGCTCCAAGGACCTGGTGGAGGCCATCGGCATGCCGTTCCAGCCCGTAGCGGGCGGTTCCGAGGGCGCGATGGTTGCAGAGATGAAGGCGGCGATTTCCGCCGAGCAGCCGATGATCATGATGTTCTGGGCCCCCCATTGGGTGCACGCGGAGATCGAGCTGAACCTGGTGGAATGGGACCGCTCCAGTGCCGATTGCGAAAGCGGACCGCAGACCAAGGGCGACGCCTGCGGCTTTGCCCAGGCCAAGGTGCAAAAGGTCGTGAGCGGCGATTTTGAAGCGGAATTCCCCGAGGCCTATGCCGCGATTGCCAAGATGAACTTGGGCAACGATGTGCAGAACGCGTTGATCAAGAAGGTCGATCAGGACGGCATGTCGGTGGAGGACGCGGTGGCCGAGTGGATGGCCGCCAATGAGGACACCTGGAAGGCCTGGATGGGCTGACCTGCACCGCTTGCCCGGTCCGCGCGCTGCGGGCCGGGCTTATTTTAGGCCCTGCGCGCCAAACTCAGTTTACCTTAGGAGCGGCCCTTGCCCGAGCCTTCTAAAGGGGACGTAAAACTCTCCTGCCGCAACGTCTGGAAAATCTACGGCGCGCGGCCTGACCAATTCTTTGAGCGCGGCTCAGGTGTCGTTGCAGACGCCTCGGGTCACGCTCAGCAGATTCGCGATCAAAAGCACATCGTGGCCGCGGCGGACGTGTCCTTTGACGTGCATGTGGGCGAGATTTTCGTGATCATGGGGCTGTCAGGCTCTGGCAAGTCGACCATGGTGCGGTGTCTCAGCCGGATCGTGGAGCCCACGGCGGGCGAGATCCTGATGGACGGTGAGAACCTGTTGGGCGTCAGCCAGCGCGATCTGATTGACTATCGCCGCTCTAAGATGGGCATGGTGTTTCAGAACTTCGGCCTGATGCCCCATCTCAACGTGCTCGATAATGTGGCTTTTCCGCTGGAGGTGCAGGGCCTGTCGCGCGCAGAGCGCCACGCGCGGGCGAGGCAGATGATCGAACTCGTTGGGCTGGAAGGGCGCGAGGCAAGCTTTCCCAGCCAGCTTTCAGGCGGGCAGCAGCAGCGCGTTGGCATCGCGCGCAGCCTTGCGGTGGAGCCTGAGCTTTGGTTTCTGGATGAGCCGTTCTCCGCCCTTGATCCGCTGATCCGGCGGCAGATGCAGGATGAGTTTCTGCGGCTACAGCGGGAACTGCACAAGTCCATCGTGTTCATCACCCATGACTTTCTGGAGGCGCTGCGGATCGCGGACCGGATGGCCATCATGCGCGACGGCGCGGTGGTGCAGATCGGGCGGCCGGTCGATCTGATCCTCAATCCGGCGGACGACTATGTGCGCGAATTCACCAATGATGTGCCCTGGGAACTGGTGCTGACGGCGGGCGATGTGGCGGACCCCGCGCGCAAGCACGCCGAGGGGATGGGCCGGATCGGGGCGGACACCAAGCTGGATGAACTGCTGCCCTACCTGTCCAACCACGAAAAGGGCGTGACCGTCCGGGATGCGCAGGGCCGCGACATCGGCGGCGTGACCGCGCGCGACGTGGTCAAGGCGCTGGCCACCGGCATGGCCGACACCGCGGGGGTGGAGCCATGAACCGCGCGCAGCCCGTTATCTGGCTGGCGCTGGCCGGTCTGACGCTGGCGCTGGCCTTTTTACCCGGCAATCTGAGCACCTATCCGGATGCATGGGTGATATCGCCCACGGACGGCATGAATGCCTTCATGAGCTGGTTCACGGAAACCTTCGGCGTGATCTTTCGCGCCATCGGATGGACGTTGGAATGGCCCGTGCGCTGGGCGCAGGCGCTGTTGCAGGCGCTGCCGTGGAGCGTGATCACCGCGTTCTTCGTGGCCCTCGCCTACATCGGGTCGGGCTGGCGGCTGGCGGTCTTTGCAGCTCTGGCGCTGATCTACATGGCCGTGATCGGCTATTGGGCGGAAAGCATGAATTCGCTGGCCATCGTGCTGATTTCGGTGCCGATGGCGGTGGCGACCGGGTTTATCTTTGGCGTTCTGGGCTTTTATTCGGAGCGCGCGCGGCGGGTGATCATGCCGATGCTCGACCTGCTGCAGACGATCCCGGCCTTTGCCTATCTATTACCGATACTCATCCTCTTTGGCTTTGGCACGACCGTGGGGCTCGTGTCCTCCATCCTCTATGCCTTCCCCCCGATGGTGCGCAACACCATTCTGGGCCTGCGCGCGGTGCCCGAAGAGATCATCGAAGCGGGCATCATGTCGGGCACCACGCCGCGGCAGCTTTTCTGGAAGGTGCGCTTGCCCGCCGCGCAGAAACAGATGTTGTTGGGCGTCAATCAGACCACGATGGCGGCGCTGTCGATGGTGATCATCGCCTCCATCATCGGGGGCACCAACGATATCGGCTGGGAGGTGCTCAACACCATGCGCAAGGCGCAGTTTGGTGAAAGCTTGCTCGCGGGTTTTGTGATCGCGCTCATCGCGATGGCGCTGGACCGGATCACCCACGCCTTTGCCACCAAACCGCGCGAGATTGAGCGGCAAGGGCCGAACCCCTGGGCTGTGACGAGCCTTGCCCTGCTGGCCCTGCTGGCGCTGTCGTTTGTCGTGCCTGCGCTGCGGGTCTGGCCCGAGGCGCTGATCTGGAACCCGGCGCCTGCGATGAATGACGCGCTGGAGTGGGCGGTGGTCAACTGGCGCGTGGGCATCGAGACCATCAAGAACTCCGCCTTTTTCTACGTGATGCTGCCCATCAAGATCGGGCTCGATCAGGCGGTGAGCCCCTTCACCTGGGGGTTTGCGATGACGCCCCTGCTCAGCTTTGGCTTTGGTGCGGTGATCATCGCGCTGGCGGTCTGGGCCTGGGTGAAGGAGCGGCACACGCTGGCCGCACTGCTGGTGCTTTGGGGCGCTGTGTCCTACGTCGGCTTAACCAACATGCCCTGGCTCGCGCTCTACGGGGTGATCCTCTACGGCGCTTACGTCACCGCGGGCCGGGCGCTGGCGATTGGAGCAGCCCTTGGGCTCGGATTTCTGATCGTCGCGGGCGTCTGGCCGGAGAGCGTGCTGTCGCTCTACCTCTGCGGCGTGGCGGTGATGATCGCCTTTGGCCTGGGCACCCTGATGGGCATCTGGGCGGCGCAGAACGATACGGTGTCCTGGGTGATCCGCCCGGTGCTGGACACGCTGCAAACGATGCCGCTTTTCGTGATCCTCATCCCCTTCGTGATGGTCTTCAAGATCGGGGAATTCACGGCGCTTCTCGCGATCATCGCCTATTCCATCGTGCCCGCCATCCGCTACACCGAACACGGGCTGCGCAACCTGCCCGCACACGTGATCGAGGCGGCACAGACCATCGGCTGCACGCCCTGGCAGTTGCTTACCCGGGTGAAGCTGCCGCTGGCGTTGCCTGCGATCATGCTGGGGCTCAACCAGACGATCATCTACGGCATCGGGATGCTGGTGATCGCTGCGCTCGTGGGCACCAACGGGCTGGGCCAGCAGATCTACATCGGGCTGGGGGACGGAGACTTTGGCGTAGGCATGACTGCAGGCATCGGCATGGCGGTGATTGCCATGATCGCGGACCGCATGACGCAGGCCATCAGCCGCAAAAAGCAAGAGCAGTTCGGCCTGACCGCGACGGCGGCGGTCTGAGGTGATCTCGCGCGCCGGTCTGCAAGCCGCCATTGGCCCCGAGTACAGCGCGGACGCAACGCGCAGCCACGCGGCAGGCGGGCGGTACTACACCGATCCCGCGATCCATGACGCGGAGCTTCGATATGTTTTCGGGCGCGAGTGGAACTACTTTTGCCACCAAAGCGAGCTGCCGGGTACGGGCGATTATGTGGCTGGCGTGGTGGGCGGCGAGGATGTCTTTGTTATCCGGGGCCGCGACGGTGTCATCCGGTGTTTCTTTAATGTCTGCCAGCACCGGGGCCACATCTTGCTGCAGGGCAAAGGCGGGCAGCGCAATGTGATTACCTGTCCCTATCACGCCTGGTCTTATGATTTCACCGGCGGCCTGCGCAGCGCGCCCAAGATGAACGAGGTGCCGGGGTTTGATCGCAGCCAGGTGTGCTTGCCGGAGATCCGCATAGAGGTGATCGGCGGTTTCATCTTCATTAACTTCGACAAACATTCAGAGCCGCTGCGCCAGATGGCGCCGGAGTTCGAACCTATCCTGACCGCGATGGTGCCCTCGACCGAGCACTTGCAGATGGTCAAGCGGGTAGAGTTCGACATCAACGCCAATTGGAAGATCGTGACGGAGAATTTTCTGGAGGCCTATCACGTCGACTATTCAGGCGCGGCGCACCGGGCGCTGGGCAACCTGATCGACATTGCGACCTATGACTTCAACATGTCGGGCCGCACGATTGAGTACACGGCGCAGGGCGGGGCGGCAGACATCCGCCCCTATGACAGCAATGCGCACGATGACTTCAGCAATTCCCGCGGCGCGCCCTTTCACCAGGTGTTTTTGTTCCCGCACATGACCTTTTCGGTCTTTCCAGGCACCAACATGCTCTTTGTCTACAACATGCGCCCCGACGGGCCGGACCGCTGCGCCGAAGAAATCATGTATTTCACCCTCGATGGCTCCATGACCCGACCGACCGAGACGGCGGAGGCCTACATTTCCGATCAGTTGAACCCCGAGGATATCGCGCTCTGCGAAGCGGTGCATCGCGGGTTGCGGTCAAAGGGGTATCGCCCGGGGCGGCTGATGGTGGATGCCGATCAAAGGGCTGGTTGGGGGGAGCAATTCGTGCATCACTTCAACAGCCTCAACATCGACGCGTTGATGCGGCCGTGAGCCAGGCGCAGGACCCCTTCGCCTGGGTGGCAGAGGCCCGCCGCACGCTGGCTGAGGAGTTTGGCCCCCGGGCGGAGCGCGCGCTGGACCGCTGGCCGCTGGCGGTGGATGAGGTGACGCTGGGGGGTGTGGCCTGTCAGCGCCTGTTGCCCAAGGAAGAGGCACCGCGCGCCACGCTGCTGTATTTCTTCGGCGGCGGGCACATGTCCGGCGCGCCGGAATACGACCTGCCGATCACAGCGCCGCTTTGTGTGCAAGCCCAGCTCCAGATCATCGCGCCGCGCTACGCGCTGGCGCCGGAGCGGCCCTTTCCGGCAGCGCTGGTGCAGGCGGAGGCGGTCTGGGAGGCGATGTGCGAAACGCTGGATACGCCGCCGCTTTTGGCCGGTGAATCGGCGGGCGGCAATTTGGCGCTGGGGCTGGTGACGTCTTTGCTGGCGCAAGGCAAATCCGGGCCCGCGCGGCTCGCGCTGCTGTCGCCCTGGTGCGACATGACGCCAGATGGCATCGCGGCCAGCGCTGGAATTGACGATCCGTCGCTTTCCCCCGATCAGATCGCACCCTGCGCGCAGGCTTATCTGCAAGGCCATGATCCCGCCGACCCGCGCGCCTCTCCGGGTGCGGGCGCGCTGGCTGGACACTGGCCGCGCACGCATATGACCACCGGCAGCCGGGATGTCTTGCGCCCGGGGGTCTTGGCCATGGCCGAAAAGCTGCGCGCGGCAGGCGCACAGGTGCGGGTCACGGATACGCCCGGCATGTGGCATGTCTTCGAGGTCTATGACGAGCTGCCGGAGGCGGGCGTTTCCCTGGCGCAAATCGCTGCCTTTTTGCGCCCATGAGCACGCCGCGGGATCTGACGCGGGTGGCCTCGGTAATGGTCTTCACCTCTGCCTGCCTTTGGGGACTGGCGTGGTGGCCGATCCGCTATTTCGTGGGCCAAGGCATCCCCGGCGCTTGGGCCGTGGCTGCGATGAATGGTTTCGCCGCGATAGCGCTGCTGGTCTTTGTCGTCTATGACGCGCGCCACCAGATGCCGCACCTGCGCCGCTCTTTGCCCATCGGGATCGTGACGGGTGCGGCTTTCACCTGCTATTACGCGGGTCTCATCCACACTTCGGTCATCCGCGCCACGCTGTTTTTCTACCTTACGCCCATCTGGGGGACGCTGCTGGGAATCTACTGGCTGGGGGAGCGGGCGGATTGGCGGCGCTGGGCCGCGATTGGGGTCGGCTTGCTGGGGCTTTTGTGCCTGCTGTCAGGGGAACATAGCCAGCCCCTGGGCGCGGGCGATGCGCTGGCCATCGCTTCGGGCATCCTGTGGGCCGTGGGCGGCGTGATGATCAAGGGCCGCGACAGCATGCCGGTGGCGGGCATGACGATGCTGCAGTTCGTCTTTCTGGCGTTCTTTTCGATCCTCGTGGGCGCCGCGCTTGGCGATCTTGGCGCGCCTGATCTCATGGCGCTGCAGGCCAACCTTGCCGCGCTCGCGGGGTTTGCGGTGCTGATCTATGTGCCCGCGGTGGTGCTGCTGTTCTGGGCCAGCCGCATCCTGTTCCCGGGGCGCGTGGGCATCCTGATGATGTCGGAGGTCTATGTCGCGATCCTGTCCGCGAGCTTGCTGTTGCCGCAGGAGCGGATGGTGGCGATCCAATGGGTGGGTGCGGCGCTGATTATTGCGGCAGGACTGCTGGAAGTGCTGCCCCAGCGGGTGCGCAGGCCGCGCAACTCCTAAGCCGCGGGGAAAACCTGCTTGCGAAACGCGGGCGGCTGTCATTGACTTGCGTATCACGAGAAAAACTGGGGAGACGTTTCATGAAAACGACCACGACACTGCTATCGGCGGCTGCATTGCTGTCCACGACCGCGCTGGCCTCCGCCGAGACGCTGCGCTGGGCGCGCGCGGGCGACGCGCTGACGCTTGATCCGCATGCGCAAAACGAAGGGCCCACCAGCGCGCTGGCGCATCAGATCATGGAGCCTTTGGTCATGCGCGACATGGAAGGCACCATCGTGCCCGCGCTGGCCACCGAATGGGGCCCGTCCGAAGCTGATCCCAACGTCTGGGTCTTCACGCTGCGCGAAGGCGTGACGTTTCACGACGGCGCCACCTTTGACAGCTCGGACGTGAAGTTCAGCCTGGAACGCGCGATGACTCCCGACAGCGACTACAAGGAGCTGTTGGCCTCCGTCACGGAGGTGCGCGCACCCGATCCGCTGACGATCGAGATCGTGACCAATGGCCCGAACCCGATCATGCCCAACAACCTCACTAACCTCTTCATCATGGATCAGGACTGGGCCGAGGCGAACAATGCCGTGAAGGTGCAGGACTATGAAGGGGGCGAGGATACCTTTGCCGCCAAGAACGCCAACGGCACGGGTGCTTACAAGCTGGTTTCCCGCGAGCCGGATGTGCGTACGGTGCTGACGATCAACGAGAATTACTGGGGCAAGGATGAATTTCCCATGGAGGTGACAGAGATCATCTACACCCCCATCCAGAACGCCGCGACCCGGGTGGCGGCGCTCTTGTCTGGTGAGGTGGACTTCATCCAGGACGTGCCGGTGCAGGACCTTCAGCGTGTCGCGGGCACCGACGGGCTTGACGTGCGCACGGCGCCGCAGAACCGGGTGATCTTCTTCGGGATGAACTCGGGCGACTCGGATCTGGCAAACGACAACGTCGACGGCAAGAACCCCTTTGCCGACAAGCGCGTGCGTCAGGCCATGAACAAGGCCATCAACCGCGATGCGATCCAGCAGGTGGTGATGCGCGGGCAGTCCGCCCCCGCCGGCATGATCGCGCCGCCTTTCGTGAATGGCTGGAATGAGGCGATGGACAGCTCCTCCGTCACCGACATCGACGCGGCCAAGGCGCTGATGGAAGAGGCGGGCTACGGCGATGGCTTCTCCATCCAGTTGGACTGCCCCAACGACCGCTACATCAACGATGAGGCGATCTGTCAGGCGGCAGTGGGCATGTTTGCACAGATCGGCGTGACCGTGAACCTCGATGCCAAGCCCAAGGCCCAGCACTTCCCGCTGATCAACTCGCTGGAGACGGATTTCTACATGCTGGGTTGGGGCGTGCCGACCTATGACAGCGAGTATATCTTCAACTTCCTGGTGCATGGGCGCAATGACAAGTACGGCTCCTGGAACGGCACGCGCTACAACAACCCCGATCTCAATGAGAAGATCGTGGCGCTTGCTTCCGAGACGGACCTGGAGGCGCGCAATGGCATGATCAACGAGATCTGGACCGTGGTGCAGGATGAGGCGCTCTACATCCCCATCCACCACCAGGTGCTGAACTGGGGCATGAAATCGGGCGTGGACACGATTGTGGCGGCGGACGACACAGCGAAGTTCAAGTACTTCAAGATGAATTGATCCTGCGGGGATCGAAGAAGGGAAGGGGCGGCACGCGGGTGCCGCCCTTTTTCGTTGTGCTGGGCTTTCGACTAAATTGTTGGGCGCTTTGGATTTCCTTTGGGACCCGCGGATCGCGTATTCTGAAAGGGTGCGACAGCGGAGAGGCCCGCAAGATGAAACGCAAAGCAAAGACACTCGCCGATTTGGTGGATGGCCGTGGCTTGCATTCGGTTGATCCGGGCGAGAACCTGCGCACGGCCTGCATCAAGATGACCTCTCACAACATCGGCGCGTTGGCGGTTGTCCAACGCGGCGGAAAGCTGGTGGGCATCCTCAGCGAACGCGACATCATCAAGCGCAGCGTCATCGTCTATCGCCCTTCGGAAAGCACGACGGTCCGTGAGGTCATGACGTCGGACCCCGCCTGGCTGCCGGCCGATGCGGCCCCTCAAGAAGCCTATGCGCTGATGACAGCCAAGGGCTTTCGACACGTGCCGGTTTGTCGCAACGGGATCGCGGTTGGCATGGTGTCGATCCGGGATTTTCAGCCTGCCCGCAGTTCGCAGTTAAGCAAGCTGCGCGGCGGTGAGCCCCAGGTGGTCGCCATCACCATCTGAAGGCGATCCAAGGTGGAAAGCCGCGCGGGGATGGATTAAGCCGCACGCGACAGGCGCGGCGCGCACCATGCGGGGCCGCCATCTTGACTGCAGGCAGGCCCATGAAGATCACCAAGTTAGAGACCTACATCGTTCCCCCCCGCTGGTGCTTTCTGAAGATCGAAACGGATGAGGGTATCTCCGGCTGGGGCGAGCCGGTGCTGGAAGGCAAGGCCGCCACGGTGGAGGCCATGGTGCATGAGCTGGCGGACTACCTGATCGGAAAAGACCCGCTGCTGATCGAGGACCATTGGCAGGTGATGTACCGCGGTGGGTTTTACCGCGGGGGGGGCATCCACATGTCGGCCATCGCGGGTATTGATCAGGCGCTCTGGGACATCAAGGGCAAGGCGGCGGGCCTGCCGGTGCATGCCATGCTGGGCGGCAAGTGCCGCGACAAGATCAAGGTCTATTCCTGGATTGGCGGCGACCGCCCTTCGGATGTGGCGCAGAACGCGCGCGACGTGAGGGCGCGCGGGTTTGAAGCGATCAAGCTCAACGGTTGCGAAGAGATGCAGATCGTGGACACAAACGCAAAGGTGGATGCCGCCGTAGAGGTGATCGCCACGATCCGCGACGCGGTGGGGTATGATCTCGGGATAGGCGTGGACTTCCACGGGCGCGTGCAAAAGCCCATGGCCAAAGTGCTCGCCAAGGAGCTGGAGCCCTTTCGCCTGATGTTCATCGAAGAGCCGGTGTTGTCGGAAAACCGGGAGGCGCTGCGCGATCTTGCAAACCACATCTCCACGCCGATTGCCTTGGGCGAGCGGCTCTATTCCCGCTGGGACTTCAAGGGCGTTTTGCAGGACGGTTACGTCGACATCATTCAGCCTGATCTGAGCCACGCGGGAGGCATCACCGAATGCCGCAAGATCGCGGCTATGGCGGAGGCCTATGACGTGGCGCTTGCCCCGCACTGCCCACTGGGGCCCATTGCGCTGGCCGCCTGTCTCCAGGTCGATGCGGTCAGCCACAACGCCTTCATTCAGGAGCAATCGCTGGGCATCCACTACAATGAGGCCAATGACATCCTCGATTACCTCGTCAACAAGGACGTCTTTGAATACGCGGATGGCTGCGTGACGATCCCTGATGCGCCGGGCTTGGGGGTGGAGATTGACGAGGACTACGTCAAGGAACGCGCCAAGACCGGCCATCGCTGGCGCAACCCGGTCTGGCGGCATGGCGACGGCTCCGTGGCGGAGTGGTAGTTGGGACGAGGGGCGGCGCCGCAAGAATTGATTTGCGCCTTCGCCCGCAGTCTCTACCCTAGCGCGTATCCGCAATAATCCCCGAGGACCCCGCCATGTTTAGACTGTCCACAGCGCTAGTGCTATCGCTAACGCTGCCCGCCCAAGCCGCCGAATTCACCTGGGCTGAGACGACCGACCCCCAGACGATGGACCCCCATGCGGTCAATTCCGCGCCCGTGCTCGGGTTTCTGGGCAACGTCTATGAGGGTCTCGTGCGGCGCGGCAAGGACATGTCGATTGAGCCCGCGCTCGCCACCTCCTGGGAGCCGATTGGCGCGGGCAAGGGCTGGCGCTTCACGTTGCGCCAGGGCGTGACCTTCCACGACGGGGCAGCTTTTGATGCCCAGGACGTGCTGTTTTCCTATCAGCGCGCCAGCGATGAAGCCTCGGACACGCGCAGCTGGTTCGCGCCGGTCTCCGAGGTGAAGGTGGTGGATGACTTCACCGTCGACATCATGACCAGCGCGCCCAACCCGATCTTCCCCGACAGCATCGCCAACTGGCTGATCATGGACAGCGGCTGGGCGGAGGCCAACAACGCCGCGCTGCCGGACAAAGAGCAGGGCAATTTCGCCACGCTCAACACCAATGGCACGGGACCTTTCCGCGTGACCACGCGGGAGCCCGGGTTGCGCACGGTGCTGGAGCCCAATGCGGGCTGGTGGGACGTGGCCGAGCATAACATCACCCGGGCTGAACTCACGCCCATCCAGAATCCCGCCACTGCGGTGGCGGCATTGCTGTCGGGCGGCATTGACTTCATCAACCCGGTGCCCATCCAGGATACGGAGCGTCTGAAAGCGAGCGACGGCGTGGAGATCATCCAGGGCATCGAGGCGCGGGTGATCATGCTGGGCTTTCCCCATGAAGCGGAGGCGCTGAAGTTCTCAAGCGAGACATCGGACGCCAACCCCTTCGCGGATGCGCGCGTGCGCCAGGCGGTGGCTCATGCGGTCAACGTGCCCGCCATCCTGCAGACGATCATGCGCGGCAATGCCGAGGAGGTCAGCCAGCTCGTCAGCCCCGCGATGCGCGGCTATTCGGAGGCGCTTGCTGCGCGTCCGGCCTATGACCCAGACCGGGCCAAGGCGCTTTTGGCCGAAGCAGGCTATCCCGACGGATTCTCCTTTGGCCTCAAGTGCCCCAATGACCGCTATCTGAATGACGAAAGCGTCTGCCAAGCGGTGACAGGTATGTTGGCGCAGGTGGGCATGCGCGCCACACTCGATGCGATGCCGGTGCAGAACTATTGGCCGGAGCTGCGGGCGGACAACTATGACATGTACCTGCTGGGCTGGTCGCCGGGCACCTTTGATGCGGAGCATCCGGTGCGCTTTCTGGCCTCCACGCCCAATGAGGAGAAGAAGCTGGGCAGCTGGAATTTCGGCGGCTTTTCCAACGCGCGCGTGGATGAACTGCTGCCGATGATCCAGTCGGAGATCGACGATGCCAAGCGGCAGGCGATGCTGGACGAGGTGACGGGCATTTTGCAGCAGGAGGTGGCCTATGTGCCGCTTTACGTGCAGCCGCTCATTTGGGGGACCAAGGACAGTGTCGCGCTGACCCAGCGGCCCGACAATTTCTTTAACCTGCGCTGGGTCACCGTCCAGTAGCCGCATTCCTGCGAGGCATGCAGAACGGAAATCTCCGAGATTTCCGGGTCCAGCCGGGCCCGGATGTCTCCTAGAAGTCCAAGCCGGAAACCGCGCCGGTTTCCGGTTTGGAAACAAAGGCCTTGCGCCGAATCCGAAACTCATTCCTATTTGTCATACATTTGAGCCAAGCGCGTGGAGGAGCGCGCCAGCAAAGATAAAGGGAGACCATTCATGAACCTCAGACCTGACCCCACATTTCACGCCTCAGCCAAACTTGCCATGGAGGCACCGGTGGAGAACTTCGCCTTCACCGTGATGCTCAGCCCGGACGGGTCGCGCGGGGACGGGCTCGCGGTGGTGGATGTGAACCCCAAGTCCGACACCTACGGGCAGATCGTGCATCAGGTGATCGTGCCCAATCTGGGCGATGAGTTTCATCACTTTGGCTGGAACGCCTGTTCCGCTTCGCTGTCGCCGCTCTCTGGGCACGCGTTTCTTGAGCGCCGTTATCTGATCGTGCCGGGCATCCGGTCCTCCCGGATCTACATCATCGACGTCAAAGAGCCTCTGGAAGCCAAGATCCACAAGACGATCGAGCCCGAGGAAATCTTTGAAAAGACGGGCTATTCCCGCCCTCACACGATCCACTGCGGGCCGGAGGGCATCTATGTCTCCACGCTTGGCGGCGGTGGCGAGGACGGCACCGACGGCCCTCCGGGCATCTTCATCCTCGATTGCGAGACATTCGAGATCATCGGCCAGTACGAGATCGACCGGGGCGAGCAGGACAAGCACTATGATTTCTGGTGGAACCTGCCGCAGAATTACATGGTCTCCTCCGAATGGGCGCTGCCGCCGCAGTTCGAGAACGGGGTGGTGGCCGAGGATCTCTTGAGCAACAAATACGGTCATAAGCTACACTTCTGGGACCTGCGCGCACGCAAGAACATCCAGACCATCGACATCGGGGAAAACCACCAGATGGCGTTGGAGGTGCGGCCAGCCCATGATCCGACCAAATCGTATGGTTTCTGCGGCGTGGTGGTGGATACGACCAACTTGCAAGGTTCCATCTTTACCTGGTGGCGCGACGAGGACGGCAAGTGGCAGGCTAAAAAGACCATCACCATCGACCCGCGCCCCGAAAAGCCCGAAAACCTGCCGCCGCTTCTGCAGGGGTTCGAGGCCGTGCCGCCGCTGGTTACCGACATCGACCTGAGCCTGGATGACAAGTACCTCTATGTCTCCTGCTGGGGGCTGGGCGAGATGCACCAGTACGACGTCTCCGACCCGATGAACCCCAAGCTGACGGGCAAGATCGACGTAGGCGGCATTGCAAAGGGCAGCACGCACCCCAACGGCAAGCCGCATGTCTACGGGCCGCAGATGGTAGAAGTGAGCCGCGACGGCAAGCGCGTCTATTGGACCAACTCGCTTTATTCGACGTGGGACGACCAGTTCTATCCCGATGACGAAGGCGGGCAGATGGTCATGGCCAACAACGATGAGAACGGGTTTGCGCTCGATCCCGACTTCTACATCGACTTCCCCGAAGGCTACCGCAGCCACCAGATCCGGCTGGAAGGGGGAGACTGTTCTACAGACAGTTTCTGTTACCCTAACGTCTGATCCATGGAAGATGCGAACACGGTGGCGGCCCTCTGGTGGGCCGTCATTTTTTCTGGCGTCTACCACGGGGTAAACCCCGGCATGGGCTGGCCGTTGGCGGTCTCTGCCGCGCTGATGGAGCAGAAGCGCGCGGCGCTCTGGCGCGCGCTGGGGCTGTTGGCGGCGGGGCATCTGGCGGCGATGCTGCTCATTCTGCTGCCCTTTTCACTGCTGACCACGCTGGTCACCTGGGAGGTGGAGATTCGCATTGGCGCGGGCGCGCTGGTGATCGCAATGGGCCTCTACCTGCTGATCAACCGCCGCCATCCGCGTATGCTGGCCCGCGTGCACCCCGCGCGTCTCGCACTGTGGTCCTTTCTGGCGGCGATGGCCCATGGCGCGGGGCTCATGTTGGTGCCGATCTATCTGGGCATCTGCGCGATCGCACCCGATGACACCGGGCATCTGGCGGTCGAAGCGCTGATGAGCAATGACATCGTGACGGCGGTGGCCGTTGCGGTGGCGCACACTGGTGCGATGGTGCTGTCGGGCGCGGTGATTGCCCTGGTCATCTACCTCTGGCTGGGGCTGCGGTTCCTGTCCAAGACCTGGTTCAACCTCGATCTGCTCTGGGCGGTGAGCTTGGTGCTTGTGGGCGCTTTTGGCATCTGGTCCGCGGTCCATGGTCACTAGAACGGCTTCAGCCCACCAACCCAAAGCCTGAGACACTTACGACAGCAGTTCATGCGCCGTCCCGCGGGGTGGCGCAGATGCGCCGCCCGTCGTGCTGAAAGCACGCCTCTGGCGTGACGGGGGCGGGTCGGCGCAGCGGGGCAGTGCCTGTTGGGCGGATGCTTTGAATGAAGCGGGATATCTTAGGTTTAGTGTTGGAGGGTATAGACGGTCAGAGCATGTCCCATTTACCCAAGCAGAAGTCGCCCGCCTAGTCGTCCTGCGGCACGCCGCCGTTCTGCCTGTCCAGCCACAACAGCAGTGCAAAGATGGACCCCAGCGCGATAATAGCCGCCGCAAGGCCCAGCAGTAGGCTGCTGGAGACCTGGTCCACTTCGATCACGATCAGCTTTCGCACCACCGCCAGGATGCCGATGATCAGCACGATGCGCACCTGGGCAAAGCCGCGTTTGCCCGCGACCATCAGATGCACCGAATGGGCAAGCTCCAGTGCGATGATTGCGCCCAGAAGCAAATCGAAAAGTCCCTGCAACTGCACATAAGAGGTGTCGAGCGGATTGGTGATCGCAACCTCAAAGGTGAGCCGCATGAAGCTGAACGCCGCCAGCACCACCACGACCAGCACGCCGATCAACAGGATGGCCGCCACCCCGGCGGAGAAACGGTCATAGGTCTGATCGAGAAACTTTATCATGGCCGAGAGCTAGGCCGCGGTGCATCCCGGACAAGCAGACACGGCGTTTTGACCGGGCGGTGGGTACGTGTCACGGCGCTCGGGCCTTGACGCAGGCCGCGCGCCGGGTATGGACTGAGGGAATGCTCACCTTCATCCTCCGGCGCGTGGCGCAATCAGGATTGGTCCTGCTGATCGTGGGGCTGGTGGCCTTTTCCATGTTCCGCTTTGTGGGCGATCCCATCGACAACATGCTGGGCCAAGAGCGCACCCAGGCCGATATCGAGCGTCTGCGCACGCAGCTGGGGCTCGATCAGCCCTTTGTCGTGCAATACGTGAAGTTCCTGCAAGGCGCGGTGCAGGGCAATTTCGGAGTGAGCTACCGGCAGGGGCGGCCCGTTTCGGACATCCTGTTGGAGCGCGCGCCCGCCACGCTGGAACTGGCAGCGGTGTCAGGCATTCTGGCCATTGGGATCGGTATCATTTTAGGCATTTTCACCGCGATCCGAAGGGACGGTTGGGCCGCGAATACCATCATGACCCTCTCGCTCATCGGGGTGTCGCTGCCGACGTTTTTGATAGGGATACTGTTGATCTATGTCTTTGCGGTAGGGTTGAACATCCGGGTGCCCTTAACTGGGTGGGAATTCAGCACCAAGGCCGGTCTGCCCAGTTTCGGACGTGGAGAGGTCACGCAGATCGGGGGGTGGACCACCGGGTTTTTGACCGAAAGCGGGTTGAAAGCGCTCATCCTGCCCTCGATCACGCTGGGGCTTTACCAGATGACGCTGATCATGCGGCTGGTGCGCTCTGAGATGTTGGAGGTGCTGCGCCAAGACTACATCCGCTTTGCGCGCGCACGGGGCCTGCGGGACCGGGCGGTGAACTTCCGCCATGCGCTGAAGAACACGCTTGTGCCGGTGATCACCGTGACGGGGTTGCAACTGGGGTCGATCATTGCTTTCGCGATCATCACCGAAACAGTGTTCCAGTGGCCCGGCGTGGGCCTGATGTTCATCAACGCGATCCAGTTTGTGGATATACCGGTGATGGCCGCGTATTTGATGCTGATTTCGGTGATGTTCGTGGGGATAAACCTGGTGGTTGATATCCTTTATGCCTTCATTGATCCGCGATTGAGAGTGAGCGCCTGATGGTCGACAGCACCTTATCCACAGCCAAACCGCGCGGCCGCTGGCAACGGATCAGCGAAAGCGATCTGATGTTCGCCTTCCGCCGCTCGCCTGTGGCGGTGATCTCGGCCCTGGTGGTGGCGCTCTTGATGCTGGCCGCGCTCTTTGCGCCGCTCATCGCGCCGACGAACCCCTTTGATCCCGCGAGCCTGAACCTGATGAACGGCTTCACACCGCCCATGGCGCCCAATGCCTTTACTGGTGAAAGCTTTCTGATGGGCACGGATGATCAGGGGCGGGATGTGTTCTCCACCATCCTTTACGGCATGCGCATCTCCCTTTTCGTCGGAGTGGCGGCGGTGGCCTTTGCCATGGTGCTGGGCATCGCACTTGGGCTCTTATCGGGATACTTTGGCGGCTGGACGGAGACGATCATCATGCGCGCGGCAGACGTGCAGCTGACCTTTCCGGCGATCCTGGTGGCGATGCTGATTTTTGGCATCGCCAAGGGCATCACACCGGTGGAGTACCGCGATCAGATGGCCATCTGGGTGCTGATCCTCGCCATCGGGCTGAGCGATTGGGTGCAGTTCGCGCGCGTCGTGCGCGGGGCCACGCTGGTGGAGAAGAACAAAGACTATGTCGCGGCGGCGCGTCTGATTGGGCGCAACCCGCTGTCGATCATGCTGCGCCACATCCTGCCCAATGTGCTCTCGCCGGTGCTGGTGATCGCGACCATATCGCTCGCGCTGGCGATCATCGCAGAAGCCACGCTCAGCTTTCTGGGCGTCGGCGCGCCGCCCACACAGCCGTCGCTTGGCACGCTCATCCGCATCGGGCAGGGGTTCCTCTTTTCAGGCGAGTGGTGGATCTTGCTCTTCCCCGCCTGCACGCTGCTGGCGCTCGCGCTGAGCGTGAACCTCTTGGGCGACTGGCTGCGCGATGCGCTGAACCCGAGGTTACGGTGATGTCAGAACCGCGCCATCCGGTCGATCTGGGGGCCCATCGTGCACCAGTTGACGTCATTTTCCACCCAGATCACGTCGCCGTTCTGGGCGTGAACGATGAAACG
>JBCCPS010000031.1:0-31527 GCA_039024775.1 Pseudomonadota bacterium
GGTGTCGGACCCCAACAAGGGGCACTTCCGCAAGAATGAAGACTGGGACCATGTGGACTGGGAGGGGATGGACCCTGCCCTTAAGAAAGAGTTCATCGACTTCCTGATCTCTTCCTGCACCGCTGAGTTCTCAGGCTGCGTTCTCTACAAAGAGATGAAACGCCGGGGCACCAACAAAGACATCACGCAGCTCTTCCAGCTGATGGCCCGCGATGAGGCGCGCCACGCGGGCTTCATCAACGATGCACTGCGCGAGGCGGGCATCCGGGTGAACCTCGGGTTTCTGACCCAGCAGAAGAAGTACACCTACTTCCGGCCCAAGTTCATCTATTACGCCACCTATCTGAGCGAAAAGATCGGCTACGCCCGCTACATCACCATCTACCGGCACTTGGAGGCCAATCCGGAGCATCGATTCCACCCGATTTTCAAGTGGTTCCGGGAGTGGTGCAATGACGAGTTCAGCCATGGCGAGGCCTTTGCCCTCTTGATGAAGACGGACCCCAAGCTCACGCAAAGCCGCGCCAACAAGCTGTGGATCAAGTTCTTCCTCACGGCCGTTTACACCACCATGTGGGTGCGTGATCATCAGCGACCGGTGTTTCACGACGCGCTGGGCGTGGACGTGACCTGGTACGGGCAGGAGGTATTTCGCAAAACCTCCGAGATCTCCAAGCAGGTCTTCCCCTTCACGCTCGACATCGATCACCCGCGCTGGCGGCGCAGCCTTGACAGGCTGGAGGCGGCCGGCCGTCAGATCGACGCGGCCAAGAAACGCGGCGGCATGATGGGCACGCTCAGCCGGGTGGGCGGCATGGCAAAGGCCGCCACGGCCTTCATCGCCGCCTTCACGATCCCCGCCATTCACCACGACGTGCCTGCGCACGTGCGTCTCGAACCCGCGTACTAGGGCGCTTTTATGACCTCACCGCTCACCGCAACGCTGATCGCAGTTTTCGCCTGGTGGTTTTTCACCGGCGCGATCCTGTGGCTCGTGCGGCGGGCGGATGCGGGCGATGCGCGCCCGGTTCCCGGTGCTGCGATGCCCGCAGAGCACTGCGGCAACGTCTTTTTGTCAGTCCCCGTCGCGGCGCTTGGCGTGGCAGGGTTGGTGATTTCCGCCAGTGAGATGACGGTGCCCAATGTCTATATCGCCTTCTTCAGCGCGCTGTTGCTTTGGGGCTGGATCGAACTGGCGTTTCTTGCCGGTGTCATAACCGGGCCTGAGCGGCGGCCCTGCCCTGAGGGGCTCGCGCCGTCAGAACGGTTCTGGCGCGCCTGGGACACGGTCTCGCATCATGAGATCCTGCTGCTGGGCGCGCTGACCTTCGTGCTGATCCTGGCCACGGGGGCCGAAAACACCTTCGGCTTCTGGACCTTCCTGATCCTCTACGTCGCGCGGATATCGGCCAAGCTGAACCTCTTTTTCGGCGTGCCCCGGATCAACACCGAATTTGTGCCACTGCCCGTCGCACACCTGAAAACCTATTTCCGACAAGGGCCGATCACAGCGGCTTTTCCGGTGGGCGTGACCTTCCTTTCCGTTTCTGCGGCGTTTTTTGCAGAACGTCTCATCACGGCCTCCGGGCCTGCAACGACCGCGGGCTTTGCCCTGCTGACCGCTTTGGCTGCCCTGGCGGCCATTGAACACTGGCTGATGGTGGTGCCGCTGCCTGACGCCAAACTCTGGCGCTGGATGCTGCCTGCGCCCCCGACTTCAAGACAGGACCAAAACCATGAACTTTGACGCGCTTTTTCAGACACAGCTCGACGCCCTGAAAGAAGAAGGCAACTACCGCTACTTTGCAGAACTTGAGCGCAAATGCGGGAAGTTTCCGCGCGCGGCCAACCACGTGGACGGCGACACGCGAGATGTGACGGTCTGGTGCTCCAATGACTACCTCGGCATGGGGCAGAACCCGCTGGTGATGGACGCGATGTGCGAGGCGGTCCGTCGCACCGGCACGGGTGCGGGCGGCACGCGCAACATCTCCGGCACCAACCATGACCACCTGCTTTTGGAAGCTGAACTGGCCGATCTGCATGGCAAAGAGGCAGCACTCCTCTTCACCTCCGGCTATGTCTCCAACTGGGCCGCGCTCTCCTGTCTGGGCAGCCGGTTGGAAAATTGCGTCATCCTTTCTGACGCGGGCAACCACGCGAGCATGATCGAAGGCATCCGCCACTCCAAGGCGCAGAAGGTCATTTGGAAGCACAACGATGTGGCCGATTTGGAGGCCAAGCTGCGCGCCCTGCCTGCCAATGTGCCCAAGATCGTGGCCTTTGAGAGCGTCTATTCCATGGACGGCGACATCTGCCCAATGCGCGAGATCGTGGAAGTGGCGGAGAAATACGGCGCCATGACCTACCTCGATGAGGTGCACGCGGTGGGCCTTTACGGCCCGCGTGGCGGCGGGGTGAGCGAGCGCGAAGGCTTGGCGGATCGTATCACGCTGATCGAAGGCACGCTGGGCAAGGCTTACGGCGTGGTGGGCGGCTACATCACCGGATCTGCGGCGCTGTGCGATTTCATCCGCAGCTTTGCCAGCGGGTTCATCTTCACAACCGCGCTGCCCCCGGCGGTGGCGGCGGCGGCGCGGACCTCCATTGCGCATCTCAAGGTCAGCTCGGACGAGCGGATGCGCCAGCGGGCGCAGGTGGCAAAGCTGCGTGCGGCGCTCGACCGCGCGGGCATTCCGCACATGATGAATGACAGTCACATTGTGCCGGTGATGATCAAGGATCCGGTTAAGACGCGGATGCTGGCCGATTACCTCATGGATGAATGGGGCATCTACGTACAACCCATCAACTACCCAACTGTGCCCAAGGGCACCGAGCGGCTGCGCTTTACGCCCTCGCCCTTGCATACGGATGCTGACATCGCCCACTTGGTGGGTGCGCTCAACCATCTTTGGAAGCAATGCGCCATCGCCCACGCGGTGGCGTGAGCCGCGTTGCTGTTGTCACGGGCGCTGCGGGCGGTCTGGGCCGCGCCATAACCTCCCGCCTGTTGTCGGATGGCCTGTCGGTTGTCGGGCTCGACATTGCTGCCGATGGGCTGGCGGAGATGGAGGCCCAGGAAGGGTTCTCCGGCATCGCGCTCGATCTGACAGACGCGGGCGCCATCACCCAGGCCTTTGCGAAAATTGCAGAGGATCACAATGGGCTGGACGCGCTGGTCAACAACGCGGGCACCTGTTTCATGTCCGATTTCCCCGACATCCCGGCAGATGAATTTGACCGCCAGATGGCGATCAATTTCACCGGCGCCTTTCACTGCTGTCAGCAGGCGATCCCGCTGATGGCGGGCCGGGACGGCGTGCGCAAGATCGTCAATATCTCTTCCAACGGCGCCTATAACTTTGATGTCTTTGACCCGCCGCACTACCGCGCATCCAAGGCGGCGTTAGATACGCTGACCAAAGACCTCGCCCGGCGTTATGCCAACGACAAAATTGCCGTCAATTCCATCGCGCCCGCGATGACTGAGACACCGCTCTTTGCCGTGCTGACCGAAGACGTGTTGGCCCGCGCCATCGCGCAGATGCCCCATGGCCGCGCGATGCAACCTTCAGAAGTGGCCGATTGGGTCGGGTTCCTGATCTCGCCGCCGGGTGACATCTGCAGCGGCAATGTGATCATCCTCAATCAGGGGCGCGACGTGCGGTGAAGGCTTTGAGCGCGTTGCCGTGTTGTGACGACCCCTGGGGTGGCGCATGCGACGCTGAGTTGTAAAGCGCTTTATGGCAGCCAAGTACATCTTCGCTTTGAGCGACGCGCATCCTGCTGCCCAAGCGCCGCCCCGTGGGAGGGGTCGGCGCTGCACGGCGGCCACCTGAAGATGACCTTGATTCCGTGCTGGCTCTCAATTCCAGCCGGTCGACCCTGCCGCTTACTCATACCATTCGGGGGCTTTCTTCAGCCTCGGCCACTGCTGCGGGTCATGGCCATAAATCACCAGCGCTTGGCGTGCCTCCGCCAGTGCCATCAGCCGATCGCCATGAAAAATCGCCTGATCCACGTCCCATGAACCGGCGAACTTCTCCCCGATTTCCGACGCACGGCTGATTGCGTCGGAGGTCAGCAGCACCCAACCCGTCTGCGGCAGCGCCACCAAAAATGCCAACTGTCCCGGCGCGTGCCCGGGGCAAAGCAATACTTCGAATCCCTCGCCAAGCTGCACGTCGCTCTCGACCAAATGGTAGTCAGCTTCCGGCCAATCCATTGGCTGCTTGCCCGACCAGTACAGCGGGCGGGGCAGGGCGCGTTCAGCGGCGGCCATCAGGATCGGCACGCCCGGAAAACCGGCCATGTCTCCGATGTGATCGATATGCGTATGGCTCTGGATCATCAGCGTGACATCGGCCTTTGAAAGCCCCAGCAACGCCAGCTGCGCGCCCGGAAGGTTGTCCGGCCTCACCGATAGGACCCGCCCAAAGGTGCCAAGCGCATCCTCCCGCGTGGCGGCCTCTGCATCGGCGGCGTATTTGGCGGGAAAGCCGGTGTCGATCAGCACCACCTCGCCCGCGTCCGTTTCCACCACAAACCCGCAGATGCCGATCCGGCGCGGCCCTTCGTGCACCTCGAAAAGCCCGTAATCCAGCACCGCGAGCCGTTTCGGTTTGCCCTTGAGCGTGATCTGGCCTTTCATGGCGCAAGCTCAGCCCAGGCGCGCGATGAAAGTCAAGATACACACCCTGTTTCAGTACCTGCTGGAAACCACGGACGCCGCGCCCGAGGCCATCGTCGGCTTCTCGCTTTCACAGTCTCCCCGGTTGCGTGATTTTCTGGATGCGCTTGATCCGGACCTTCCGCTTGACTGGAACAACCGCGATTTTCACGGCCTGCCGGAACTGCGCGATCACGTGCTGCGGCAGGCGGGTCTGCAGGGCACTTGCGGTATGGCGGACGTGCTGATCACCGCGGGCGCGGCGGAGGCGAATTATCTGGCCATTATGCAACTGCTTCAGCCCGGGGATGAGATCGTCATCGAAACACCGGGCTGGCCCCAGGCGGAGGTGCTGGCCAAAGCCATTGGTGCGCAGGTGGTCAAGGTGCAAAGGCAAGAGGCGCAAGCCTGGCAGTTGCCACTGGATCAACTGGCAGATGCAGTGACCCCGCGCACGAAAATGATCTTTCTGAGCAATCCCAACAACCCGACCGGTGCGTTGCTCAGCGCGGATGAGATGGCTGAGATCGTCCGCGTCGCCGATCGTGTGGGCGCCTGGCTTTTGGTGGATGAGGTCTATGCGGGGCTTGAATGGGAGGCCCCCCGCGCGCCCTCGGTGGCGGGGCTTTATCCACGTGGCATCACGACCGGATCGGTCAGCAAGGCGCTGGGCCTGCAAGGGCTGCGCACGGGATGGTTGATCTGCCCAGACCCGGATCTGGTGATGGACGCGGTGATCCTGCGCGAAAACGCCAGTGAAATCATGAACATCCTGGGAGAGACGATTGCCGAGATTGCGCTGCGCCCGGACCGCTGCGCCGCCGCGATGGCGGCAGCGCGGGCGGCGGGTGCGGCCAATCTTGCGCAGATGAACGGCTGGGTCACAGCCACGCCGGGTCTCACCTGGGTCGCACCTCAGGCCGGGCTCATCGGGTTGGGGCGATTGCCACCTGGCATCGACAGCGATGCCTTTGCGAAGGTCTTGCTGGCCGATCCCTACCGCACCTTTCTGTTGCCGGGCAGCGCCTATGACCAGCCCGGCCACATCCGGCTGGGCGTGGGAGGCGGCAAGGAGGTGAACCTTGCCAAAGGTCTCGACCGGGTGGCAGAGGCCTTGGCAAACTGGAAAGGAGCGGCGGCATGATCATTGACGCGCATCACCATCTTTGGGCCCCGCAGAGCGATCCGGGCGGCGTGGGCTATGTCTGGCTGCGCGACATCGGCGCGCCAAAGCCCTTCGGCGATCCGACCGCGATCCAGCGCGACTACCTGCTGGATGAATTCCGCGCAGAACCCGCCCGCGACGCTCTGGCGGGATCAGTGCATTTGCAATGCGATCCGAAAATCCCTGACCCGGTGGCGGAAACGGCATTCATTCAGCGGCTGTCCGATGACAGCGGGTTCCCCATCATGATCGTGGCCTTCGCTGATCTCACATCAGAGAATTTCGACACGGTTCTGGCGCGCCACAAGGCGTTTCCCAACCTGCGCGGTATCCGGCAGATCGTCTCCTGCCTGCCCGACCGCCCGGATATCAGCTTTGCCCCCCGCAACCTGCTCGAAGACCTCGTTTGGCGGGCAAATTTTGCAAAACTGGCGGATCACGGTCTCAGCTTTGACTTGCAGCTTTATCCCGAACAGATGACCCAGGCCGCAGAGCTTTTGGCACAGCATTCGGATATCCCGGTGGTCATCGACCATCTGGGCAGCCCCTATGATGCAACGCCCGAAGGGCTTGCGCGGTGGCAGAACGGCATGCAAGCGCTCGCCGCGCTGCCTCATGTCAGCGTCAAACTGGGCGGTTACGCGATGTTCTTTGGTCCCGATCTGGGTGACGTGCCGCGTCAATTGACGCAAGAGGCGCTGCAGCTTTTCGGGCCGGAGCGCTGCATGTTCGGGAGCAACTTCCCGGTGGACAAGCTGCATCTGGTCTACGCGGACTTACTGGATTTTGTTCGAACTGCCGCTGGTCAGAACGCGGACGCGGTGCTTGGTGGTACCGCCGCGCGCTTTTACCGGTTTCAACAGTAAGTCTGACCAAAGGTTTTTGCCCATGTCCTCCGTTAAGATCTCTGCCTCTTACGTCGATCCGCACCGGTATCCGGCTGGCGTCGCGTTCCAAGATGGGCAGTACATCCCGGTGAGCGAGGCAAAGATTTCGGTCCTCGACTATGGTTTCCTGCATTCGGATGCGACCTACGATACCGTTCATGTCTGGGATTGTGCCTTCTTTCGGCTAGAGGACCACATCGACAGGTTTCTTGGGGGCGTGCGCAGGCTGCGGATGACTCTGCCCGTGGCAAGGGAAGACATCAGGACGATCCTGCACAATTGTGTCGCGCTGTCGGGTCACAGACGCGCCTACGTTGAGATGATCTGCACGCGCGGCACCTCTGACAGCTTCAGCCGCGATCCAAGGGAGGCGCGCAATCGGTTCTTGGCCTTTTCGGTGCCCTACGGATCGGTGGCCAATGACGAACAGATGCGCCGGGGGCTGCATGTCAGCCTGACCGACACGCAGCGCATCCCCGCGCAGAGCGTGGATCCGACGGTGAAAAACTATCATTGGCTTGATCTGATCATGGGGCTTTATGGCGCCTACGACTGCGGCGGTGAAACAGCGCTTTTGCTGGATCGGGAGGGCAATGTCGCAGAGGGGCCGGGCTTCAACGTCTTTGCCGTGAAAGATGGCCGTGTACTGACCCCTGACACCGGCGTTTTGCCCGGAATCACCCGGCGCACTGTCATGGAAATCTGCGCCGAACAGGGCATCCCGGCCAGCGCGGGCCCGTTGACACCGGAGGCGCTCAAGACCGCGGATGAGGTGTTTGCCACCTCAACCGCCGGGGGCGTGATGCCGATCACGCGGATTGATGATGCGCCGGTGGGCAAGGGTGGGGTAGGAAGGGTCACGCAAAAGCTGCATGACACCTATTGGGACTGGCACAAAGACCCGCGGTTCAGCGACCCGGTTTCTTATCTCTGACCCGCGGCGTGAGAACGGTCATTTTAGAAAAATGGTCGGGCTGAGAGGATTCGAACCTCCGACCCCCTGCTCCCGAAGCAGGTGCGCTACCAGGCTGCGCTACAGCCCGACCGTGTTGCGGGCATTAGAAGCAATGACGCGCGAATGCAAGCATCAGCTTGCCTGCGTGCCGACCATGAAGTTCGACAGGTTGCGCGTGGCCTCCTGCGCTGACTGGGACAGCGCGCGGATGTCGGTGCTGATCTGCAAAAAGCCCCGGCCTGCCTCCCCTGCGCGCGCCGCCTCCACCGAGGCGTTGATGGAGATGAAGAAGATCTGCTTGGAAATCTTGTCGAGCCCGTCAATGGCGGTCTTGGTGTGCATGTTATGCTCCGCCCGTTCTCGCATCATTGCCGTGATCGCAAGTCTGCGAAAGACATTGATCGCCGCCTCCAGCTGAGGCTCCATCTGGTCAAAAACCGCCGCCTGCACCCGGCTGCGGGCCTGCGCGTTCTCAGGATTGGCGACAAAAGCCTCGACAGTCTTGCGCGCCGTCTCAAGGCGCTCTGCCGCTTTGGTCAGCACCGCGCGATCCTCCGGCCCGATCTCAATCCCGTTGTCCGCCATGATGCGCGCGCCGTCCCGCTGCATCATGCGCGCCGCCGTCTCCAGCGCCTGAAGGCAGGCGGCGGCAGCGTCAGGGTCAACCGCGCCCTGTCCGGACAAAAGCCGTGCAGCCAGCCTTGAGGCGGGCCAGATACCGTCTTGCACCCGGACCAGTGCGTCACTTTCCCAGTCGATCTCTTCGGTCATCACAGCCATCCCTCGGTTGCGGGAAGACGTCTAAGCAGGGAAGTTGAACGAAACCTAAACGCTCGCCTTCAAGGCGGTGAGAATTGCATCTCCCATATCAGCGGTGCTGATTGGCGTACCACCTTCTGTCCCCATGAGGTCTGCCGTACGTGCGCCTTCCGCCAGGACCCGTTCAACCGCCTGCTCTAGCCGCGTGGCCTCCTCCCCCTGGTCAAAGGAATAGCGCAGCGCCATGGCAAAGCTCAGGATGCAGGCGATGGGGTTTGCCTTGCCCTGGCCCGCGATGTCTGGAGCAGAGCCATGCACCGGTTCATAAAGCGCCTTGGGTCGCCCATCGGGCCCCGGTGCGCCCAGAGAGGCGGAGGGCAGCATGCCCAGTGAACCGGTCAGCATCGCCGCGCAGTCGCTCAGAACATCGCCAAAGAGGTTATCCGTCAGGATCACGTCAAACTGCTTGGGCGCGCGCACCAGCTGCATCGCGCCGTTGTCGGCGTACATGTGGCTGAGCTCCACCTCCGGGTAGTCGGCGTCGTGGACCCGTTGCACGACCTCGCGCCAGAGGATGCCGCTTTCCATCACGTTGGCCTTTTCCATCGAACAAACCTTGTTCCCCCGCCGTTTGGCCAGCTCAAAGGCGGAGCGCGCGACGCGGTCGATTTCGCTTTCCGTGTAGCGCTGCGTGTTGATGCCCACCCGCTCGTTGCCTTCCTCGAAAATGCCGCGCGGCTCGCCAAAATAGACGCCGGAGGTCAGCTCGCGCACGATGACGATGTCGAGCCCCGCGACCACCTCGCGTTTGAGCGAGGAGAAATCCGCGAGCGCGTCAAAGCATTGCGCGGGGCGCAGGTTGGAGAAGAGGTCCATCTCCTTGCGCAGCCGCAAGAGCCCGCGTTCGGGTTTGACGGAGAAATCCAAGGTGTCGTATTTCGGCCCGCCCACGGCGCCCAAAAGCACCGCATCCGCGGCCAGCGCCTTGGCCATGGTATCATCGTGCAGCGGGGTGCCGTGGGCGTCATAGGCCGCGCCGCCCACGAGGTCTGTTTCCACGTCGAACTTTAGGCCGCGCGTCTGACCAAACCAGTCAATGATCCGCACCACCTGGGCCATGACCTCTGGCCCAATGCCGTCGCCCGGCAGGATAAGAAGCGTGGGATTGGTCATGGGACGCCCTTTCTGAGTGCTGTTTGGGGGGCGTAACGTGGCAGCTTGGGCGGGTCAAGAATGAGGCTGACGGCGGGCGATCACCGCGCCAGATCGACCCAGACCAGCGCGTGCCTGCTGGCGGCCGCATCGATGGGTTCCACCCCCGCATCCCGCACCGTCCAGTCCCGAGAGGGAAAGATGTAATCCACTTGCAGCGCGCCCACGCCCTGCCAGACCACTGTTGGTTGGCCGCGCAAGGGCGCGTGTAGGCGCGGGTGCTCCAGCAAAGCCAGGATCGCCTCGGGCCGTCCCTCTCCCCGGTTGGGATCGGCGTTTGCATCGCCCATCAGGACAAAGGCATCCTCGGGCGGCGTGCCAAAAGCGCCGTCCAGATAGACGCGCCAGAACGCGGTTTCATCGTGGTTGCGCCTGCCATTGCGGTCCTCGGGTCCGTCAAACACCGGCGGGGTGGCGTGAAACGTCAGGATATGGACCCGGCCAAATGCGGGGTGGTCGATGGGCACCACCCAATGCCCATGGGAGGACAGGCGCTGGATCGCCTGCACCTGAGCGCCGCCCCAGGGGCCTTGGGCGGTCTGCGGATAGAGATTGCCCGGCAGGTCGCGCCACAGCAGCGCGGAGAAATCCGCCACCTCAGCAGTCGCGATCGGGAAGCGCGACAAAAGCGCCATCGCGCCTTGGCCAAAGAAGGTGCCGTAACCCTGGGCATCGCGCGCGGTGCCTGTCTTGCCGTCTGCGTCAAGGTCAAGCGCCGTCATCCGGCCTGCGTTTGGGGGTGCCGCGAACTGGTACGGGTAGGGCGCGCCACGCGTCGCGAGGGCCTGGGCAAAAGCGGCCAACGCGCGGCCTTCGAGGTCATAATCAAAGCCCTGAAGGGTGATCACATCCGGGTTTACCCGGGCAATCACCTCCACGACGGCGGCGATCTGTGCGTCCTGGCCTCGGCTGATGTCCCGCAGCAGCAGTGCGGGCCCATCGCGGCTCAATTCGGTGTTGAATGTGGCAACGCGTAGCGTGTCGGCTGCGCTGGGTAGGGCGGTAAGGACCCACAGCCAAGCGGCAATCAGGCGTGCCGCAGCACCGCCTCTGCTTCGGCATCGGCGTAGGCGCGGCGGCGCTTGTCCTCGATCATGTCGGCCACCTTTGCCATCGCGATGCCGCGCATCATCATGCTGGCAGGAATGAAAGCCCATGCGCTCATCATCCAGATCAGTGTTTGGGGGTTCTGCATTGACACAGGGTTTACCAGATCATTGCCCAACTTGACCACTGCCGGAACAAGGAAGGGCAACACGAAACCCAGGGCCATATTCATGCGCGCGTCGCGTTGTAAGCGGTAGATCACATCCCCGCCCGCCGTGGGATCGAAAAGCGGCAGGTTGACCCAGACGTTGAACGCGCCCTTGCGCGCGGGCCAGTTCAACACGCGAACGATAACCAAAAAGATCGCGATGGTGATCAGCGACAGCAGATAGGCCAGGCCCGCTGCCTTGCGCGTCAGATCGACCGCATATTGCGGCGTGTCCTCCGGCAGCATCAGCACCATCAGCCGCACTGGTGAGAACGGGAAATCGATGGCATTGCCAAAAATCGTCCCGATGGAGGCCAGCGCGCGGGTATAGAGCGTGGGCTCCACCTGTCCGCGCATGATGGCGCTTAACAGCGCGACGGTCAGGAAAAGCGCGCAGAACCTTAGGCGGTTGAAAGGCGGCGCATCGCGAAAGCCCACGATGGAGGGCGAATGGGAGTTGTATTCGATAAAGGTCAGGAAGGCGGCAAGCATGCCCACGAGGATCGTGATCTGAGAGCTTTCCGCTCCCACGCCGGGCAGCATCAGCGCCGGCGTCGCGATCAGCAATGCAACAAGCACAGCGCGCAAGAGCGCACCTGTCATCCGTCCTATCAACACTCTGCCCTTCCAAACGGCCCCGCCGCGCATTCTGGGTCGCGTGCGTGTCCGGTTTGTTGCCCCCTGGCACGGGGGGCTGCCTCATTCTTGCCCAATTTGTGCCTTCTTTCGCTTTGCCCCTCAAGCTATTGGTTAACAACACTTCACGCCTGGGGCATTTTGAAGGGCAGGGTGGGGCGTTCTTGCATCACCTTTCGGGCAACAATCAGGCAGGCGCCTATATCTTGTGAACGGGCTCAGAGCACCCACAAGCCCGCCTTATTCTATCTCAGATTGATGCGCTCGGTCTTTTGGAAGAGCTACAAGAAGGCGCGCCGTAGCCCAGCTTTGCAGGGCACATGTGCGCGCAGAGGCAGACGTGCGAAAGCCCCGCGCATGGCAACGCGGGGCTTGAGGTTTTACGTTCCCAAAGCGTGTTATGCAGTGAAGGGCGTGCCTTCCGGCTCTTTCACCTTTTCTTTCAACGGACGCATCAACAAAAGCGCCACACCCGTTGTGATGAGCTCAATCGCCAGCACCACACCTGGCAGCACAAGGGTCGCTGCAAAGATGTTGCCTGCGATGAGGCCCGACAGCACGACAGACACGACCCCTGAAAGCGCCAGCATCCACACGCTGTCCGTCGCTCGGCGCTTCCAGACAAAGTAGAGTTGCATCAGACCGGAGGCGAAAAACAGCGCGCCGAGAAGGATCGTGAGCGACAGCATCCCGCCGAAGGGGTTAAAGGCAAAGGATACGCCCAATGCGATCCCCAGCAGGCCGAAGCTGGCGTTCCAAAGACGGTCCTCGTCGCTGCGGAAGGCAGCGATGATGTGGAGCAAACCACCCACAGCAAAGGCGGCACCGGCATAAAGCGTGGCGGCAACGGAGGCGGCAAAGGGCGCCAGCATCGCCCAAAACCCCCCAAGCAGCAGGAAGACGCCGGAAAGGATGAAGAAGATACGGTGAGGCATGGTCATTCTCCAAAGATGTTTGCGTTGACAGCTGAACCGACTTCGCCGGTCAACCGTTCCAAACATCGCTGAAGCACGGGCGTGCTGCGGCTACATCAGCTCGCGCACATCCGTCAGCCGACCCGTCACCGCTGCCGCCGCCGCCATCGCGGGGGAGGCCAGATGCGTGCGCCCTTTGTAGCCCTGCCGCCCCTCGAAGTTGCGGTTGGAGGTGGACACGCAGCGTTCATGTTCGCTCAATTGGTCGGGGTTCATCGCCAGACACATCGAACAGCCCGCCAGCCGCCATTCAAATCCGGCATTGCGAAAGATCTCCGCGATGCCTTCTTCTTCCGCCTGTGCCCGGACAAGGCCCGATCCCGGTACAACCATGGCGCGGATGCCCTGCTTGATCTTGCGGCCCTTGAGGATCTGGGCTGCCGCGCGCAAATCCTCAATCCGCCCATTGGTGCAGGAGCCGATAAAGACCGTGTCGATCTCGATCTCGCTCAGCGGCGTGCCAGATGTCAGTCCCATGTAATCAAGCGACCGCTGTGCGGCGCTCACCTTGCCGCCCTCGAACTCTTCGGGGCGCGGCACGCGGGCAGTGATCGGCAGCACGTCCTCGGGCGAGGTGCCCCAGGTCACGCTGGGCGCGATATCTTCGCCCCTGATCGTGACCACCTTGTCCCAGTGTGCGCCCTCGTCTGAATAAAGCGTCCGCCACCACTGCTCCGCCGCGTCCCAGTCCGCGCCCTTGGGCGCGTTGGGGCGGCCCTTGGAATAGGCAAAGGTCGTCTCATCCGGCGCGATAAGGCCTGCGCGAGCGCCGCCCTCGATGGCCATGTTGCAAATGGTCATCCGGCCTTCCATCGACAGCGCGCGAATGGCCTCGCCGCAGTATTCGATGACATAGCCGGTGCCGCCCGCCGTGCCGGTCTGGCCGATAATGGTCAGCACGATGTCCTTGGCAGTGACCCCGGGGGCAAGCTGGCCCGTGATCTCCACCTTCATGTTCTTGGATTTTTTCTGGATCAGCGTCTGGGTGGCCAGCACGTGTTCGACCTCCGACGTGCCGATCCCGTGGGCCAGCGCGCCAAAGGCGCCGTGCGTGGCGGTGTGGCTGTCGCCGCAAACCACCGTCATGCCGGGCAGTGTCCAGCCCTGTTCGGGCCCCACGATGTGCACGATGCCCTGCCGGATATCGGTGACGGGGTAGTAGTGGATGCCGAACTCCCGCGCGTTCTTGTCGAGCGCGGCCACTTGGATCGCGCTTTCCTCGGTCATGTTAGCAGGGTCTTCTCGCCCTTCGGTGGTGGGCACGTTGTGATCGGGCACCGCGATGGTCTGATCGGGGCAGCGCACCCCGCGGCCCGCCATGCGCAGCCCCTCAAAGGCCTGGGGGCTCGTGACCTCATGCACCAGATGCCGGTCGATATAGAGCAGGCAAGTCCCGTCCTCCGCCTCATGGGCCACATGGGCATCCCAAATCTTATCGTAGAGTGTCTTGGGGGGCATGATCCTCTCCCGAGGGGTGTCTGTCTTGAGGTGTCGGGCTCTGGCACAGGCGCGCCGTGCGGGACCCTATGGGCGCGCCAACACTGAGGTATTGGCCCCAAAGAACCGTTCGATCAACCGCGTGCGATCCTGGATATCTGCGTTGCCTGGCATGGTGCTCAAATAAAGGGTTTGAGGCGGGCAATCAAGATTTCCTGCTGGGTCAAGGCCTCTTGCTTGCCGCGCGCGCGAGAACTGTGTCAAGCTGACCTTAGCAAGGAGCAGCGCCAGAATGGCAAACCACACTCAGTCGAACGGGGACACCTCCGCCGGGGCGGAAGCTGACACTGGGGGGGAGCTACTCAACGATCCTGAATTGAACGAGGCGGCCGCCGAGATCATCGATGTGGGCCACTCGCTGTTTCAGCAGGCGGAGGTTTTCCTCGCCTCCCTGCTGAGGCCTTGGAACGCTTATCAGGTTGGCATCGCGCTGGGTCTTTTTGTGCTTGCGCAGCTCTTGCGACTCTGGCTGGGCCCGCGCCTGCGCGAATGGATGGCCAGCCGCGAAGGCTGGCCCAAGTGGCGCATGCGGGTGATGGTGGTGATCCACCAGCGGCTGCGGGCGATCTTCTTTGTCGCGCTCATGTGGCTCACTGTGCAGGTGATGCAGGAGGTGACATGGAACTCCCGGTCCTACCTCTTAGGCATCATGGCCTCGCTTGCGACGGCCTGGCTGCTGGTGGCCTTTGCCACCCGGCTGATCCGCTCGCCGTTCTTGCGCCAGATGGTGCGCTATGGCGCCTGGGCCTATGTCACGCTCTACCTGCTGGGGATCGTGGATGAGGCCACGCAGATCCTCGACGCCGCCGCCTTCAGCATCGGAGAGATCCGCATCTCGCTGCTGCTTGTCGTGCAAGGCGTGGTCATCATCGGCGTGTTGCTCACACTGGCGCGGTTCATCACCACCACGACCTCCGCCCGGGTGCAAAAGAACGAAGACATCAGCCCCTCGATGCGGGTGCTGATCGTCAAGGTTGTGCAGATCATCTTTTACGCGCTGGCCTTCTTTCTGGGGGTGCGGGCGCTCGGCATCGACCTTACCGGGCTCGCGGTGCTCTCAGGCGCCATCGGCGTGGGCCTTGGCTTTGGTCTGCAAAAGGTCGTCTCCAACCTCGTCTCCGGCGTGATCATCCTGCTCGACAAGTCCATCAAGCCCGGTGACGTGATCAGCCTGGGCGAGACCTTTGGCTGGATCCAGACGCTGGGCGCGCGCTACGCATCCGTGGTGACGCGCGATGGGCGGGAATACCTGATCCCAAACGAGGACCTGATCACAAATCAGGTGGTCAACTGGTCGCACTCGAACGATTTTGTGCGGCTCGACATCTACTTTGGCACCGCCTACGGCGATGATCCGCATGCGGTGCGCAAGCTGGCCATCGACGCGGCCAAGGGCGTGGACCGGGTGCTCAGCTTCAAGGCACCGGTTTGTCACATCGTAGGCTTTGGCGACAGTTCGGTGGATTACATCCTGCGGTTCTGGATCAAGGACCCCACGGGTGGGCTCACCAACATCCGGGGCAACGTCTATCTGGCGCTTTGGGACGCGTTCAAGGAGCACGACATCTCGATCCCCTTCCCGCAGCGCGAAGTGCGGATGCTGGACAACAGCACGCTGGACATATCGCGCAGCCGCCCGCCAGGAAGGGCGCTCGATTGATGGGTACGGGTGGCATCGTTTTGATCCTGGGCAGCGGGCCCAGTGTGACGGACTGCCAAGCCTGGCCGCGCGCCCCCTTTGACCGGATCGTGGCCATCAACAACGCCTGGTCGGTCCGGCCGGACTGGGACGATCTGGTCTTTCCGGAGGATTTTGCCCCAGAGCGCAGGCCCGCCACATGCCGACCTGGTCAGCGGTTGATTGAAGCAGATGCTTTTGTGCCCGCCCAAAACCGCTATGGCGGTTTCGTCTTTGCCGGGGCCACGATGGCCTTCACCGCCGGTTACTGGGCGCTTGATGCGCTTGCGCCGCGTGTGATGGCGTTTCTGGGCTGCGACATGGTCTATCCCAAGACCGGCAACACGCATTTCTATGGCACGGGCACCGCCGACCCCCTGCGCGCGGACGTCACACTCAGGGACCTGGGCGCGAAATCCGCGCGTCTAGGGCTGATCGCTGCAGCGCAAGGCTGTGCCTGCGTGAACCTGTCTTTGGCAGATCAGTCCGCGCTTCTTTTCCCTCGGGCGCGGCCCGATGCGTTGGCGGGTCATGCGGCCCCTCCTTTGACAGCGGAGATTGACGCGCTGCGGTGGCGTGAAAAGGCGCTGGGCTATGCGACACCGACCGGACGCTACCCGGCGGGAGAGGCATCCTACGATATCGTAGCGCTTGACGCCTTGGATCTGGAATGGCGCGATTTATGGTCACAGCACGCGGTAAATGCAGGCGACAATTGAAAAGACGGGAGTTGATTGCTACTCTTAAGCAGCCCGGCATCGGGGCAGTCGTGAAAAGCCAAATACAGGTGCGGTTCAAAAAAGGAGGACGATGTCCTGTCACTTAACGTTCACGCAGCCCCAGCTGCGGATAACGGAGCGGCTTTGATGACCGCTCAAACCCCCGCGACAAGTGAAGAACTTCTCGCGCTCATCCTTTCCTCACTGAACAGCGACAAAGCCGAAGACGTCGTGCAGATTGACCTGCGCGGCAAGACGGAGATAGGCGATTACATGGTGATCTGTTCGGGCCGGTCGACCCGTCAGGTGGCCGCTATTGCCGAAAAGCTGGTGCAGCGCGTCAAGGACGCGACAGGTGACACGCCGCGCACGGAGGGCAAAGACACGGGCGATTGGGTGTTGATCGATACCCATGACGTGATCGTGCATGTCTTCCGGCCCGAGGTGCGTGAGTTCTACCAGCTGGAAAAGATGTGGCTGGGCGCCGAAAGCGCAGCCGCAAGCAACTGACTGATGTGTTTTGAGAAATTAATGAAACACTCATTATCGCCGATGTCCCGAGAACGCCGCAGGCGTGGCAGGGTATCGGTGATCCAACTGTTTCTCAAAACGCGATAGGCACCGCCTTGCGCGTCCACATTATCGCGGTCGGCCGTCTTCGCGCGGGCCCGGAGCGAGAGCTTGTCACCGATTATCTCACCCGGTTTGACCGGGTGGGCCGCGGGATCGGACTTGGTCCTGCGGAGGTGATAGAAGTGGAAGATCGCAAAGGCGGCGGGATGGATGCCGAGGCCGCGCTGTTGGAGAAAGCGCTGCCAACGGGCGCACTGCGCTGCATTCTTGACGAGCGGGGCAAGGTCGTAAGCTCGCCTGCTTTTTCCACCCGGCTTGGGAGGTGGCGCGATGCGGGACGCGGTGACCTTGCTCTGATCATCGGCGGTGCGGACGGGATCGCGGCGGACTTCAGGTCGCGCGCGGACCATGCGCTGTCTCTCGGTGCAATGGTCTGGCCGCACATGCTGGTGCGTGTCATGTTGGCCGAACAGCTTTACCGGGCCGCCACGATCCTGTCAGGCGGCCCTTATCACCGCATGTGACGCGCGGGTCTCAGCGCAGCCGGATTGTTTTGACGGGTGAAGACCAGCCGCCCACGCTGTCACTGGCTTGAATGCCCACCTCTGTCACATCCGCGGGAATTTTCACGCCCGACAAAGAACGCGTGAAAGGCTGTTCGTTGACATGCGGATGCGCGAGCACGCGCACGCCCAATTCCTTGCCGTTCATGTCCAAGACACGCCAGCCGTCGGCATAGTCTTCCCAGCCGGTGTCGCCGTGCATCAACGTCACGTCAAAGCTCCAGGTCTCACCTGATTTCTTCATGGAAACGTTTTTGATCACCGGCGCATCGGCAAAGGCTGGACCGGTCAGAAGTAAAAGTGCGGCAAATACATATTTCATTTTCAAGAATCCCTTCAAAGGGTCAGAGACTTGAATATAAACCGAAAACTCAGTCGTCCAAGAGGATCTGACGTGATTTGGACGCATATTCCTGCCGCCAGATGACAATCAGCGTTACAATTGCGCCTGTGATCAGCGCCAAAGCGCCGGCGAGCCAGGCGACACTGGCCAGCGCGAAGTAAAGCGACCTGAGACCGCGGTTAAAATTGCGCGCTGCTGAAATATTAAGCTCTGCCGCTTTATTGGCCATGCCGGCACACCGCGGATCGCTGGTATCGTTCGGCGTCGCGGCCATCGTGACCGCGCAGTAGCCAAAGAGCCGACCCGACCAGATGAATTTCAAGAATGCGTTCGTTAGAAAGAAGACGACCAGCAACAGCTTGATCTCCCAAACGAAAATGGGCTGCATGGCAGCGGTGAGGTCCTCTGCCACCATCGCGAGCCGTTCTGCATTGCCGATCAGCGCGAGCGTGCCGCCCGTCGCGATCACGCTGGTGGAGGCCAGAAAGGACGTACCCTGGCGCAGGGTTGTGATGGTCTGAGCATCGAAGATGCGCGGCTCACGCGTGATCATCTGGCGCATCCACTCGCGCCGCTGCTCCGCCATGATTGAAGACACCGAGGCCGTGCTTGCATGGGGCCGGTCGATGCGCCAGGTGATGCCCGCCCAGCCCAGCAATACAAAAGAAACAGCCGCGTAATCCAGCGGCGAAAATAGCAACGCTCGGTCAATCCATTCCATGCTACAGTCTTAGCCGGGCAGGCTGATTGTTGCCAGATGTTGAACAAACCCAAGCGCATCGGAGGTTCGCGCCGTGGAAATGATCGCGATGTTCTTTCTGTTTTTTGTCGCCGGTCCACTGGCCTTTCGCCGCTTGTTAACCCGGCGCGCCACGCGGCGCCAGCAGCGGGCTCTGCTGATCCTCATGGGCGGCTCTTGCCTTGTCGCGCTTGGCTTGAGGTACGGCTTGCCAACCCCGTTGCTTGCGGAGCCGCGGGTTTTGGGCCTTGTGCTCGTTCTGCTTTGGCTCACCTGGATTGCCGCGATTGCCCTTGCGGCGCAGTCGCTGCGCCATATTGATCCCTCGCGCGGGATGATGCGGTGGAGCAGGGCCATCGGCACCATCGCCACCACCGCGCCCTGGTTCGGCTTTGCCACCGCTGCCAATATGAGTGCCTGAAGGGCTACCTGGCCTTTTCCCGTTTGGGTTGGGTTTGCCCTAATTTTGCCGCAACTGAGAGGTAGTCCCGGTGAGGCAAAATGAGGGTGGTGTATTGCGGCGATTTCTAACTCTTTGCTTTCTGTCGGTTTTTGCGTCGACAGCTGCCTTTGCGCAGGATGCCGCGCTCAAGCGGCTGGATACTGGAGTGGATGCCAGGACCTGGGAAGCAGTGGGCAGGCTCGATATCGGCGGACGGGGGTTTTGCACTGGCGCGCTGATCGCGCCTCGGCTGGTGCTGACAGCGGCCCACTGTTTGTATGACGTGGAGACAACGTTGCGGATCGACCACAATGAGGTGCAATTCCTTGCGGGCTGGCGCAATGGTCGGGCAGAGGCCTATCGGGGCATCCGCCGCGCGGTGGTGCATCCCGAGTATGTGTATGACGGTAAGGTCGCACCGAACCGCGTGCGCAATGACCTGGCGTTGCTGGAGCTTGACCAGCCTATCCGCAACACCTCCATCAAGCCTTTCGGCACCGGTGCCAGCCCGCGACCGGGCGACAGCGTGGGCGTGGTAAGCTACGCCAAGGACCGGGCGGAGGCGCCGTCGTTGCAGGAGGTCTGCAAGGTGCTGGCCCAGCAGGACGGCGTGTTGGTGACATCTTGCGAGGTCGATCACGGCTCATCCGGCGCGCCGATCTTTGCCTATGAGGACGGGCAGGCGCATATCGTATCGGTGGTCTCCGCCAAGGCGGAGGTGCAGGGGCAGAATGTCTCGCTCGGGACCGCGCTCAGCGTGCCGCTGGCACAGCTTCAGGCAGAGCTTGTGGCGGGCAAGGGGCTCAGCAACCGGCGCATTCAAGTGGGGTCGGGCACCCGGCAAGGTGGCGCGAAGTTCGTCAAGCCGTGACTGTGTTGGCCCGCCTTTTGTTCAGAGGTGCAGTCCTTGCTGCGGCCTTGAGCGCCGGGGGGCTGGCAGCGGCCCAGACAACCAGCTTGCGCGCGCTCAACACTGAAAACGAGGCCCGTGCCTTTGTCGCCGTTGGGCGGCTCGACATGGGCAGCAACGGGTTTTGCACCGGCACGCTCATTGCGCCTGATCTTGTGCTGACGGCGGCGCATTGCGTCTACAACCTGCAAACCGGTGCGCTGACCCCGCCGGAGCAGATTGTCTTTCGCGCCGGCCTCACCGAGGGCCGCGCGCTGGCGGAACGCAAGGTGATGCAGGTTGTGCCGCACGACCGGTTCAATCCGCTGACGGGACTCAACGCGGAGAACGTGATCAGCGACGTGGCGCTCTTGCGGCTTGAGACGCCCATCCCCGTGGATCAGGTGCCGCCTTTCGTGGTGCATGCGGGCCCCATCGACAAGGGGCCCGTCAGCATCGTGTCTTACGGGCGCGGGCGCTCTGACAGCATGTCGCGGCAAAAGCAGTGCGAAGTGCTGGAACGCTATGACCGGCTGATCGCGATGGATTGCGACGTTACCTTCGGCTCCAGCGGCTCCCCCGTCTTTACCCATCTCAACGGTCGGGGGCGCATCCTGTCGGTGGTGTCAGGCTCAGGCCATCACCTTGGCAAAAAGGTCTCCTTCGGGATGGAGCTGTCGGTTGTCGTGGATCAGCTCAAATCCCGTTTGCGCGCAGACGCCCCGCGCCCCAAAGCGCGGGTCAGGCGGCTGGGTGTGAGCAATGAACGGGGTGATACCGGTGCGAAATTCGTCAGGCCTTGAGCCCGGTCTCCAAGGCCCTTGAAACCGCGAAATCCATGCACATATTACGGGCGTTCTGGTGCCGCTGACGGGCTGGAACGCCAATAAAACATGGGTCTGTCTAATGGTGGAAGGCCTTAACGCTAATCGCTCAGAAAGATGAGGATGACACATATGCGTACTTTTGATTTCGCCCCCCTTTACCGCTCCAGCGTAGGTTTTGACCAGATCGCGAACCTGATGGACCGCGTCCTGACGTCAGAGACCAGCACGCCGAGCTATCCGCCCTATAACATCGAGAAAACGGCTGACGACGCCTACCGGATCACCATCGCGGTGGCTGGTTTCTCTGACGCGGATTTGAGCGTTGAAGTGCGGGAAAAAGCGCTGATCGTCTCGGCCAAAAAGGCCGACGATACGGCGGAGAAAACCTACCTGCACCGCGGCATCGCGACCCGAGCATTCGAGCGCCGGTTCCATCTGGCGGACCATGTGCAGGTGACAGGTGCGGCCCATGCCGACGGCATGCTGCATATTGATCTGGAGCGTCAGGTGCCCGAGGCCCTGAAGCCCCGTCGGATCGAGATCGCAGGCGGCGTCAAGAGCATCGACAAGGATGTGGTCGACGCGCAGGCTGTGAACTAAGCCTCACCGGAACGCATGACCGAGCCCGGGCCGTGAAACGCCCGGGCTTTTTTGCATTCTATCACACCTGCGTGACCCCTTCCTCATTCCTTGGCCAAAGCCGCTGCGGGGCGTAGCCTGGTCGTGCAAAGAGTTCAGGAGGCAGCGGCGATGATAAAGCAGGTTTGGGTGGCGTGCCTTTTGGCAACGCTCGCGACAGCGGCGCAAGCCGTCGTGATCGACGGAGAGATCCTGCAGCAGGAGGGGAACGGCGAATTCGTCATCCTTGATACGGACAAGCCCTTCGCCGTGGGGCAGGACAATTTCAACACCGACCACCTTTATGCTTTTGATGAGGACCAGAACATCGTGCTCGAACGCGCGATCCGGGTCGATATCGGCGGTGAAATGGGCATCATCCCCGGCGGCATGACCGTGGCCAGCCACTATGTCTTTTTCGACAGCTGGTCGGGCGTGCAGCGCGGCTATGTCCTATTCGACGCGCCCATTCTGGGCATTGCGGCCTATCAAGACACGATGGCGGCCACTGATTTTCTGGCAAACACGCAAGTCCGCTACATCAGTACCGAATTGCGCGGGCTTGAAGAAGGCGACCGGGTGTGGATCGACCGCGATGACCCGCATCGGCTTTGGGTCTATTGGGCGGGGTCCTCACCCGGTGATTACATTCGGGTGTTCACAGAACGCTCGCCCACCGCGCTGGCGATGTAAGGGGGCAATCTGCCCACATGAGACGCTTTGAGGGTGGACAGTCTGCCCACCTTAGACGCTTGGAGGGTGGACAGATTGCCCACCCTATGCCTCAGAGCGAAATGCGGAAGCGGGTGAAACCGTCAGGGCCTTCGCCCGCCTCTTCGATATCGACGCCCTTGACCTCGCCCGCATAGGCCCGTGCCGCGGGCCCTGTATCAAAGAGCACGGTTGTTCCCGGCATCGGTGCGAAGGTCCAGTTTGCATCAGCGCGCGGGCTGATCGTGCCCTTCTCCACGATGTAGCGCACGATGACATCGCGGTTGGTGTCTGGGCCTTCGAAAACGGTCGTCTCAGGTGTGGCACCGGGGAAGTCACCACCCCCGCCCGCGCGGTAATTGTTGGTGGCGATGATGAACTCCGCCTCTGGGTTCAGCGGCGCGCCGTTGTAGGTGAGGTTCACGATCCGGCTCGCCTCCGGGTTCACCAGCACGCCTTTGGAGTCGAACTTGGAGGGCTGCGAGAGGTCGATCTGATACGCCACCCCGTCGATCACGTCGAAATTGTAGCTCGGGAAGCTCGGGTTGAGCAGCAGCGCGTCCTGCGCGCCGGGCTCTACCTGGTTGAAGATACCCGCCGAGCGTTCCAGCCAGTCTTTCACTTGCGCGCCCGTCACCCGCACCGCGCGCGCGGTGTTCGGATAGAGGTAAAGGTCAGAGACATTCTTGATCGCCACATCGCCCTTGGGCACGTCGGTGTAGTACTCCGGCCCGCCCCGACCCCCGGCCTTGAAGGGAGCCGCGGCAGAGAGGATCGGCAGGCCTTCGTGCTCGGTGCCTTTCAGCATTTGTTCAATGTACCAAAGCTGCGCGATAGAGACGATCTGAACGGATGGATCATCCGCTACCAGCGCGAAATAGCTGTGCAGCGGCGCGTCCGTCTTGCCCACCGCGCGGCGGACATAGGCCAGCGTCTCCTCGTGCTCTGCCTGCACCGAGGCGAGCACGGCAGCGTCGCTTTCCACCAGCGCCGTGACAGACCGGTCCTCGTTGCGCTTGGAGATCGGCCGCGCCTCGGACATGGCTGACACCACGCGCCAACCACTGCCGTCCTTTTCCAGCAAAAGGTCGATCAGCCCCATGTGACTGCCCCAGAAACCGCCCATGGTCGCGGGCGTGCCCATCAGCGTGCCTGCGGCCACATCCACGCCCGCAAAATCGGCGTAGCCGGGCGAGGGGAACACCAGATGGGAATGCCCGGTCAGGATCGCATGAATCCCGTCGAGCCCCGCAAGCGGCACCGCGGCGTTCTCCATTCCATCCTGCGCCTGAGGCGCGCCGATGCCCGAGTGGGACAAGGCCACGATGATATCCGCCCCTTCCTCGCGCATCTGGGGGATATAGGCGCGGGCGGTCTCAACGATGTCGCGCGCCTGCACCTTGCCCTCCAGATGCCGCCGGTCCCAGTTCATGATCTGCGGTGGCACAAAGCCGATGAGCCCAACGCGAATGGGGGCCAGCATGCCCGACCCGTCGCTGACCGTGTGATCCAGGATCACGTAGGGCGGCACAAGCGTCTTGTCCTTGGTGGGGTCACTGCCCAACTCTCGCGCGACATTGGCGCTGACGACCGGGAATTCCGCGCCCGCCAATGACTTCATCAGAAAATCGAGGCCATAGTTGAACTCGTGATTGCCCAGCGTGGAGGCATCAAACCCCAACGTGTTCATCGCCTGAATGATGGGGTGCATGTCCCCCTCCTTCATGCCGCGCTCATAGGCGATGTAGTCGCCCATCGGATTGCCCTGCAGGAAGTCACCGTTGTCTATGAGCAGCGCATTGCTGGCCTCATCGCGGATACCCTGGATCAACGCCGCTGTGCGCGCGAGGCCCACGGTGTCGCGTGGCTTGTCCGCGTAGTAGTCGTAGGGAAAGACATGCACGTGCAGGTCGGTCGTCTCCATGATGCGCAGATGCGCCTGATTTGCTGCGGCATTGGCGGAAAAGGGGTGCAGCGCGATCAGCCCGGCAGAGCCTGCGATAAAGTTGCGGCGGTTTAGAGGGGGCAGCATGGCGGTTCTCCTATTGCGGGAATGTACGGTCAGCTTACCCGGTTTCCGGCCGCCGCCAAGTCCTGTGCGCCGCACGTCCTGCCATTCGTCATGTGCCAAGCGGGCGAGCGATGAGATGTTCAGCACGCAACGGCGAAAGCAGGCCGGGGGAGAACGGCCTGCTTTCTGGTGTGCGCCTCGGACGAACTGAGGTTTGGTGCTGCAAAAGTGCTGTCATCACCAAAGGTCTAGGTGCTCAAATAGGAGGTCACCCGATGCGCACGAGATGCGTCTGGCGGCAAGGGCCGGGGAAGACCCGCCTACTCAGAAAGGCTCTGAGCCAGACGCATCAACTGGATGGCTTCGGTGCGGTAGCCAAAGGGGTCCTCCCCCTTGGTCTGATTGGCAAGCGCGATGGCATCGCCCCAGGACCAACTGCCCAGGTAGTCGCTGCCGCGCAGCAGCTGGCCAAAGCCCGCGACGGCGGCGGCAAAGCCTGCCGCGCCAGAGCTTGTGGACACGATGGGCGTTTCAATCAGCTGGCTCTGCGTGTTGCCCGGTGCTTTGTAGCGCAGGCGCAGGAAGGCAAGCTCATCACTGGTGTCGGCGACCGTGTCAGCCGTGCCGTAGCGCAGGTCGTCATGCAGCACGGCGGGCGAGCCCACGGGCGTGACCTCGTAAAGTGCCGTCACCTGGTGGCCTGCGCCGATGTCGCCCGCATCCACCTGATCATTGTTGAAATCCTCGCGCCGCAGCGCGCGGGTTTCATAGCCGATGAGCCGGTATTCTGCGACCTCAGCGGGGTTGAACTCCACCTGGATTTTGACTTCATTGGCGATGGGGAACAGCGCGCCGGTCAGTTGATCCACCAGTACCTTCTGCGCTTCTGACAGCGTATCGATGTAGGCCGCCGTGCCGTTCCCGTTCTGCGCAAGCGCCTGCATGGTGGCATCATCCAGATTGCCGCGACCAAAGCCCAGCACGCTCAGATAGGTGCCGCTGTCGCGCTTGCCTTCGATATAGGTCTTGAGCGCGTCCGGGTCCGACAGACCGACATTGAAATCGCCATCCGTGGCCAGGATCACGCGGCTGACCTCGCCCTCGCCGGACATCGCCTCTGCGGTGGCATAGGCCCGTTGCAGTCCCGCTTGTCCCGCGGTGGAGCCGCCCGCGCTCAACCGGTCAAGCGCGGCGAGGATCGTGCTGCGCTCCCCCGCCGGGGTCGGAGCCAGCACCTCGCCCGCGGAACCCGCGTAGGTCACAATCGCAATCTCATCTTCGGGGCGCAGCTGGCTCAGCATCAGGCGAAAGGATTGCTTGAGCAGCGGCAGCTTGTTGGGCTGGTCCATCGACCCGGAGGTATCGATCAGGAATACGAGGTTGAGCGGGGGGCGGTCGGCCACATCCGGCAACGCGCCCTGCAGTCCAATCTGGAGGAGCTGCGTGTCCGGGTTCCAGGGTGTTTGTGTGACCGAAACCGTGGGCTGAAAGGCCTGACCGCCGCTTGGCGCGGGATAGTCATAGGTGAAATAGTTCACCATTTCCTCGATCCGCACGGCATCGGGATCGGGTAGAAAGCCGTTTGACAGCGCGTTGCGGATGATCGCGTAGGACGCCGTGTCCACGTCGATGGAGAAGGTGGAGACCGGTTCCTCCCGGGTCACTTTCACCGGGTTCGGATCCGCGTTGGCGAATTCCTCGGTATTGGGCTGCAGGACAATCCCGGGCTCATTAACGGGCACGCCGGCGCTTTGGCCCACGCCCTGCGCGGACAGTTTCGCACGCCCTCCATTCGGCACGGGAGAGACGGCGGTGCTCCCTGCGATGGTCAACCGATCAGTAACCCGTGGCTCTGACATTACCTCAGGTTCCGCGACCATCGGCGCAGGTGCTGCCAGATCGAAGACAGCGCTTTCCTCTTCTGCCAAAGCCGGCGAAGTCGTGATCTCTGTGCTGGGCAGATCACCAGGGCGCAGCAGGGTCTGACCCAGCGGGGTCAGGGCCACGATTCCCACCGCGACAAGCGCGGTGGAGGCGGTCAGTCCCGCACGGGACGTGAGAAGGGTGTCAAACATCTGTCGTACTCCTGCAAAAGCGCCCTTTTTCGGGCTGTCAGAAGTAAGACGCGGCTCCTCCGGCGATCCTTGGAGGTCCGCGAAATTTTTTTCAGCAAGCGCGATGTTGCGCGCTTTTGCCTTTGCATCCGGCGCGGGCGTTGCCGCGTCCATCAGCCGTTTCAGATCATCGAGGTCATCGCTCATTGCGTCTCCTCCGCGCGCATCTGCGCGAGTTGCTTTTTGGCTTGCGACACCCGCCAACTGACGGTGCCCTCGGAAATGCCAAGTATCTCGCCCGCCTGGGCATGGGTCATGTCATCGAGCACCAGCGCCAGCGTATCGCGCAGCTCTTCGGGCAGCGCCCGCATCGCCTGCGTCAGCCAGTCGAGCGCTTGGGCCGCTTCATCCTCTGCCGCGCGTCGGCCCAGTTCCCAATCGCCCCATCCTGTCACGGCGCGGGCATGGCTTTCTTGGCGTCGCCGCCGGTCGTGGGCGGCATTGACCGCAACGCGGTAGAGCCATGTCGTCACCGCCGCCTCAGCCTTGAAGTGGCGCAGCTTGGCGGGCAGGGCCGCGCAGATGTCTTGCGTCAGATCCTCGGCTTCGTGCTGCGAGCCGGTCAGGCGAAAGCAAAGCCGGAAAAGCCGGTCATACTGGCGCTCCAATAGCGCCGAGAACGCCTCCCGGTCGCCCGCAGCTGCTTGCAATGCGAGGTTTTGATCGCTTGTGGTCATCAACATCACAAGAGTATGACGTATGGGCGGCGTCAATCCTTGGTGCGGCCTTCATTTTTTTCGGTGATTTCATGGGTAATATTTCGATCTGGCGTTGGGCTGTAGAAGACGATCTGGATGCGTTCTTTGCCCGTCTTGTGCGCGCGGATGACGCGGAGGTGGCGGCCATCGCGGCGGAAGTGGCAGCTCAGGAGGCCGAAAGCCTGCCGTCCCTTGACCAGATTGAGGCGGAGACGGAGGCCAAGCTTCGCGGCATGAAACTGCCCGCGGATATCATGAAAACGATGCTGCGGGGGTTTAAGAATTCGATGCAGGAAGCGCGCGAGGAAGAGGCGCGTGCGGCCACTGAGGAAGAAGAGTTTGATCCCATGCCGGGCCCTAATGGTCGCGTGGGCTTGGCGCTTGCAAGCTCTCACATGTTTTATGAAGATCCCTATGCCTCGCTGGGCTATGAAGAGATCGAGGGGCAGGTAAATGCGCTTCTTGCCCGCTACGGCGCGGCTATCTCAAAGGCTGTGGGCCATCCCGGGCAAACGCTGCCAGAGTATCTGGGCCTGGCGGAAGACGCGCTCTGGGAGGACGCGGTTTTCGACATCTTGGTGGAGCCGGGGCTCGATGCCGTGATGCGGATGTGGATCACGGGCGACCTCGTGCTCTACCTAGGTCAGTGGCACGAGGACAAGGAGCTGCCGATTGATCTGGAGTTCAACCGGGTGCATGTTGCGCTTTTCGAAGGTGTGAAAGCGCAGGTCGCAGCGCTGCGCCACAGCGACTAACCAAAAACCTGAGACATAAAAATCACTGGTTCATGCGCCGCCCCATGGGCACGGGACGGCGCAGCAGGGCAGTGCCTGTTGGGCGGACGCTTTGAAGGGAGCGAAGTGTCTCAGGTTTTGGGTTGGTGGCTGTAGACGCTTAAGGGCCGCTATCAGACGGCCCTTGGATTTGAGTGGCTGGGAACGATGAAGCGGAGCATCAGCGCCCCAGCTGCTGGCGTCAAACCGACAGGCAGACGTACTTCATCTCCAGGTAGTCTTCGATGCCGTGGTGGCTGCCTTCGCGACCCAGGCCCGATTGCTTCACGCCACCAAAGGGCGCCACTTCGGTGGAGATGATGCCGGTGTTCACGCCCACGATGCCGTATTCCAGCGCTTCGGCGACCTTGTAAACGCGGCTGAGATCCTTGGCGTAGAAATAGCTGGCAAGGCCAAAGATCGTGTCATTGGCCATGGCGATCACGTCGTCCACCTCCTCAAACTTGAAGAGCGGGGCAAGCGGGCCAAAGGTTTCATCGGTGGCGACCTGCATCTCTTGCGTTACGCCGGTCATGATGGTCGGGGCGAGGAAATTGCCCTCCATCTCGATATTGTCGCCTAGGATCACAGTCGCGCCCTTTGATTTGGCGTCCGCGATGTGTTCGTGCACCTTTTCAGAGGCATCCGAATTGATGAGCGGGCCCAGATCGGTGCCCTCTTCCAAACCGTCGCCGATCTTCATTTCCGACACCCGCTGCGTCAGCTTTTCGGCAAAGGCGTCATAGACCCCCGCCTGCACGTAGATGCGGTTGGCGCAGACACAGGTTTGGCCGTTGTTGCGGAACTTGCAGAGGATCGCGCCTTCGACGGCGGCGTCGATATCCGCGTCGTCGAATACGATGAAGGGCGCGTTGCCGCCCAGCTCCATGGAGCATTTCATCACGCTGTCCGCGGCCTGAGACAGCAGGATGCGGCCCACTTCGGTGGAGCCGGTGAAGGTCAGCTTGCGCACCGCCGGGTTCTCGCAGAACTCCTTGCCCGCCTCGGAGGAGGATTTGGTGGGCACCACGTTGAAGACGCCCGCCGGGATCCCTGCGCGCTCGGCCAGCACACCCATGGCGATGGCCGAAAGCGGTGTCTCAGTCGCGGGCCGCGCGACAAAGGCGCAGCCTGCCGCCAGCGCAGGCGCGGCCTTGCGGGTGATCATCGCGTTAGGGAAGTTCCAGGGGGTGATCGAGGCTGCGACACCGATGGGCTGTTTAAGCACCATGATGCGCTTGTCGCGCTGATGGCCTGGGATCATCTCACCGTAGACGCGCTTGGCCTCTTCGCCAAAGAACTCAATGAAGGAGGCGCCATAGGCGATCTCACCCTTGCCTTCGGCCAGCGGTTTGCCTTGCTCGGCAGTCAGGATAGTGCCCAGATCGTCTTGGGCTTCCATCATCAGGTCGAACCAGCGGCGCATAACTGCCGCGCGCTCCTTGCCGGTCCAGCTGGCCCAGTCTTTCTGCGCGGCCTCGGCGGCTGCAATGGCCTCGCCGATCTGGGCGCGGCTGAGGTTGGCGACCTGCGCGATCACGTCACCGCGCGCGGGGTTGATCACATCGAAGGTGCCGTCATCGCCTTCGACCCATTCACCGTTGATGTAAGCGCGGGTTTCCAGCAGGGCGGGGTCTTTCAAAAGCGATTTGAGATCGGTCTTGGATGCGGTCATGGCCTGTCTCCTCATTGCCAGCCTCTCATTTGATTGTGGTGTCCAAATCAACAAAGCCCTAGTTTGTCCAGACGCAGATTGGCCCGGTTTGGGCCGGGGAGGTTTGCGCATGACACCGGATGACGCCTATGCCAATGCGCCCTTTATCGAAGGCGCGGACGCCTATCCTCCGCGCTGGGCCGCGCGCGCGGCAGAGTTTCGCGCCTCATTGGGGTTTCGCGCGCAGACAGGCGTGTCCTATGGGCCTTCACCGCGTCAGGTGTTCGACGTCTTTGAGCCCAGCGGCTTACCGCGCGGCACGGTTTTTTTCGTGCACGGGGGGTATTGGAAGGCCTTCGACAGCTCCAGCTGGTCGCATTTGGCGCAAGGCGCCATCGCGCGCGGCTGGTCGGTGGCCATGCCCAGCTATGATCTCTGCCCGGATGTGAGCATTGCGGATATCGCCCGGCAGATGGCCGCTGCATTGACCATGGTGGCGGAGCGTACCCAGGGGCCGCTCGCGATGGCCGGGCATTCGGCGGGCGGGCATCTGGTGGCGCGGATCATGGACCCGCTTTTGCTCAGCCCGGAGGTGCGCGACCGCGTGAAACAGATCGCGGCAATTTCGCCTGTGGCCGACCTTGCGCCGCTCATGGAGACGGCAATGAACGACGTACTTGGCATCACCGACGAAATCGCGCGCGTTGAAAGCCCGGTGAACATGAGCCCCCCGCACGGCGTCAACGTCACCGTCTGGGTCGGCGCGCAGGAGCGTCCGGGGTTTCTGGAGCAGGCGGAGGCATTTTCCCGCGCCTGGGGCGCGCGCCAGTACACGGTGGACGGCCGGCACCACTTTGACGTGATCGATGCATTGGAAGATCCCGACAGCGCGCTTGTCGCCGCGCTATTGGGCTTAAAACAGCGCTAAAGCGCGCGTCCTAGCCCCTTCACTTTGCGTTTGTCCTTTGCCAGAATGTCGAAAATTTCCGAGGCGGTACAATGTAAATCGCCGTAACATTGCCTATATCCTATGGATAAGTTTGTAAAACAGGAGCGTTAGATGGCCAATTTGGATGCACAGGTAAAGGAATCTCAGGCGCAGGTGCAGGAGGCACAGGCGAAGATTTCGGAACTGACAAGCCGGATTGAGACCGCGCGCGCCAAGCTCAAGGCGGGCGATGATGCAATGATCGACATCGAAAATGCCTCGCTTGAAGATGTGCACGCCCACACGGACGTCATGAACGCCAACATCGCGGAGCTGATCATGGGGCTCGATGATGTGACCGCAGGTTTCAGCCGCGATTTCGATGAGATGCGCTCCAAGACCGGTTGGGAAAGCGTGGTGGGCATTTTCAGCCGCGCCAAGTCCGACAGCATGCGGCAGGAACGCGTGCGCTCCGCCTCCATCGACGACAAACTGCAGGACCTCATTTCGAAGTCCGACACCATCGTGAACCTGCTGGAAGGCCAGCTGAACATGCTCGAAGAGCAGAAGGTGAAGGTGGAAGGCAACCTGTCCGGCACGCTCGAAGAGCGTGAGGTAACAGTAGCTGAGCTGGAAGCGATCAAGGCGGAGATCTCCGGCATGGACCCGCAGATCATTAAGCTGGAGAACGCCATCGCGTCTGAGACGGACGCGGCCAAGCGTACCAAGCTAGAGACAGAACTGGCGGAGGCCAACGCCAAGTACAACGAACTGGTGCAGGACGAGCAGGTGAAGCTCGCCAAGTCCCAGACGCTGGAGCGCTACATCGAGAAGGGCAAGACCTGGATCGACAGCCTGCAGAACCAGGCGGCGACGCAGATGGTGCTGATCAACAAGCTGCAGACAGACACCAAGCAGCGCGTGGTGCTCTACGATGCGCTGACCAAATCGCTCAAGACCGCGCAGCAGCAGGACGTGGCGCATCGTATTAACGAGATCGGCGTGAAGACGGATCAGGAGGCGCAATCGGCGATGGCGGGCATTGGTGCGGCTACCAACACGCGGATGGCGGAGATGATGGAGGCGCATGAAGATCACATGGTCTTTGCCCGCGACGTGTTGGAGCAGAAGGCGAAGGCCGATGAACGCTTTGCTCGGCGGTTCGCCAAGATCGTGGAAAAGCACGACGCCAACGCTTACGGGGCGTGAGGTCAGGCGGGCCAAAAGATCAAAAC
>JBCCPS010000032.1:0-31504 GCA_039024775.1 Pseudomonadota bacterium
ATCACCGCGCCCACGCCCGGCAGATCGGGCTGGTCCTGCAGCATCCGCGTGAGGATCCCTTCGGTCACCACTTCGATGCGTGTGGCGCGCGACACGGCTGAGGCGCCCCGCACGCGGTAGCCCACCGTCTCGCCCGGTTTCTCGCCCAGGCTCTGCGCAATGCGTTCGGCGGCGGCGCGCGCGGCCAGCCTGCGCGGCTCCAGCATCAGGATGCGCCCTGAAGCGAGCCCCGCCTCCAACAGGGCAAGCGGCACCCGCGTCGTCTTGCCCGCCCCCGGCGGGGCTTGCAGCACCACGCGGCCCCGCGCGCGCAGGGCGTCTATCACCTGCGGCAACACCGCGTCGATGGGAAGGGCGTCCGCCATGCGGCCTTATCCGCGAACGCTGGACATTCCGCCAGCCCCCCGTGATAGATGCGCCATGAATGTAAGCGAGATGGCAGAGCGGATTGCAGCAGGCGAGCGCCGGGCGCTGGCGCGAGCCATCACGCTGGTTGAATCGAGCCGCGCCGACCACCGCGCGCAGACGGCAGAGCTGCTGGCCGCGCTCCCCCGGGACCGCCATGCCCTGCGCATCGGCCTCTCCGGTACGCCCGGGGTGGGCAAATCGACCTTTATCGAGACCTTCGGCATGATGCTCACTAGCGCGGGCACGCGGGTGGCGGTGCTGGCGGTTGATCCTTCATCGGCGCGCTCGGGCGGGTCGATCCTGGGGGACAAGACCCGCATGGACCAGCTCGCGCGCGAGCCCCGCGCCTTCATCCGGCCCTCGCCAAGCCAGACCCATCTGGGTGGCGTCGCGCGACGCACGCGCGAGGCGGTGCGGCTGTGCGAGGCGGCGGGTTTCGACGTGGTGCTGATCGAAACCGTGGGCGTGGGCCAATCTGAAACAGTGGTGGCGGAGATGTCCGATCTCTTCCTCCTGTTGCTGGCACCCGCGGGCGGCGACGAATTGCAGGGCGTCAAGCGCGGCATCATGGAAATGGCGGACCTGATCCTGGTCAACAAGGCGGACGGCGATCTCAAAGCCGCCGCGATGCGCACCCGGGCTGACTACGCCGGCGCCCTGAGGCTCTTGCGCAAACGCCCACAGGATCCGGATGGTTTTCCCAAGGCGCTGACGGTGAGCGCCTTGCAAGAGGACGGGCTGGCGGAGGCCTGGGACGAGATGCAGACGCTGGCAGACTGGCGCCGCGCGCAGGGCCACTGGGAAGCCGCACGCGCGGCACAGGCACGCTACTGGTTTCACCAAGACGTGCGCCAGCGGCTGTTGGCGCAACTGGAGGAGGCCTCCGTCAAAGCAGAACTTGAGCGCTTGAGCGCGGAGGTTGCAGGCGGTGCGCAGGACCCGGCAGAGGCCGCGCAGGCCTTTGTGGCTAGGCTGGGCAAGGGCTAGGCATGGGCGCGGCGTATGCGCTGGTTGCCGTGCTGGAATTCCTGTTTTGGGTGTTCTTTTGGGTCCTGGCTGTGGGCGTGCCGCTGCTGATCCTCTGGCGGGTCTGGCGCAACCGCGGGCGCAGGCGGCTGGCCTGGCTGGCGGTCGGGGTCTTTTGGGCCCTGCCCACGCTGGTAGAGATGGGCCGTGACCTGCATCTGCACCGCTGGATCGCCGCCCTGCCGCCCGCGCCGGTGGTTGTGATGGCCAAAGGCAGCACCATCGCGCTAGCGGACAGCGTCTTTGACGCCGAGGACGGCTTCATCCACTTTGCCGCCTGCCCGGAACGCGACTGGGAGCCGCCGCTTTGCCAGTTCGGGCTTGGCGTGGGTGAGACCTTGAGCGGCTTCACGCTGGCCTTCGGCGCTACGGATCGAGGCTTTGAAAGTCTGACCTGGGCGCGCCAGGATACCTGTGACGTGCATTTGCAATACCACCAGCAGCCGGAGTCTTTCACCGCATTCTTTTCATCCCAGAGCATCTGCCCTTTAACGGATCCTATCAATGACGCGGCGGTGGACTACCGGGTGGCCTACACCCACGGCACGATCCCCGGCTTTGGGGCGGCCCCTTTCGGCCAGTTGACCCTCACAGAGGCACAATCGGGCAGGGTGTTGACCACGCTCACCTCCTTCGCGCTGGAGCGCCCGGCCTATCCGGTGCTCTGGGGTCTGCACTGGGCGCCCATGTTGCAGCCTGTCTTGCCCCGGCGCAGCGCGATTTTGCGCCACGGTGAGACCTATGTGGAAGCCGAACATCTGGGCTACCCGGAAGGGTCGCTGCAGGACATGGCCTATGCCATCGGCTGGAACAACCAGCAGTGGCGCTGGGGCGATGACTATGCGGTGATGGAGGCCCGCTTTGGCTTTGACGCCGACCGCGCGCTGCCCGCGCTGCGCTCTGGCAGCTTTTTCCCGACGCGTTTTGCCATCGAAACGCTGTGTCACGGTAGGTTCCGGGAGCGCCTGTCGGTTCAAGCCAAGTTCCAGATCATGCGCATCGCGGCGCTGGAGCGCGACATCTCCAACGGCTATCCGAACCGCCTGGCGAAGGAGGCGTTGGAAAACGGCTGCGTCACGCCGGAGTAGCGCTGAAGCGTCCGACCCGAAACCTCATACAACCCGCCCAATTCAAAGCACCCGCCCAACAGGCACTGTTGGGCTGCGCAACCCCGCGGGACGGCGCATGAATTGCTGTTGTACATTCCTCAAGTTTTACGCCGGACGCTTTGACGGGCACGATGCCCCAAGCATGCCAGCCACGCTGGATACGCACGCTGGCTTTGCATTTGCTGTGGTCGATGAAAAGGACGCTCTTGCTCCTTAAGACGTCAGGTCGGGGATACCGGCCAGTGCTTTGACAGATCATCCAGCCCCGCGCGGATCAGCTCTGAAAGAACAGTGTCGTCCGCGTCATCGAACTTGTTCAGATAGACGCAGGCCTTGCCGCGTTTGTATTTGCCCAACCGCGCGAGAATGTCGTCAAAATCGGTGTAGCCGGGCATGATGTAGATGCTGATTTTGCTCTTTCGCGCGGCAAACCCGGTGGCGAAAGACACGCCCGAATGGCCCGAGGCGTAGGTGTAGGCATAGCTGCCATACCCCAGAATGCCGCCGCCCTGAAGCACCGGGCGCCAGCCCGTGACCCGCTGGAACAGCGCATCCAGCGCGCGCGCCTCCGCTTGGCGCCGCTCTGGTTCAACCCGGTCAAGAAAGTCCGCCACAACCGACATCGCCCACCCCTTTTTGCTGATGCGTCTCAATCTGCCCGGTTGAAAGGTGGACCTCAACACATCGGGCTCTAGCCTTCTAGGGCATAGATTAATGGCCCATCCGGCCGCCAAACCCGAGGAGACCCCCATGACACACCTGCTCACCCGACGCTCTGCGCTTGCCAGCGCGGCTGCCCTGCCCCTCGCCGCGGCCACCGCTCAAAGCGCCCGGGCCGCAGCGCCTCTCATGGACCCCGATGGCGCGCCGTTCCAGCGCGTCAAGCTGGGCGAATTTGACGTGACCACGCTGCTTGCAGGCAGCCGCGCAGTGCCCGATCCGCAAACGATCTTTGGTATGAACGTGGATGCAGAAACCTTCAACGCCGCTTCCGCCGCCGCGCGCATCCCTAATGATGTGGCGCAGTTCTTCTTTACCCCCACCGTGGTGAACACGGGCAGCGAACTGGTGCTCTTTGACGCAGGCTTAAGCGGCGCGGGGACCGTCGCGGCGCTTGAGGCGGCAGGCTATACCGCCGATCAGGTGGATGTCGTGGTGCTCACCCACATGCACGGCGATCACATCGGCGGGCTGTCGGGCGAAGGCGGGGTAACCTTTCCCAATGCGCGCTATGTGACGGGCCAAGTGGAATATGACGCCTGGGCCCAGGCGGGCAACGAGGGGTTCGACGCCAAGGTGCGCCCCTTGGCCGATCAGATGACCTTCATCGGGGACGGCGGCGACGTGGCGTCGGGCATCAGCGGCGTGGCAGCGTTCGGGCACACGCCCGGGCATATGATCTACAGCATCGAAAGCGGCGGCAAACAGCTGATGGTCTGCGCGGATTTCGCCAACCACTACGTCTGGTCGCTGGCCTATCCGGATTGGGAGGTCCGCTTTGACATGGACAAGGAAGCAGCCGCCGCCACGCGACGCCGCGTGCTCGACATGTTGTCCGCTGACGGCATTCCCTTCGTAGGCTACCACATGCCCTTCCCCGCCTTCGGCTACGTGGAAAAGGCCGGCGACGGCTTTGCCTATGTGCCGCACAGCTACCAGCTGCTGCTGTGACGTGAAGGGGCCGGGCAAGATACTGTTGCCCGGCCCCGTTCTCTCTTAAAGTGACAGTCATGCGCCAAAACCTCGAAGCCCGGCTGAAGGCTCTGACTGACATCACGATTGCGCCCTGGAAGGACAGCGATCTGGTATGCGTCAATTTCAAAGGCCGCGAGGTTGCGCATTTCCAGACAGAGGACGAGACCGTGCTCGACATCCGCCTGTCACCCAAGATCATTGCGGAAGAGAGGCTCGACCGCACCGTCTCTGCACAGTTTCACCCCAAGCGGTCAAAGAACTCCCGCTGGATATGCGTGCGGTGCTGCGCGGCACCGGACATCGACAAAATCGTACATCTTGTCGAACGCGCCTGCGCCGAGCGGCTTTAGCCTTCCGAGCGTGCGCCCAAGGCCTTGATCAGAAGGTGCTTGAGCTTGGCACCACGCTGGGGGTTCACCTGGCAGGCCCAGTCCAGTTGCCCCATCAATCGTCGTTGAAAGCCCGGATCCTCCAGCCGCGTGTCGCCCGGTTTGCCGCAGGCGTGGATCACAGCCTTAAGACGGTCGAACTTCCGGCGGGAGAGGTTCACATGGGAATTGACCACAGCCCCCGTCACCATCTGCCGCCTGTGCCGTGGCGCAACGCGGGTCTTTGCGGGGTTGAGCGCAAACCCCGCCTCCGCCACGATCTGCGGCACCGCGCGCAGCAGCGGCCCAGCGATGACGGCGTCTCCCGAAAAGGCGATATCATCGGCTTAGCGGCTGAAATGTGCATCTAGCGCATCCGCCAGACCGGCCAGCCTGCAGTCGAGTCCGTAGCTCACCAGATTGGCAAGCGCGGGCGAACTGGGCGCGCCCTGCGGCAGGTGCGGGGATGCGAGCGCCTGCGCCTGGGCAAAGGGCATCCGCGCGCGCAGCCGGGCGGGCGTGACGGTGGTGGTGAGGCAGGCCAGATGCCGGGCAACGGCCTCGGGATAGCCCAGCCGACGGAAGAGCGCGAAAACGCGCGTACGCAGGATGCTGGGGAAAAAAATCCTTGAGATCAAAGTTCAGGACCATTTCCTCGCCTGCATCGCGCGCCGCGCCCTCCAGACAGCTGCGGCCCCTGACAAAACCCAAGGCGCTGGCGTGCACCGGCACCTGCGGGAGAATGCCCGTCAAGATGCGCCTTTGCACCATTTTGAGCTGCCTTTTCGGCGCCTCAATCAGTCGTTTGCCGCCGGTGCGTTTGGGCTGCAGGACGTAATGATAATTATTCACCCCCGTCTCCCCATGATCCTCGTGCCGGTCGCCAAGGTCCGCCAGGAAGGCGAGCCGCCATTCGGGCAGCAACAGCCAATCGGCCAGGGCCGCGGTGGTGGCAATATCTGGCAGATCCAGCCGGGAAAAAGGCGCGGAAGGGGCCATAACAGGGGCGCTGAGATCCGGTGCAGGCCAAGTCTGGCGCTTGTGACAGGCGCGGTAGAGCCGCTCAAAAGCGGCAGCGTGCAGCAAAAGCGCCCGCACGCGTTTTACGGGCGGCGCGGGCGCATTCGGGTGGGCGCTGATCAATTCCGAGACCAAGCGCGCCGCAGTTTTCTGCGGCTTGGAAGGCAGCCTGCGCAGCAACGTGGCGGTTAAGGTCTCCGCCTCCCAAGCCCCACCCGTCAGGCTCACCGCCAGGTTTCGGGCGAGGTCACGCCGGTTCATGGCACAGATGATGGCGCAATGGACAGTCTCTGCTCATCGTGATCTGCGCGATCATCCCTGGACAAGGTCCAGCGCGGATCGCGCCCTGTCATGCAGAGGTCTTGCCTTTAGGCGGGGATGCCCCGCCCGCTCCGCGCAACGCTGTGCCGGAGGATCCAAAGACCGCCATTGCGATGCAAAGATGCACCGAGGCGCGGGCAACGCCAAGCCGGTTTTCTTGGAAAGGCACCCGCGATGGTGGGCAGACTGCCCAGCCTACGCTACCTAAGGTCTTAGCCACCTTCGTTCAGCGCGCCGTTTTGCCAGGTGCCTGTGGCCTCTTCACCGCTGGCATAGCGCATGGTCCCGCTGCCCTGACGCTTGCCCGCCTGAAAGCTGCCCTCATAGACATCGCCGTTGTCATAGGTTGCGACACCCTGGCCCTCGATCTCCCCGTTCGCCCAATCGCCTTCGTAGGTGAAGCCGCTGGCCATCACGATCTTGCCGGTGCCATGGCGCTGGCCGTTCTCAAAGCTGCCTTCATAGACGCTGCCATCGGGATAGGTCGCGCGGCCCTGACCGTGGCGCTGGCCGTCCTTCCAGCCGCCTTCGTAGCGGTAGCCATCCGCATAGGTCATCACGCCCTGGCCATCATTGCGGGCATTCACGAAGTCCCCCTCGTAGACCACGCCATTGGCATAGGTCGCGGTCCCGCGCCCCTCGATCACGCCGGAGGACCAGGCACCTTCATAGTTCGAGCCATCCGGATAGGTGATCTTGCCCTGCCCGTCCGCCAGATCGTCGCGAAACTGACCCACATAGACGGAGCCATCCGGGTAGGTCACCTGGCCCTGGCCCTCGATCTGGCCCGCGACCCAGGAGCCCACGTAGACATAACCATCCGTGCCCGTAAACGTGCCCTGGCCGTCGCGGCGGTCGTCCTTGAAATCGCCCTCATAGGTGTCGCCGTTGGCATAGACCACCCGGCCCGTCCCTTCGCGCCGCCCCGCTACTAGGTCGCCTTCATAGACATCGCCGTTGGGCTGGGTGAGCGTGCCGGTACCGTCGATCTGGCCGTCCTTCCAGGTGCCCACGTAAACGAGCCCATCGGGCATCGTCAGCTTGCCATCACCCGCGCGCTTGCCCACTACGATGCCGCCCTCATAGATCGCGCCATCGGGATAGGTGATCACGCCCTGCCCCTGCTTGACCCCATCGATCCAGTCACCCTTGTATTCATAGCCGCCGGGGCTTTGCATCACGCCTTTGCCGTGGTGCTTGGCATTGCGGAACTGGCCCTCATAGCGCACGCCATTGGCATAAAGCGCCACGCCCTGGCCCATGATGGCCCCCGCTTCCCAATCGCCCTCGTAGGTGCCGCCATCCGCGAAGGTGATTTTGCCAAAGCCCTCGGGTTTGCCCTTGGCAAAGGCGCCTTCATAGACTGATCCGTTGGGAAAGCGCGCCACGCCCTGGCCCTTGATCTCCCCGTCGACCCATTCACCGGTGTATTCATAGCCGTTGGGCAGCTTGTAAGTGCCCTGCCCGTGCTGCAACCCGCCCCGGAAGGTGCCTTCATAGACGCCGCCGTCGTCGTATTCCTTAGTCAGCACCTGTCCGTCCTGCGCCCCTGCGGCGGCGGGCAGCAAAAGAAGGCTCAAGGTGAGGGCACGAAAGGACATGGCAAACCTGTGTTGGCTGTGATGGCGCTGAGCCTAAGCAAAGCACCTTCCACCCGCAATGGCTTTTCGGGCGACGGGCAAGGCGCCGCAGGGCCGCACAGCCCGCCAAAAGAAGCTGCCTGCTGGACCCCCGGAATACGCGCCTATAAAGGGGGCCAAACCCCCCAGCACACCACAATTTCGCGCTAAAGCGCGGCGTTCTATCCCGCCCCCCTTTCCCATCCAGCCTGATCTGCTAAATCGCTTCCCGACACCGCCACGCAAAGGGCCCCCATGCCAGACCGCTTTCGCATCACGCTTGGCCAGCTCAATCCCACATTGGGTGATCTTGAGGGCAACGCAGCACTTGCGCGTGCCACCTGGCAGGAAGGCAAGGACGCTGAGGCGGACCTGGTGGCGCTGCCCGAGATGTTTCTGACCGGCTACAACGCCCAGGACCTGGTGATGAAACCGGCGTTTCAATCGGATGTCCGTAGTCATCTGGAGGCGCTGGCGGAGGCCTGTGCAGACGGCCCCGCGCTGGCCATAGGGGCGCCATGGGCGGAAGACGGCGATCTTTTCAACGCCTACGTGATCCTTAAGGGCGGTAAGATCTCAAGCCGGGTGCTCAAGCATGAACTGCCCAATGAGACCGTTTTTGACGAAGTGCGCATTTTCGATCCAGGCCCCTTGGGCGGGCCCTATAGCGTTGGCAACAGCCGCGTGGGCAGCCCCATTTGCGAGGATGCCTGGCACCCGGACGTGGCGGAGACGCTGGCAGAGACGGGCGCTGAATTCCTGCTGGTGCCCAATGGCTCGCCCTACGCGCGCGGCAAGGTGGAGACGCGGCTCAACCACATGGTCGCGCGGGTGGTGGAGACGGGCCTGCCGCTCATCTATCTCAACATGGTGGGTGGGCAGGACGACCAGGTCTTTGACGGCGGCACATTTGCGCTGAACCCCGGGGGCGAGCTGGCGCTGCGCCTGCCGGTCTTTGAGGAAGCAACCGTGCATGTCGATCTGGAGCGGGGGCCCGAAGGCTGGCGCATCCTGCCCCAACCCCTGGCGCCAGAGCCGGATGAATGGGAACAGGACTACCGCGTAATGGTGCAAAGCTTGCGCGATTACATGGACAAGACCGGTTTCAAAAAGGTGCTGCTGGGCCTGTCGGGCGGCATTGATTCTGCCATCGTGGCCACCATTGCCGCGGACGCCCTGGGGGCCGACGCCGTGCGATGCGTGATGCTGCCGTCGGAATACACGTCTGACGCGTCTTTGGAAGATGCCAAGGCTGTGGCAGAGGCCCTGGGCTGCCGCTATGACTTCTTGCCGATCGCGGAGGGCCGTCAAGCCATCACCAACACGCTCGCGCCCCTGTTCGAAGGCACTGAACCGGGGCTCACAGAAGAAAATCTGCAGTCGCGCCTGCGCGGGCTCTTGCTGATGGCGCTGTCCAACAAGTTCGGAGAGATGCTGCTGACCACCGGCAACAAGTCGGAAGTGGCGGTGGGCTATGCCACCATCTATGGCGACATGTCGGGCGGCTACAACCCGATCAAGGACCTCTACAAGACCCGGGTGTTCGAGACCTGCCGCTGGCGCAACGCGCACCACCGCGACTGGATGAAGGGGCCCGCGGGCGAGGTGATCCCCGAGCGCATCATCACCAAGCCCCCTACTGCAGAGCTGCGCGAAGACCAAAAGGACAGCGACAGCCTGCCAGACTACCCGGTGCTCGACGCCATCCTGGAGATCCTCATAGACGAGGACGGTGCGGTGGCGGATTGCGTGGCGGCAGGCTTTGACCGGGAGACCGCCAAAAAGGTGGAACACCTCATCTACATCTCCGAATACAAGCGCTTTCAGTCCGCCCCCGGCGCGCGGCTGACCAAACGCGCTTTCTGGCTCGACCGGCGGTATCCAATCGTGAACCGTTGGCGCGATCCGAGCTAGCGTCTTGGCAGCGCCTGTCATCCTGAGGCTGAACCGAGGGCGTTGCATCTTCATCGGCTGCGTGCACGTCACCCTGGCAGTGATCTTGCTGTTGCCGACTGTCAGTGTACTGACAGCGGGCATCTTTGACGGCATCGTCGCCTTCGGTCTTGCCGCCGGGCTGTTCTTTCTGGCCCTTGGTCTGTCCAACTTCGCGCTTGCCTGGCGCCGGCCCGTGGCTTTGCGGTTGGATGCCAAAGGCGCGTCGGGGTACTATCTCGATCCAGTCACCTGGGATGAGGTCGTGGATGTGCGCGCCGTGCGCCTCAACGGGCGGGACGCCTTCGGTTTTGAGCTGCGTGACCCCGAGAAGGTGCTGGCGCGGCAGCCCCTCCTCGCGCGGTTCAGGTCCCGGGCTCTTTGCCGGTCCTTTGGACTGCACCTGGCCATGCCCCTAGTGCTTTTGCAAAGTGCCGATATCACGCGCCTTGCGGCGCAGGCCAAAGCTTTTTTGGCAGCCGCATCGTCCAAGCGGTCTTAGCGCGCGCGCCTCACCGTGCGATCCAGCCCGCGGGCAGCTCAGCAGCGATGCCCAAAGAGAGCATTCCTGCGCGATTGCCCGCAGAACTTATATTCAGAGGTGGTCATCCGCACTTTCACGGGCGGCCCAGACGCCAATTCTGGCGCGGCATTCAGGGCAAAACCCCAAAACATTTCCACAGCCACATTTCTCAAACGCGGTGTACCCTACGCCGGTCAGAACGCACCCGTCAATCTTGTTCCGCCAGTCTGAAACCGGCTTCCAAGGGGCGGAATTGACGCTGGCCTCACGGTCAAAAGCTTGCAACGGCGGCGAAAATTCCGCCTTCCTTGCGCATTGAAAGACAACTTTGCTTTAGGAGTTTTCCCATGGCCTACGCTGGCACAGTAAACCTCGATAAAATGAAACCGCGCGGGCGCGCCGCGATGGAGGCGATTGAGCTGCACTACCGCGCTGAAATCGCTGAAGCGCTGATCGGGGGCAAGGCGGCACCGCAAGCGCCACGTCATGAGGGCTGGGAAAAGCGGCCAAAGCCGCGTAGCTCGGTCGGGGCGGGTGTGCTGAAGCTGGCTGAAAAGCTGAACCGCCGGGAACGCCGCGCGATCATCAAGCGGCTGATGACCGCGCCGATGCGTCATCGCAAACTGACAGCGCGCGAAGAGCTGCAGCTCAAGAAATGGGTGCAGCCGGGCGCTGACACACCCATGATCGAGCGCACACAGCTGGTCGCCCAACTGGCCGAGATCTGGAGCCCGAAAGAGCCCATCGGCAAGGAGCCAGGGGATATACTCGACTGGGAGCATGGCATCCTGCGCGACCTTTTCCCCGGGTTGCGCCCGACGCCGACAAACGACGGACGGCCCGATGATGCCGAGCCCGGAGACCCGGATGAACCGGGTGACGAAGGTTCTGGCGGCGATCCCGATATTGGCGAAGGCGGCGGCACGGTGATTTCCCAGCTGCGGTTTCACGTCGATCAGATCGAGTGCATTGAAGAAACGGTCGGCGAATATCGAGACGATGAGATCAGCTATGCCGGGATCGCCACGCGCGGCCCGCTGGCTGAGAGCATTTCCCCCGAAGACATCGGTGGAGAGATCACCCCCATCCGCGCGGCGGGCTCGTTCTATGAAGGCGACACCTCTGATCAAAGCGGTCTGGACGCGCTGCAGGTCTGGCAGATCGGCACCGATGACAGCCTGCCGGAGCTTTTCCTGATGTACATCTTGATGGCCGAAACCGATCCGCGTGGCGGATTTGAAGAGTTCCGCGATCAGCTATTCGACGATCTGTCTTATGAGATGCCCGATACCTTCTGGCAGGTGTTTTCGCTGACGACCTGGACCGCATCGGGCTTTGCAGCCTACGGTTCAATGGGCGGACCCATGGGGGCGGCAATCGGCTGGATCATTGGCGCGACAGTGGGGCTGCTCATCGGCCTCTTTACGGTCGGCAACCGCGACGACATCTTTGATCCCGAATTGGTGTTCCTGATGCTGGAGCCAAACGCGCTGCAACTGCCGCCTTTCAACGGCAATACCGTGTCCGACAGTTTCACGGTGGCGCTTTCGGGCGATGGCGGAGAATACGATCTGACCTATCACTGGGAGCTTGATGTCACGACCACGCAAGGCGGAAGCCCGGGCGATCAGGACGGCGATGCGTGACCCGCGCGCGCCTTGCGTCCTGACGCAGAGGTGAGTTGCCCGGACGCCAAGAAATCCTAGGCTTTCAGCCAAGTCAGAAAGAAAGGTCCTCCCATGCCGCTCAAGCGCCTTGCCGCCCTCATGATGGTCCTCTTTGCCAGCAGCCCCGCGCTTGCCTGCGGGGCGGACACCAACTGTCCGGTGGGCGACAGGCACTACCGCATCGTGATGCCGGAGGGCCATGATGGCACAACACCCGTGGGCGCGCTGGTGTGGAGCCACGGCTACCGCGGCTCTGCCGCGGGCGTGATGCGCAACCGTGGGCTGCGGCGCATGGTGTCTGACGCGGGGCTCGCGCTGATCGCGGCGCAGGGCGTGAATGGCACGTGGGATCTGCCGCTGGGCCCGCGCACCTTTGACAGCACCGGGGCGGCGGAGTTTGCCTATTTCGACGCGGTGCTTGAGGACGCCAGCCGCCGTCACCCCATCGACCCAGCGCGCGTGATCGCAAGCGGTTTTTCGGCGGGCGGCATGGTGGTTTGGAACCTCGCGTGCTCCCACCCGCAGAACTTCGCGGGCTTTATCCCGATGTCAGGCACCTTCTGGTTGCGCCCGCCCGAGACATGCGAAGGCCCCGCGCAAAGCATCGTGCACATCCACGGCGACGCCGACACAACCGTGCCCTTGGACGGACGCCCCATCGGGGAAACGCACCAGGGCAAAGTGTCTGAGGCGCTGGCGCTCTACCGCGCCTACGGCGATTTCGGCGAGACCGAGCGCGCCCAGACCGATACGCTGGACTGCACCCGCCAGCGCAACGCGCAAGGCGCGCTGCTGGAATTCTGTCTGTTCGAAGGAGGCCATTCCTTCAGCACGCGACATCTGCGCTACGGGATCGAGCAACTCAAGGCCACCGGCCAGATCTGAGCGCATTGCAGCGGGCGCGCCCGGGCGCTACTGCTTGCGCCATGCATATTGAACCTTTCGCCGTCGAACAGTGGATGAATGCCTGGGAGACGCGCTGCGCGTTCAACCTCGCGGAGACCTGCGTGGAAAGCCTCACCCTCGCGGAGCTTTTGACCCTCGCGGGAAAGAACGAGGCCGATCTGTCCGCGTTGGCTGGGATCAAGATGACCTACGGTGACATTCGCGGGTCAGACCGGCTGCTGACGGCGATTACCGGGCTTTACGAACGCCAAAGCGCGGAAAACCTGATCGTCACCCATGGCACCATCGGGGCCAATATGCTGGTGCACAAGTCGCTGGTGGAACGCGGTGACAGGGTCGTAGCGGTGGTGCCCACCTATCAGCAGCACTATTCGATCCCGGCCAGCTTCGGCGCGGAGGTCGTGCCGCTGAAACTGCGCGCCGAGGATGGCTATCTGCCCGATCTGGATGCGTTGCGCGCGCTTGTGACGCCCGGCACGAAGCTCATCGCGATCAACAACCCCAACAACCCCACCGGCGCGCTGATGGACAGAAGGGTGCTGGAGGAGATCGCCGCCATTGCCCGGAGTGTCGGGGCCTGGGTGCTCTGCGATGAGGTCTACCGCGGCACCGATCAAACGGGTAATGGCACGACCACGTCAATTGCTGATGTTTACGAGCGCGGCATCGCCACCTGCGGCATGTCCAAGGCGTTCTCCCTTGCGGGGCTGAGGCTGGGTTGGGTAGCCGCCCCCCCGGAGGTGATCGAAGCCGTCTCCATCCACCGCGACTACGACACGATTTCGGTGGGCAAGCTTGACGATCACTTCGCGGCGCTTGCCCTTGAGCACGCGGACCGCGTGCTGGCGCGCAGCAGGCGCATCACGCGGGGCAATCTGGCGACACTGGAGGCCTGGATCGCGGATCAGCCGCGGATCAGCTGGGTCAAACCGCAGTCGGGGACGGTGACCTTACTTGAAGTCGACACGCGGCTGACCGCACGCGCGTTTTGCCTGAAGCTTTTGGAAGAACACTCGGTCATGTTCACACCCGGCGATTGCTTTGACATGGAAGGCACGGTGCGCATCGGCTTTGCCAATCCACCTGCGGCGCTGGCGGAAGGCCTCGGCCGGGTCGATGCGTTCCTCAGGCACGTGGCGTAAGGGGTCTTGGCGCTACCAGGCTACGCGCTTGCCCGCCCAGTCGAAAAAGAGGCCCGTGTCCTCTGCCGTGAGACCGTCCATGACGGTGAGCAGGTTCGCGGCCGCCTCCGCCGGGGTGACGGCCGGGTGTCGGCCGAGGTATTTCTCCGTGAACGCGGTGGCCACGGTGCCCGGGTGAAGCGCCACGCAGATGCTGTTTTTGTGCGTGCGCGCAAGCTCAATGGCGGCGGTGTGCACGATCTGATTGACCGCCGCCTTGGCCGCGCGGTAGCTGATCCAGCCGCCCAATCTGTTGTCCCCGATGGAGCCCACGCGCGCGGAGAGCACCGCGATCATCCCGTTCTCTTTCGCCAGCAGTTTGGGCGCGTGGCGCAGCACCAATGCAGGCCCCACCGCGTTCAGCGCCATCTGATCCAGCATCGCCTTTTGTGTGATCGCGCGGATCGTCTTTTCCGGCTCCGCCCCGTCGATTTCCAACGCGCCGCTGGCCACGATGATGCGGTCAAACCTGCCTTCCAGACCGCCGATAATGCGTTGGGTGGCGGGCTCGTCGGTCAAGTCCAACCCGTGTTCTGAACGCGAAAGCGCGGTGACCTCCTCGCCCCTGGCGGCGAGTGCGCCTGTCAGGGCCGCGCCTATGCCGCCCGACGCGCCGATAACGAGCGCCTTCATGAGCTGCTGCTTTTGCGTGCTTTCCTCATCGTCTGCGACCTAGCCGCGGGCGCCCTCAGATCAACCGCCCCCGCCCGGTGCCGCGCAAAAAGCGCTTTTCATTATGGGAAGCGCCCGTATAACGGTCACTATGACGCACGCACGCCCCCTCTCCACTCTGTCGCGCACACCCACGCGCGCGCTGCGTGCCGACCTTCTGCTGCTAACGCGCCTCTGAGCGTGCCTTAAGGGCGCGACCGCTCAGAGGCTTTGGACCGCGCCGCTTACCACACAGCAGACAAAGAGACTTTCATCATGACCAACACATCCCAAGACCGCGTCTTGATCTTTGACACCACCTTGCGCGACGGCGAACAAAGCCCCGGCGCCACCATGACCCACGCCGAAAAGCTCGAAATCGCGGGCCTGCTGGACGAGATGGGCGTGGACATCATCGAAGCGGGCTTTCCCATCGCCTCCGAGGGCGATTTCGCCGCCGTTTCGGAGATCGCGCGGCAGACCCAGAACGCCATGGTCTGCGGATTGGCGCGCGCCCAGATACCGGACATCGACCGCTGCTGGGAGGCGGTTAAACACGCAAAGCGCCCGCGCATCCATACGTTCATCGGCACCTCACCCCTGCACCGGGCGATCCCAAACCTCGACATGGATCAGATGGCCGAACGCATCCACGATACGGTCACCCATGCCCGCAACCTCTGCGACAACGTGCAGTGGTCGCCCATGGACGCCACCCGGACGGAGCTCGACTACCTCTACCTCGTGGTAGAGATCGCCATTAAGGCAGGCGCCAGCACGATCAATATCCCCGACACGGTCGGCTACACCGCGCCGCGCGAAAGCGCCGATCTGATTGCCAAGCTTATCTCAAATGTACCCGGCGCGGACGCGGTGACATTCGCCACGCACTGCCACAACGATCTCGGCATGGCCACGGCCAACAGCCTGGCCGCGGTCGAAGCAGGCGCGCGCCAGATCGAATGCACGATCAATGGCCTGGGCGAACGCGCAGGCAATACCGCGCTCGAAGAGGTCGTGATGGCCATGAAGGTGCGCAATGACATCATGCCCTTCCACACGGAGGTGGACGCCACCAAGATCATGAACATTTCCCGCCGGGTGGCAGCGGTATCGGGCTTTAACGTGCAGTTCAACAAGGCCATCGTGGGCAAGAACGCCTTTGCCCACGAAAGCGGCATCCATCAGGACGGCATGCTCAAGAACGCCGAGACCTTCGAGATCATGCGCCCCGAGGACGTGGGCCTCACTGAAACCAATCTGGTGATGGGCAAGCATTCAGGCCGCGCCGCCCTGCGCGCCAAGTTGGAGGATCTGGGCTTTGAGTTGGGCGACAACCAATTGAAAGACGTCTTTGTACGGTTCAAGGAACTGGCCGACCGCAAGAAGGAAATTTATGAGGATGACCTGATCGCACTCATGCGGATCTCCACAGATCCAGAGGAAAGCCGCGTCGCGCTGGTCTCCATGCATGTCGTTTGCGGCACCGAGGGCCCCAACCATGCGCGCATGACGCTGGATGTGGAAGGCGAAGCGCGGAGCACTGAGCAGGAGGGCGACGGGCCGGTGGATGCGGCGTTCAAATGCGTTAAGGCGCTGGTGGATCACAGCGCGCGCTTGCAGCTCTACCAGGTGCATGCCGTGACCGAAGGCACGGACGCGCAGGCGACGGTATCGGTGCGGATGGAGGAAGAGGGACGCATCGTGACGGGCCAGTCGGCGGATACCGACACGGTGGTGGCAAGCGTGCGCGCCTATATCCACGCGCTCAACCGCCTGCTGGTGCGGCGTCAGAAGGGCGGCAGCGACAAGCGCGAGATCAGCTACAAGGTGGTAAGTTAGTGCGGTGCGCGCTGGTTCTTGTGGCTCTGCTGCTGAGCAGCGGCGTACCAGCGACGGCGCAAAGTCGCAGCGACTGCCCGACAGCGGCGGATGCCCAAAATGGCATCCGCCTCACGCGGGCGAGCCCGCTCTTTGACATGACATTGCAGCGCAGGGGGTCGTTTGTAACGGAAGATCGCACGATGGTGCGCGACGGCAAGCGGCGGCGGGTCAAGACGACCTATCTGCATGGGCTGATCCCGACCGAACGTCGCGAGGGCCGGCAAGTCATCACCCAGAAGTTAGGCAATAGCCAGACCAGTTTCGTCCGAAACGGACGCGTCAGAAAATGGTCGAGCCCCATCGAGATCACGGTCGGCAATCAGGCCTTCGGCACCGGCACTGTGAAGCTGCGTCCAGCGGGCAAAGCAAGATGGACCGGGAACGGGTGCAGTTACGACGTGACGCGGGTGATTGTGTCCACCGAGATATCCGGGCGGCCCACCTCGCACTTTGAATACTACTATGCGCCTGCACTTGGGATCTCCCTCGGGGGGTACAGCCTTGGCCGCGACGGCAGGATGCGCACGAGCAACATCCTGCCGGAGCGTATTGCGCGGCGCTGATCCTGCTCGTTCCCGGCTGAAGATCGACCGACGGACATCTGATCCCTTTATCTCCTTGCGCGGTCTCCCGCCCGACGCGGTCGTCAATAGGGATTGCGCGGCCCGCGATCCTCGCTCAAAGACATTTGAAACCGCTCCACGATCCTCACGGCGGCATCTGCCAGATGCTGGCGCTGGATGTTCGCGTCCCCTGCCGCAACGCGCAGCTTATGGGCCTCTAGCATCACTTCCGCATGGCTGGATCCGCGCGGCGGAATGAAGGTGTAGCAAGCAAGCTCGATCAGCAGCCCCAGCGGGTCTTTGAAGTAGATCGAATGCATAAAGCCGCGGTCCTTCACGCCTGAATTGGCGATCCCGCGGTCTTTGAGCCGCTCAAGCACCTGATCGAACATCGCACGGTCCACCTCAAAGGCCAGATGATGCACGCAGCCCGGATCCATCGGCGTGCGGGCATGCACGCGCTTGCGGCTCTCATTGGTGAAGATCGTGATGAGCCGCCCGTCGCCGGGATCGAAATAGAGGTGGCCCTCGTCCGGGTCATCCAGATTGGGCTGATCGAAGATGAAAGGCATGCCCAGCACCCCTTCCCAGAAGTCGATGCTGGTCTGGCGGTCTGCGCCCGTGAGGGTGATGTGATGCACGCCCAAAGACTGAATTTTCTTCATGTGCCACCTATGCAGTGAAATTGCCTTTACGTCAGGTATCTTAGCCCCCATCCGACAGGCGGCAACCTGCCGAGGAGGGCTGAGATCCCCCTTTCGCCTCTGGCCGCACCTGCCTATAAGACCGCTCGGCCAGCCCGCGCGAGTCTCGCGGGCCAAAAATCAATTTTCAAGGTGTTTGAGGCAATGTTTGGAAACCTGCGCGGCCTGTTTTCGTCGGATATGGCCATCGACCTCGGAACCGCGAACACGCTCGTTTACGTCAAGGGCCGCGGGATCATCCTGAGCGAGCCATCAGTGGTGGCCTACCACGTCAAGGACGGCGTCAAAAAGGTGCTCGCGGTGGGTGAGGACGCCAAGCTGATGCTGGGGCGCACGCCGGGCTCCATCGAGGCGATCCGCCCGATGCGCGAAGGCGTGATCGCGGACTTTGACACGGCGGAAGAGATGATCAAGCACTTCATCCGCAAGGTGCACAAGCGCTCCACCTTCTCCAAGCCCAAGATCATCGTCTGCGTGCCCCATGGCGCCACCCCGGTGGAGAAACGCGCGATCCGCCAGTCGGTGCTCTCCGCCGGTGCGCGGCGTGCGGGGCTGATTGCGGAACCCATTGCCGCCGCCATCGGCGCGGGCATGCCCATCACGGACCCCACCGGTAACATGGTCGTGGACATCGGCGGCGGGACCACTGAGGTGGCGGTGCTGAGCTTGGGCGACATCGTCTACGCCCGCTCCGTGCGTGTGGGCGGCGACCGGATGGACGAGGCGATCATCAGCTATCTGCGCCGCCAGCAGAACCTGCTGATCGGGGAGACGACGGCGGAGCGGGTAAAAACCTCCATCGGTACGGCGCGGATGCCCGATGACGGGCGCGGGACGTCGATGCAGATCCGGGGACGCGATTTGCTCAACGGCGTGCCCAAGGAGATCGAAGTGACCCAGGCGCAGGTGGCCGAGGCGCTGGCCGAACCCGTGCAGCAGATTTGCGAGGCGGTGATGACCGCGCTTGAAACCACCCCGCCCGATCTGGCAGCGGACATCGTGGACCGGGGCGTGATGCTCACGGGCGGCGGCGCGTTGCTGGGTGATCTGGATCTTGCGCTGCGTGAACAGACCGGATTGGCGGTCTCCATCGCGGATGAAAGCCTCAACTGCGTGGCTCTGGGCACCGGCAAGGCGCTGGAGTACGAAAAACAGCTGCGCCACGCGATCGATTACGACAGCTGAGGTCGCGCACGGCCTCACCCCGGACTTGATCCGGGGTCTCTAACACGAGAAAACGGACCGAGAGGCCTTGGGTCAAGCCCCGGGGCGCGATGGGACATATGGCCAAAGACCGTTCAAACAGTCAGGACTACGCGGGCCCCATGCGTCGGCTGCTGCTGGCCGTGCTGATCATTCTGCTGTCTGCGATCTTCCTGCTCTGGCGGATCGACAGCCCCCGCGTTGAACGTTTTCGCGCGCAGGTCACGGATGCGCTGGTGCCCAACCTCGACTGGGCCATGGCGCCGGTGACAGGCACGGTGAACCTCGTGCGCGACTTTCAGTCCTACCAGCGGCTGGCGGAACAAAACCGGGAGCTTCGGCGCGAGCTTCGCCAGATGCAGGCCTGGAAAGAGGCGGCGGTGCAGCTTGAGCAGGAAAACGCGCGGCTTCTCGATCTCAACAACGTGCGGCTTGACCCGCGGCTGACCGTGATCTCAGGCGTGGTGATCGCAGATTCAGGCTCGCCCTATCGCCAGTCGGTGCTGCTGAACGTGGGTGCACGGGACGGGATCGTGGAAGGCTGGGCCACGATGGACGGCATCGGGCTTGTGGGCCGGATCACCGGCGTGGCGGAGAACACCTCTCGCGTGATCTTGCTCACCGACGCCACCAGCCGGATCCCAGCGACCATCCAGCCCTCGGGCCAGCGGGTGATCGTGGCAGGCGATAACTCCGCCGCGCCCCCCATCGACTTTCTGGAAAACCCCGATCTGGTGCGCGCCGGCGACCGGGTAATCAGTTCGGGCGATGGCGGCGTCTTTCCCGCCGGGCTGCTCATTGGGCAATTGGCCGAAGACCCTGGCGGGCGCTTGCGGGTCCGGTTGGCGGCTGACTATGAGCGGTTGGAGTTCCTGCGCGTGCTGCGCCACTACGGCAATGAAACGGTGACAGATCAAGCGCGCCTGATTGGCCCGCAGGGGTCAGCCGCACGGGCGGAGGAGGCAGCGGGCGATGAATGATCTGTCGCCCACGCGGCTCTGGCTGATGCGCGCGGCATTTGGGCTTTTGGCGCTGGTAATTTTGCTGTTTCATCTTCTGCCGCTCGATACCCTACCCGCCAGTTGGGCGGGGCCCGATCTGATCCTGGCGTTTGCCATGGCCTGGAGCCTGCGGCGGCCTGAATATGTCACTGCGCCGCTTCTTGCGGGCGTATTTTTGCTGGCGGATCTGCTGTTGCAACGCCCGCCGGGGCTCTGGGCGGTGCTGGCGCTTATGGGCTGCGAGAACCTCAAATCCCGCATCCGTCCGCTGCGCGACGCGGGCTTTGGTGCTGAATGGATCGCCGTGAGCCTGATCGTGGTTGCGATCACGGCTTTCAACCGGCTTATTCTTGCCATGACGCTCGCCCCCGTCCCGCCGCTGGCGCTTTCGGTTTTCGAACTGATGGCCACTCTGCTAGTCTATCCGCTCGTGGTGGCGGTCACGCATTTTGGGTTTGGCGTGCGCAAGACCGCGCCGGGCGATCTGGATGCCCTGGGTCAACGTGTTTAGAGGATGGGATGAGACGCAACCGCGCGGAAAATGATGCAAGCCATGCCAAGCTGACGCGGCGTGCAGCGCTTTTGGGCGGTGCGCAGCTGCTGTTCATGGGCGGGCTGGCCGCGCGGATGCGGTACCTACAGGTGGAGCAGGCCGATCAGTTCCGCCTGCTGGCCGAAGAAAACCGCATCAATATCCGCCTGATCCCCCCCGCCCGGGGCGAAATTTTCGACCGCAACGGCATGCGGCTGGCCCAGAATGTGCCGAGCTACCGCATCGTGATGGTGCGCGAGGACGCAGGCGATGTGGAGGCCGTGATGGAGCGGCTGGCCCAGATCATCGAGATCGATCTGGAGACCTATGAGAACGCGCTCGACGAGCTCAAGCGCTCCGCCCCATTCCTGCCCGTGACGGTGGTGGAGGAGGTGAGCTGGGAGGAGGTCAGCCGCGTCTCCGTCAACGCCCCCGCCCTGCCCGGCGTGACGCCGGAGGTGGGGCTCACGCGGGTCTATCCGCGCGGGTCGGACTTTGCCCATGTGGTGGGCCGCGTGGGCCGGGTCAGCCAGAAGGATCTCGATGCCCTGGAAGACCCCGATCAACTCTTGCGCATCCCGCGTTTTCACATCGGCAAGATCAACGTGGAGGCCCGCGAGGAGACGCTCCTGCGCGGCAAGGCCGGCACCAAACAGGTGGAAGTCAACGCCACGGGCCGCGTGATGCGCGAGCTGTCGCGCCGCGAAGGGCAACCGGGCGCGGACCTGCAATTGACGGTCGATGCCAAGCTGCAAGGCTACGTGCAGGCACGGATGCGCGACGAAAGTGCCGCCTGCGTGGTGATGGATTGTGAAACGGGCGATCTGGTCGCGCTGTCCTCTGCGCCGTCTTATGACCCCAACCTCTTTATCGGCGGCATTTCATCCGCCGACTATGACCCGCTGCTCAATTCAAAGTACCGGCCGCTGGTCAACAAGCCGGTGCAGGGCATCTATCCCCCCGGCTCCACCTTCAAGATGATCACGGCGATGGCCGCCCTCGAAGACGGGCTGGTAGGCCCGGATGAGACGGTCTACTGCCCCGGACATCTGGAGGTGGCGGATCGCAAGTTTCACTGCTGGAAACGGGCGGGCCACGGCTGGGTCGATCTGGCCAATTCGCTCAAGCAATCCTGTGACGTCTATTACTACGATCTGGCGCTCAAGGTGGGAATTGAGAAGATCTCTGCCATGGCCAACCGCTTTGGCCTGGGCGTGCGCCACGATCTGGCGCTCAGTTCCGTCAATCCAGGTCTCACGCCCACCAAGGACTGGAAGCGCACCAACCGGAACGCGGATTGGGTGATCGGCGATACCGTGAACGCCTCCATTGGTCAGGGCCTCATGCTGGCCTCCCCCCTGCAACTAGCGGTGATGACCGCGCGACTGGCCACTGGCCGCGACGTGGCACCGCGGCTGGTGAAGTCGGTGGACGGGGTAGAGCGCGCGGCCCAGGCGGGCACAGCGCTTGGCATGAACGAAAACAACCTGCGCAAGATGCGACGGGCGATGTATGAGGTCGTCAACGACCGCCGCGGCACCGCCTATCGCAGCCGCATCATCGCCACCGACTGGCGCATGGCGGGCAAAACGGGTACCTCCCAGGTGCGCAACATCACCGCCGCGGAGCGCGCGCGTGGGGTGACCCGCAACGCCGATCTGCCATGGGAACGGCGCGATCACGCGCTCTTTGTGGGCTATGCGCCCTATGAAAACCCGCGCTATGCGGTCTCGGTTCTGGTGGAGCACGGCGGCGGCGGCTCCACCGCAGCCGCGCCCATCGCGCGTGACGTGATGCTGCAAGCGCTGGCGGGCGGGGAGCCGCCTCTGGAGGCGTATCCCACGGCGGACCGCGCGCGCATCCGCCGTCAACAGCGCGAGCTGCGCGACATCCAGCCCCAGGCCGCGATCAAGGGCAAGGATCAGGCATGAGCTACTTAGAGTATTCCGTCAAACACACGCCCACCGGCTTTCGCAAGGTGCTGCATCTGAACTGGCCGCTGCTGGTGCTGATGATCGCGGTGTCGGGCTTGGGTTTCGTGATGCTCTACTCGGTCGCTGCGGGCGATCTGAGCCGCTGGGCAGAGCCGCAGATCAAGCGGTTCAGCGTGGGGCTGGTGCTGATGATGGTGGTGGCGATGGTGCCCATCTGGCTCTGGCGCAACTTGTCTGGGCTGGCCTACGCGGTGGCCTTCATGCTGCTGGTGGGCGTGGCACTCTTTGGCGAGGAAAGCAAAGGCGCGCAGCGCTGGATCGATCTGGGGTTCATGCGCCTGCAACCCTCTGAGCTGATGAAGGTCACGCTGGTGATGTTTCTGGCCGCCTACTACGACTGGTTGCCCGCCAAGAAAACCTCGCGCCCCTTTTGGGTGCTTCTGCCGGTGCTGATCATCGTGGTGCCCACCTATCTGGTGCTCAAGCAGCCCGATCTGGGCACCTCGATCCTGCTGCTGACAGCGGGCGGCGGCGTGATGTTTCTGGCGGGCGTGCACTGGGCCTATTTCGCGACCGTCTTGGCGGGGGTCGCGGGGCTGGTGGCGGCGGTGTTCCAATCCCGCGGGACGGGTTGGCAGCTCTTGAATGACTACCAATACACCCGCATCGACACGTTTCTTGATCCCTCCTCCAGCCCGCTGGGGGCGGGCTATCACATCACGCAATCCAAGATCGCGCTGGGATCGGGCGGCTGGACCGGACGGGGGTTCATGCAAGGGACGCAGTCGCGGCTGAACTTTCTGCCCGAAAAGCAGACGGACTTCATCTTTACCTCATTGGCCGAGGAATTCGGCTTTGTCGGTGGGCTGTCCCTGCTGGGGCTTTATGCGCTGATCATCATCTTCTGCGTGGCAACGGCGGTGATGAACAAGGACCGGTTTTCGTCGCTGCTGACGCTCGGGATCGCGCTCAACTTCTTCCTGTTCTTTGCGGTGAACATGTCGATGGTGATGGGGCTGATCCCCGTGGTGGGCGTGCCGCTGCCCCTGGTCAGCTATGGCGGTTCGGCCATGCTTGTCCTGCTCTTGGCCTTTGGCCTCGTGCAGTCCGCGCATGTTCACCGGCCCAGATAAGGGGCGCGCATGATCAGGGTTCTGATTGCAACGACGCAAGCGGAGCGCGAGCGCTTCGGGCCGCCGCTAGAGGCAGCCCTTGCCCAGGCAGGGCTCAAAGCAGCGCTCGGCACCGAATTTGCGCCCGAGGAGGTGGACTACATCGTCTACACGCCCACCAGCGGATTGGCAGATTTCAGCGCTTTCATTCAGACAAAGGCGGTGCTGAGCCTCTGGGCCGGGGTCGAACGGATCGTGGGCAATGAAACACTGACCATGCCCCTTACCCGGATGGTCGATCCGGGGCTCACGGCAGGCATGGTGGAATGGGTGGCGGGCCATGTCCTGCGCTACCATCTGGATACGGATATCGATGTCTGCCGCAGCGATGCGCGCTGGGAAAAGCACCTCGCCCCGCTCGCGCCTGAGCGGTCGGTGGTGGTCTTCGGTCTGGGGGCGTTGGGGGCGGCGGCGGCGCAGACCCTGGCGGGTCTGGGATTTGACGTCAGTGGCTGGTCGAGGTCAGCCAAGGACATTCCGGGCATCAAGTGCCTGCACGGGGACGCCGGTTTGGCGCAGGCGCTTTCACGCGCGGAAATCGCGGTGCTGTTGTTGCCGGACACGCCTGACACGACCAACCTTTTCAACGCGCAGACGCTCGCGCAGATGCCGCGCGGCACGCGGATCATCAACCCCGGACGCGGGCCTCTCATTGACGATGACGCGCTGCTCCTTGCCCTCGCTGAGGGGCACATCGCCCATGCCACACTTGACGTGTTTCGGGTGGAGCCTCTGCCGGAGGCCCATCCCTACTGGGCGCATCCAAATGTCACTGTCACACCGCATATTGCCGCTGAAACGCGTGCCTCATCGGCAACCTGGGTCATAGCAGAGAACATCCGCCGCGGGGAAGCCGGAGAGCCGTTTTTGCATCTTGTGGATCGCACGCTGGGGTATTGACGCAAGCTGGGTGCTTGCACCCATCTTCCGTGGTAGTGATGGGTGCAAGCACCCATCCTACGCCGCCAGCCCGCGCCCTTTCAGCAGCGCCTCCACCCCCGGCAATCGGCCGCGGAACGCTACGTAAAGCTCGGCCGCATCCCGGCTGCCGCCGGTGGACAGAATGTGCATCTCCAGCGCCTTGGCGCGTTCGGTGTCAAAGGCGCCGCCTGCCTCCTCGAAGGCCTCAAAGGCATCGGCATCCATCACCTCGGACCACATGTAGCTGTAATAGCCCGACGAATAGCCGTCACCGGCAAAGACATGGGCGAATTGCGGCGTGGCGTGGCGCATTCGGATGGCCTCTGGCATGCCGATCTCGGCCAGCACCTCCGCCTGTTTTTCCATCGTGTCCGTGGGCGCGGGCCCGTCGTGGAAGGCCAGATCGACAAGCGCGGAAGCCACGTATTCCACCGTCTGGAAACCCATATCGAAGGTCGCGGCATCCAACACCTTTTGCAGCATCGCAGGCGGCATCGCCTCCCCCGTTTCGGCGTGGGTGGCGTAGTCGCGCAGCACCTCGGGCACTTCCAGCCAGTGTTCATAAAGCTGGCTGGGCAATTCCACGAAATCGCGCGCCACCGAGGTGCCCGAGACGCTTTCATAAGTCACATCCGACAGCATCTGGTGCAGCGCGTGGCCGAACTCGTGAAAGAGCGTGCGCGCGTCGTCATAGCTCAGGAGCGCAGGATCGGATTTGGCGAAGTTGCAGACATTGATCACCACCGGGGTCTGCGCCTTTGGGAACTTGGCCTGGCTGCGCATCGCGGAACACCAGGCGCCGGACCGCTTGGAGCCGCGCGCGAAATAGTCGCCGATGAAGACCGCGACGTGCTGGCCCTCGCGGGTGACCTCCCAAGCGCGGCAGTCAGCGTGGTAGAGCGGTACGTCGAGCGGCGCGAAGTCGAGCCCAAACAGCCGGTTTGCGCAGGCAAAGGCCGCCTCTATCATGCGGTCCAGTTGGAAGTAGGGCTTGAGCGCGGCCTCATCCAGATCATGCTCCGCCGCGCGCCGTTTTTCCGCGTAATACCGCCAGTCCCAGGGCATCAGCGCACCATTTACGCCGTCCTCGGCCATCATCGCCCACAGCACGTCTGCATCCGCATCCGCGCGCGCCTTGGCCGGGCCCCAGACATCCATAAGCAGCCCTCGTACGGCCTGAGGCGTCTTGGCCATCTCCGTCTCAAGCTTGTAATTGGCAAAAGTCGCATATCCCAGAAGTTGCGCGCGTTCTTCCCTCAGTTTCAGGATTTCAGCCGTAATGCTGCGATTGTCGGTCTCGCCCCCGCCTGCACCCCGCGCCTCCCAGGCGCGGAACGCCTTTTCGCGCAGGTCACGGCGCGGAGAAAATTGCAGGAAGGGCACGATGAGCGAGCGCGAAAGCGTGACGACAGGGCCATCCGCGCCTTTTTCGTCTCCCGCCGCGCGGGCCGCGTCGATCACGAAGCCGGGCAGGCCTTCGAGATCGGCTTCCGCCAAGTTCATGAACCAGTCGCGCTCATCGGCCAGCAGGTTCTGGGTGAATTGCGTGCCCAGCACTGCCAGCCGCGCCTTGATCTCTTTCATGCGCGTTTCCTGCGCGCCTTCCAGCGCAGAACCCGACCGGACAAAGCCGCGGTGGGTAAGCATCAACACGCGGGCCTGTTCGTCGCTCAAATCCAGCGTGTCGCGTTGCTCCCAAAGGGCTGCGACGCGGGCAAAAAGCGCTTTGTTCGCGGAGATTTCGGAGAAATGCGCAGCCAGTTTCGGAGAGAAGTCGCGCTGAAGCGCCTCGCGCGCCGGGTTGCTGTCCGCGCCCGCCACGGTGAAAAACGCGCCCAACACCTTGTCAAGCGCCCCGCCCGCGGCCTCCAGCGCTTCGATGACATTGGCAAACGTGGGCGCCTCAGGGTTCTGCGCAATCGCGTCGATCTCGGCGCTGTGGGCGGCAAGGGCCTCCTCCATCGCTGGCGCGAAGTCGTCGTCGGTGATCCGGTCGAAGGGGGCGATCTGGAACGGCGTTGTCCAGTCCTCAAGCAGCGGGTTTGTCATGGGTGATGCTCTCCTTTTGCAGATAGGTAGGGCGGTGCCGCGGGGGTTGCAAACGCGGGGCCGACGCGAGAACGTCGCGCAAAGCATCGAGGGGGCAAACCATGGCCAAAAGCAATACCTATCAAGGCGAGATGACGCGCGCCATTCACGCGGGCGAGGCGCCTGATCCCACGACGGGTGCCTCCGCGCCGCCGATCCACATGTCCTCGACCTTTGTGACCGAAAGTGTCGCGGGTTTCTCCGCCCATGATCTGGGCGAGGACAGCCCGTTTCTCTATGCCCGCTGGGCCAACCCGTCGGTGCAGATGCTGGAGCAGAAGATCGCCGCCTTGCAGGGCACGCAGGACTGCCTCTGCACCGCCTCCGGCATGGCCGCAGCGGCGGCGATATTGCTCACGTTTCTGAGCGCGGGCGATCATCTGGTGCTCTCGGATGTGTCTTATGCGGGCGTGGCCGAATTGGCGCGCGACACGCTGCCCCGCTACGGCGTGGAGGTAACGCCAGTGGACATGTCACGGCTCGATGCGGTGGCAGCCGCGATCCGGCCCAACACCAAGCTGGTGCATGTGGAAAGCCCGGTGAACCCGATCCTGCGGCTCACGGATATTGCGGCGGTATCCAAGCTGGCCCATGAGGCGGGCGCGCTGGTGTCTGCGGATGCAACCTTTGCCTCGCCGCTCGGGCTTGATCCCACAGCGCTTGGCATCGATTTGGTGATGCACTCGACGACAAAGTACTTCGGTGGGCATGGCGACGCGGTGGGCGGTGCCGTCGCGGGCTCTGCCGATTTGGTGCAGCGCATGCGGCTGGAGGCGGGCATCCACCATGGCGGCGTGCTGTCGCCCTTCAACGCCTGGCTGATCGCGCGGGGGGCTGCCACCCTGCCCCTGCGCATGCGCGCCCATGCGGCCGGGGCGCAGGCGGTAGCTGAATGGCTGGAGGCGCAGGCAAGCGTGACCCGGGTGATCTATCCCGGGCTCGCGTCCCACCCGCAGCACGATCTGGCGGCGGCGCAGATGCAAGGCTTTTCGGGCATGCTGAGCTTTCAGGTGGGCGACAAGTCGGCGGGCGAACGCGTGGCACAGGCGATGATCGACCGCCTGGAGGTGATCCACTACGCGGTGAGCCTGGGCCATCACCGCAGCCTCATCTTCTGGATGGAAACGGACGGGTTGATGGAAAGCTCGTTCCGGCTGGAGGGGGCGGCGTTGGAAAGCTACCGCGCCTTTGCAGGAGACGGTATTTTCCGCATGTCGGTAGGGCTGGAAGACGCCGAAGACCTGATCGCCGATCTGGCGCGCGTGCTCAGCTAGACCCTGCATGGACCTCGGATGGATTTCTCGCAGAAATGCGCTCCGCTTGACGGCTGCCGCACGGCAGGCCATGACGCGGCCATGCTGATTTACAAGATATTTCGCGCGGACGAATGGGCCGCGCTGCGCGCTGAGGGGGAGACCACCGGCGCGCCCATCGATGTAGCCGACGGCTACGTGCATTTCTCCACCGCCGCGCAGGCGGAGGAAACAGCGGCAAAGCACTTTGCCGGCGAAACGGACCTCTTCCTTTTGGCGGTGGAGACAGACCGACTGGGGGCGGATCTGAAATGGGAGGTGTCGCGCGGCGACGCGCTCTTTCCGCATCTCTACCGGGTGCTGCGGCTCTCTGACGTGCTGTGGGCGCAGCCGCTGCCCTTGGAGTACGGCGCGCATCAGTTTCCGGCAGGCTTTGGTGAGGCAGGCGCGTGAGCGCTTTCATCGATCCCAGCCGCGCGCAGTTCGACGCCTTCAAAGCGCTGGACCGGGATCGCCCGCTCGACATGCTCAACCTCGTGGCGCTCCGTCCGCAAGCCGCTTACCCCGAGGGTCACGCCTTGGCGGATGCAGGGCTCTCGGGGCAGGACGCTTATGCGCGCTATGGCGCTGAGACCGCGCCGATTTTGGCGCGGGTGGGCGGCAAGATCGCCTGGCGCGGGCGCTTTGACGTGACGCTGATCGGACCACCCGAGGAACGCTGGGATATCATGTTCGTCGCCCGCTACCCCTCCGCCCATGCCTTCCTCGCCATGGTCTCGGACGCGGAATATCAACGCGCGGTGGTGCACCGGCAGGCGGGCGTCCGTAGCTCGCGGCTCATCCGCTCGGAGGCGCTTGCCGGGCAAGAGCAGTTCGGATGACCGCGCTTTTGGAGCGATTGGGGCTGATGGCGCTGCACCGGTTCGATCCTGAAGCCGCGCACGGTCTGGCCCTGCGGGCGCTCAACCTCGGCCTTGCGCGCGGCGATGGCCCGGTGCAGACGCCGCGGTTGGAGACACGCATTGCGGGCATCCCCCTGCCCAATCCGGTGGGGCTCGCGGCTGGATTTGACAAGAACGCGCAGGCCATCGCACCGCTGTCGCGCGCGGGTTTTGGATTTCTGGAAGTGGGTGCGGCCACCCCCCTGCCCCAGCCCGGCAACCCAAAACCGCGTCTCTTTCGGCTGACCGAGGATGCGGCGGCGATCAACCGCTTCGGGTTCAATAACGACGGCATGGAGGCCATCCTCGCCCGTCTAGCGCAGCGGCCCGCGCAGGTGCCGGTGGGGCTGAACCTTGGGGCCAACAAGACTTCGCCAGATCGCGCAGCGGATTTTGCCGCCGTCATGGCCGCTGCGGCGGGGCATGTGGATTTTGCGACCGTGAATGTCTCCTCTCCTAACACCGAAAAGCTGCGCGACCTGCAAGGCAAAGCCGCGCTTTCGGCGCTCTTGGAAGGTGTGATGGCGGTGCGGGGGGCCACGCCCGTGATGCTCAAGATCGCGCCGGATCTGACCGAGGCCGAGCTCGAAGAGATCGCGGAGGTCGCCAGCGGCGCGGGCGTGGCCGCGATCATCGCCACCAACACCACGCTGAGCCGGGAGGGGCTGCGGAGCGGCCACAGGGACCAGGCGGGCGGGCTCTCCGGCCAGCCACTCTTTGAGCGTTCGACCCGCGTGCTGGCGCGGCTTTCCACGCTCACCGATCTGCCGCTCATCGGTGTGGGCGGGGTGGCAAGTGCAGAGCAAGCCTATGCCAAGATCCGGGCCGGGGCCTCGGCGGTGCAGCTCTACACGGCGATGGTTTTCCAAGGGATCGGGGTCGCGGGCCGCATCGCGCGGGGGCTGGACCGTTTGCTGGCGCAGGATGGGTTTGCGACGGTCGGTGAGGCTGTGGGCACGGGGCGCGCGAAGTGGCTCTAGCGCGGCGTTGGTCTTATGCACTTGCACGGAACCAAGGTCAGCTCTGCTGGCCGCCGTGCAGCGCCAGCCCCTCCCACGGGCTGGCGCTTTGGTAAATGCAGGCACTCCAGTCAATTCGAAGATGACTATGGCCGCCATAAAAGGATCAGAACTGAGGATGGATGCGCCATCCCAGGGGCTGGCCCTGCACGGCTCATTTCAAACGGTGCGCTCCAGCGCCGGGTAGCGCAGGCCCAACGTCACGCCGCGCGCGACAAATGACACCAGCATCGCTGCCCAGAGCCCGTGATTGCCAAAGACCGGCACCATGATCGCTGCAGCCAGCCCGTAGATGAGAACTGACAGCGCCATCATATTGCGCATGTCGCGGGTGCGGGTCGCGCCTGCGAAAATCCCATCGAGCAGGAAGGCGCCCACGCCCAAGAGCGGTACGGCGATGAGGTAGATCAGATAGACGCGCGCCTCCGCCTGCACCTCGGGGGATTTTGAGATCAGATCGATCAGCGCGGGCCCTGCGAGCGCCAGGGCAATGCTGATCAGGAGCGCCATGGCGCCTGCCCAAAGCGCGCTCATCGCGGCTGCTCTTCGCAGCATGGCGCGCTGTTTGGCACCCACGGCCTGCCCCACCAGCGTTTCGGCGGAAAAGGCAAACCCGTCGAGCGCGTAGGAGGTGATCATCACGAACTGCAACAGCACCTGGTTGGCCGCGAGCGTGACATCGCCCATATCCGCGCCCATGAATATGAACGACAGCATGATCACCTCGATCAGCGCAGAACGGATCAGGATGTCGCAGTTGACGCGAAACATCCGCAGCCAGATGGTGGCGGCAAAAACCCGGTCCCAGGCCCGCCATGCCGCATCCGCAAAGACCCCTCGGCAGAACCAGAGTGCGAGTGCGGCCCCCGACCATTCCGCGATGAAGGTGGCCCAGGCCACGCCCGGCACGCCTAATTCCAGGCCCAGCACGAACCACAGGTCGAGCAGGATGTTGGTGCCGTTCATCGCAAGCTGCACCACCAGCACCGCCAGCGCACGTTCCTGCGCGATCAGCCAGCCGGTCAGCGCATAAAGCGAGATCGCGGCCGGCGCTGACCAGATGCGGATCGCCATGTATTGGCGCGCAAGCGTCTCAACCTCTGCCGAAGCGGGGGCCATATAGAACGCGAACCAGAACAGCGGCAGTTGCAGTGCGAGAACCAAGACCCCCGCGCTGAGCCCGATGATCAGCCCACGCGTCAGGAGCGCCGAAACCTCTGCCGGATCGCTGTTGCCCGCCGCCTGCGCCGTCAGCCCCACCGTGCCCATGCGCAAAAAGCCAAACAGCCAGTAGAACGCGCCCAGCATGACGGCGCCCAGACCTACCGCGCCAATGGGCGCGGCCAAGCCCGTTTGCCCGACGACGCCGGTATCCACCGCGCCCAGGATCGGAACGGTGGCATTGGACAACACGATGGGCACCGCAATGCGCAGCACACGTTTGTGGGTGATGCTCTCTTGCTGGGCGACCGTACCCGCCACTCAGACGCCACGCCGGGGCATGAGGAAGTGCCCCGTGGCCTGCGCGAAAAGCCGGTCGCGGTTGTCCTGCCAGGCCTCCACGTGCACGCTGGCGTAGCGGCGGCCCGAGCGGTTGATGCGCGCCCGCGCATAGGCGTCGCGCGGCAGGCCGGAGCGCAGGTAGTCCACCGTGAAATCTATCGTCTTGGGCAGGCGCGGCAGCGTCTCGGGTCCCGTGACCTCCAGCGCGCCGCTTTCCATGGCTTCCCACATCATCCCCCAGCTGAGCGTCATGATCGCCGTGACCTCCAGAAACGCGGCAGTCGCCCCACCGTGCAGCGCGGGCAGCATGGGGTTGCCGATCAGCGCCTCCTTGAAGGGCAGCACGCCCGTCAGCTCATC
>JBCCPS010000033.1:0-31072 GCA_039024775.1 Pseudomonadota bacterium
GGGTCATAGACATCGCGCATGCCGTAGACCCAAATCTCGCCATAGAATTTCTCAATCGCAGGGATCGCCGCCTTGCGCTCCCATTCGGCGGCAAGCACATCCGGTTCATCCAGCACGTCGCGCAGGCCCAGCACCAGCTTGGTGCGGCCGCGCAGGTTCAACCATTCAAGCGTCGGCAACAGCTCGCCCCTGAAGCCCGTGGCCTCCTTGTCCACGATCATCAGGTCGGGCTCGTATTGTTCGATGGCGGTCTGGATGATGCCCGCGCGCAGCGATGTGGTTTCGTCGATGCCCATGCCCAGTGTCTGGCTAATGTAGGAGCCGTCGGTCAGCTTGGTCACCCCGGGCAGACGGATGTGATCGACCCGCTCGGGAAAGGTGAATCGCCCCGCCACGGGGGAGCCCGTCAGGATGATCGCGGAGGCCGAAGGATCGCTTTGCGTAAGCGCGGTGGCCAACGCGCGGGAGCGCCGCAGATGGCCCAGGCCAAAGGTGTCGTGGCTGTAGAACATGATCCGCTTGTCTGCGGTGCCCGCCCTGTGATGCCGCGGCGCCGTCGGTGTCACATCCTGCTTCATCTTCACCCCCGGTTCCGAGGCGGGACGCGCCGGCGGAGTGCTGAAGCTGTGACCATAGGGCGGCCCTCGGTGATAGTGACGGTGCTTGGCGCGTGGGCGCGCCCGCTTGCTATGGCATAGTTTCAGCCGGGGTGCAAAACACCTGCGCAAGGGCGTCTGGGTGTCAAAGACCGCTGATTGCCAAGGCCCAGATGCTGGCTTAGCGTGAGGCCCGGGGCAGCTCCGCCTCAAGAGGAAGCCATGCGGTTCTTTGTGGTTCTTTTTCTGGCACTTGCCAGCGTGATGCTCTGCCTGCCGCAGGGCACGGGCGCGCAGGGCCTGGGCGGCTTGCTGGCGGACACGGGAGAGGACGCGGACGCCGGGGCTCTGGACCCTCAGAGCGCGGACCTTGACGACATCCTGAGCCGCGCTGCCGCGCAGGGCGTGGGCGTCATCGTGATCGACAGCGAAGGCAACGTGATAGCGCAACCCGCAGGACCGGAGGAGACCGCCGCATCCCCGCCGGAGGATGGTGGCAGCTCCGCGCTCATGGCGCTGCAAGACAACGCCGTGCAGTTCCGCCAGGCCTTACTGGACCGTGTAACACAGCTTCCGGCCTCCCTGAATGAGGTTCTCTTCATTCTGCGCGCTTCCAGCCCTGACGGCACGCTTTGGGCGTTTGGAGAGGCGCTGGTGCTGTGCCTCTTGCTCTTTGGCGTGGGTGTGCTGGTGGAACGTCACGTCTGGGGCGCGCGCATCATGCGCAGCTCCACCCGGCGCCGGATCGCGGAAAATCCGCAGGGCTACATCGAAAAGATGCCCTTTCTCGTGTTCCGCTTTGTCGGCGGCGTGGGCGGTATCGTCGTTTCGATGGCAGTGGCCTATGTCCTTGGCATCGCGATCTTCGGCACGCTCGAAGACACTGCGATGCAATTCACCGTGACGCTGATCAACATCGGCTATTTCACATGCCGCTTTGTGGCGGTGCTCTGGCGGATGATCCTGTCGCCCTTCCTGTCCCAATACCGTATCCCCGTGCTCTCGGACGGGGAGGCCAGGCGGCTGCACACCTGGCTGTGGATGCTGGCAACCTTCGACATCTGCGCGATCCTCTTTGAGGCCTGGATCAAGGAGCTGGGCCTAAACTACGACGTCTACGCGCTGGTGGCCTCGGTGCTGTCGGGGCTCGTCGTGCTGTTTAACTTCGCGCTGATCCTGGTCAACGGGCGCGCCATTTCCAGCGCGATCCGGGGCGGGTTGGAGCCTGCGCAGGTCAGCCTGCCGCTGCGACTGTTGAGCCGGGCCTGGGCGCCTGTCACGATGCTCTACATGACCGTGGCCTGGGCCATTCTGGTCCGCGATCTTGTGCTTGGCGTGCCGCTGACGGCACCGCTGATTGCCGGGGCCTATGCGATCCTGATGTCGATCATCGTGGTCTACGGCATCATCAACTACTTCATCGAACGCAGCTTTGCCCGCGCCCGCGCGATGCAGCGGCTCAACGCGCTCAGCGCCGAGGAAGAGGCCGAAGCCGCCGCTCTGGCCGCCGCGCGGGAAAGCGAGGAGGCAGCGCAGCTGGCCGAGGAGCTGGCCCACACCCGCGAGGACCTCGCCGAAGAAGAAGCCCGCGCCGCGGCCCTTGGCGCGCGCCAACCGCTCAACAGTTTCGAGGCGCTTGCGCGCCGCGTAGCGGGTATCCTCGCGCTGGTGGCGGGCACCTACGCCTTCTTCTACATCTGGGACGACGACAGCACCGAAATGGTCGAAAGCGTCGCCGACCGCGGGCTCGACATCATGGCGGTGGTCTTTATCGGCTACGTCGTCTTTCACGCCTTTCGCATCTGGATCGATGGCAAGATCGCCGAGGAAACCGGCGACGAGGAGGAGGCAGAGCTGGGCGACGAAGGCGGCGGTTCCTCCGCCTCCCGGCTCGCCACGCTGCTGCCGCTTTTCCGCAACTTCGTGCTGATCGTCGTCGTCGTCTCCATTGGGCTCATCGTGCTGATGGAGCTTGGCGTGAACGTGGGTCCGCTCTTTGCGGGGGCGGGCATCGTGGGCATCGCCATCGGTTTTGGCAGCCAGGCGCTGGTGCGTGATGTCTTTGCGGGCGCGTTCTTTCTCTTTGATGATGCGTTCCGCAAGGGCGAATACCTGGACGTGGGCAACGTCAAAGGCACGGTGGAGAAAATCTCCGTCCGATCTTTCCAGCTGCGCCACCACCTGGGCGCGCTGCATACGATCCCTTTCGGTGAGTTGCAGGTGATCACCAATTACTCCCGCGATTGGGTCATGATGAAACTGCCCCTGCGCGTGACCTATGACACGGACGTCGAAAAGGTGCGCAAGCTGATCAAGAAGCTGGGGCAGGAGCTTTTGTCCGATCCGGTGATCGGCGAGAATTTCATCCAGCCGCTCAAGTCCCAGGGTGTGATCGAGATGCAGGACAGCGCCATGATCATCCGCGTGAAGTTCATGACCAAGCCGGGGGATCAGTGGCTGGTGCGCAAGCGGGTCTATGAGGAGATCCGTGTGTTGTTCGAACGCGAGGACATCAAGTTCGCGCATCGTGAAGTGACAGTCCGGCTGGCTGGCGACAAGGCCGACGATCTCACCGAAGAGCAAAAGCGCGACATCGCCGCCGCGGCCCATGCCTCCTTGGACGACGATGCCTTTGATGGGGCTGCGGACATCGGCGGCGATGACAGGTAAGCCCTAGCGGCAGGGTTAAGGGAGACGATGAAAGACAGCATGCCAAGAGACAGCTTTACCGTCGACCGCCGCCTGGTGCTCAAAGGCGCTGCGGCGTCCGTTGCGACGTCAGCCTTGGGCGCGCCGGTTTGGGCGCAGGAGCCCCCGGATGCGCTGTTGTTCACCCTGTCCGATCTGCATGCCCCCTACGCCCGGCTACCCGCGATCCTGGAAACGATTACGCAGATCAGCGCTGAGACCGATGCGCCCAAAGCGCTGCTGTTGAATGGCGACATCTTCGAGCGCGGCAATGTCGTCTGCGCCCGCTCCGCCGGGGAGGTTGATTGGGCGTTCCTGGCCGCCTTGCGCGCGCAGATGCCGGTGATCGTGAACCTGGGCAACCATGAGACCGCGCTTATCGACGATTTGGCAGACTTCATCTGCCGCGCTGAAGCGCTGGGTATCACCCCGATTTCAAACCTGATCGACAGCCGCACGGGTGCGCCCTTCACGCCCGCAACCAGCCGGCTGCGTCTCGGCGACATTGAGATCGCCTTGCTGGGTCTGGCCGCCACCAACCCCTTTGTCTATCGCGAGGTCCTGCGAAATACGCTCAGCTTCCCTGAGCCCGCGCAATTCGTGGCAGAGGCTCTGATGGAGGCCTCTGCCGGTGCAGACGTCGCCGTTGTGATGAGCCACGCAGGGCTTGCCGCGGACAAGACATTTATCGACGCGCTGCCCCCCGGCAGCGTGCTGCACGGCGCGCATGACCACCTCAACCTGCATGAAGAACACAACGGCGTCCGCTACTTCCATGGCGGCAGCTGGGGCGTGCAGCTTGGCGTCCTCGCGCTGAACAAGGGCCCAGACGGCGTGCGGACGCGCTATGACACCCAAGCGATTGCGGCTGCGGACGGGGATACAGCGCTTTCCAGGCTGATTGAGGCACAAAAAGCCGCGCATTTGACCGCGCGCGATACTGAGATCATCGCAGATATCACGCGCAGCCTTGACACCCACCAGTCCATCCTGGTGGCCATCGAGGCGTTGCGCCGCGCGACGCAAGCCGATCTGGCCATGATAGGCCACACGACCTTTGGCGCGCCGCTGACGGCGGGACCGCTCATGCGCTATGACTTTGACGCCTTTGTGCGCTTTGGCGGCGCGGTGCAGGTCGCAGAGGTTCCGGGCGATGTGCTGGCCACGATCCTGCCGCGCACCAACCAGTTCTCCGCCACCGATCTTGCGGGCCGCACTGGGGATTTCGTGCATGTGGCGGAGGTCGATCTGGACATGAACCGATCCTACCGCGTGGCCGTGAACGCCTGGACGGCGATCAATCAGGCCAGCTATCTGGGCACGGAGGCTTTGCCCTTTGAAAAGGTGCAGGGTCTTGAGCTCAAAAAGGTCATCGCCGAGCACCTCGCGGCGGGGTAGCCAGGGCGGCCGGCTCAAACCCTGAGAAATAGAATGACGAAGATTCATGCGCCGTCCCGCGGGGTGGCGGAGATGCGCCGCCCGTCGTGCTGAAAGCACGCTTCCAGCGTGACGGGGGCGGGACAGCGCAGCAGGGCAGTGCCTGTTCGGCGGGTGCTTTGAAGGAAACGGCGTGTCTTTAGGTTTTGTGTCGGAGACTCTAGCTCTTGTAAGGATCAAGCGAGGCACGCAGCCCGTCACCCAGGAAGTTGAAGGCCAGCACCACCACAATGATCGGCAGCATCGGGATCGCCGTCCACCAGTAGATCTCAATGGATGCAAGGTTCTGCGCGTCATTGAGCATCACGCCCCAACTGACCGCAGGCGCGCGCAGACCGAGTCCCAGGAAACTGAGCGCCGTTTCACCCAGGATCATCGCAGGGATCGACAGCGTCGCGGAGGCGATGAGGTGGCTCATGAAGTTCGGCAGTAGGTGTTTTCGGATCACGCGGGAGGGCTTGGCGCCCATCATCTCGGCGGCTTTGACGAATTCCTCTTCGCGCAGACTCAGAAATTTTGAGCGCACGGCGCGCGCCAGCCCCGGCCAGTCGAGGATGCCGAGGATGATCGAGATGATGAAGAACACCGCTACCGGCCCCCAGTTCGAGGGCACCGCCGCCGAAAGCGCGAGCCAGAGCGGCAGCTCCGGCAGGGAGCGCAGGATCTCGATGACGCGGTTGATGATCCAGTCGGTGCGCCCGCCGAAATACCCCGCCATTGCGCCAAAAGTGATGCCCAGAAGAAAGCTCACCGTGATGCCAATGAGCCCCACCGTCAGCGATAGCTGCGCACCGTATAGGATGCGGCTGAACACATCGCGCCCCAGCCTGTCGGAGCCCCAGAGAAACACCGTCGCCCCCTCTGGCGCGCAGAAAAGATGCGTGTCCGACGAGATCAGCCCGAAGAGGCGATAGTCATCGCCCTCGCAGAAAAACCGCAGCGGCATGGGCGTGCTGGTGTCGGTGGTATAGGTCCAGCGGAAGTTCTCCAGATCGGCTTCCGCGGTGATTGGATAGACATAGGGCCCGATGAACTCCCCCTCATGCCAGAGGTTCAGGCTTTGGGGCGGGGCATAGAGATAGTCGGCAGAGCGCTCGTTAGGCGTGTAGGGCGCGATGAAGCCCGCGATGGGCAGCATCAGATAGCATGTCAGCAGGAAGATGCCCGAGACCAGCGCCAGTTTGTGCCGCTTGAACTTGCGCCAGGTGAGCGTGAGCGCGGGCGCATCCATCTCGGAGCGTTCAGGGGCAGAGAAATCATCCGCGTCGAGCCATGGCTCGGTATCGACAAAGCGGTTGTCGGGCTGAATGCTCATGCGCCGCGGCCCCCGTAGCGGATGCGCGGATCCAGCAGCACCAGCAGCATGTCAGAAATCATCGTGCCGATGAGCGTGAGCAGCGCCACGAACATCAGCACGAACCCGGCCAGAAATTGGTCTTGGGTCTTCAGCGCCGTCAGCAGCGCAGGGCCGATGGTCTGCAGGCCCAGCACGACGGAGACCAGAACGGAGCCCGAGACCATGGAGGGCAGGAGGTTGCCGATATCCGCCACAAACGGGTTGAACGCCATGCGCAGCGGGTACTTGGCCAGCAGTTTGGACGGGCCAAGCCCCTTGGCTTTGGCCGTTTCCACATAGGGCTTGGACAGCTCATCGAGCATGTTCGCCCGCAGCCGCTGCATCATCGCCGCCGCCCCGGAGGTGCCGATCACGAAGGTGGGCACGATCATGTGCACCAAAATGCTTTTGACCTTGTCCCAGGACATCGGCTCGCCCTCAAACGCCGGATCCATGAGCCCCCCGATGGGCAGGTCGAAGTATTTGTGGCCGTAGTAAAACAGGATCAGCGCCAGCAGGAAGTTGGGCGTGGCAAGGCCCAGGTAGCCTACAAAACCTGCCGTGTAATCCGCCCAGGTCTCCGCCTTTGCCGCCGCCAGCACGCCCAGGGGTAAGGCGACGAGGTAGACGAAAAGCACCGCGGCGAGGTTCACCAGCACGGTGAGCCAGAGCGCATCGCCCACGATCTCATCGACGGGGCGGTCGAACTCAAAGGACCAGCCGAAATCGCCTTGGATGAGACCCGAGTAACCCTGTGGGCCTTCCATGAAGCCGACCCAAATCAGATATTGCTGCCATAGCGGGCGGTCGAGCGCGTATTCGGTGCGCAGAAACTCCGCCTTTGCCACGCCTTCGGCCTGACCGGTGGCGCGCAGTTCCGCGATCTGGTTGCTTAGGTAGTCGCCGGGTGGCAGGTTAATGATCACAAAGACCAGCACCGACACGACCAACAGCGTCAGCAACATCGTGCCAAAGCGGTAGATCGCGTACTTGAGAAAGGTCACTCGCCCACCTGCGCGATCTGCGCGTCATCGGCGAAGAAGAATTCGTCGATCCGGTGCACGCCAAAATGCGCGCCGGGCTCAAAGGCCCAGATGCCGTCCTCGGGCACGTTGTGCAGGCGGCGGTTGATCACTACCGGCTGTGGCGCTTCATTGAGGATACCGATGGCAAAGGCCTCTTGCGCGTGTATCTGCAGCATTTCGCGCCAGACATTGGCGCGCACCGCCGGATCGGTCGTGTGGTCCCAATCGTAGGCCAGTTGCATCAGCCGCTGTGCGGCGCGCAGATCAGGCGCTTCGCCCAACTCTCCACCCGACTGATAGTATTGCCCCCACTTGGGCCAGGCAAAGAACTCCTGATTGGTGGGCGCGAGATACCGCGGGGAGGTGGTGGGCGTGGGCAACCCATTGTCCCAACCGAACCAGACCGCTGACATGGAGACACCGGCATAGACCCGGTTGCGCAGGATCGCGCGATCAAGCGGGCGCATCACCAGCTTGATGCCCAGCTCGCGCCAGGTGTCGGTGACAATAGCCAGCGCGTTTTCGACCTCCTGGCGCTCGCCTGCCGTCTCCACCACGAACTCCATGGGCCGCCCATCGGGCAAAAGGCGCAGCCCCGCGTCGTTACGCTCTGTCAGGCCCATCTCATCCAGCAGGCGGTTGCCCTTGGCCGGGTCGTAGGCCGCGTGCATGTAAAGCAGCGAGGCATCGTGCAGCGGGCTTTCCGACAGCGCGGTCATCCCGCCCTCCTTGGCCAGCCCGAAGTACAGCGCCCGGTTGATCATCCGCCGGTCGATCCCGTGGCTCAGCGCGATGCGAAAACGCCGGTCGCGCATCACCTCGCGCCAGACGGGGTCCGCGAAGTTGAGGTTGGGGTAGATCGCGATCTGGCTCGCCGCGCCATTGCCCCACAGGAGCGTGCGGTAGTTGCCGCCGTCGGCCTCGCCCTTCTTGAGGATCGACACATCCGGAAAATCCAAGCCCCGCGCCTGCAAATCCGTCTCGCCCGCGTTGGCCTTCGCGGCGACAAGGCCGGGGGCCACGATGGTCATGTTGACCACGTCGATATAGGGCAGCTGCGTGCCGCGCGCGTCGATGCGGTGATAGTAGGGGTTGCGCACGAAAAGCTGGCGGGAAGAGCCGGTGGGCGTGGCGTTGATCCAGGGCTGCAGGGTCGGCAGCTCGGGATTGTCGAACTTGTACATGTTGTCGCGCTTGTTGTGCAGCGCGGCCCAGCTTTTGACCCGTGCCTTGCGGGTTTCTTTCTTGAGGTCCGCCGGATCGGCGTGATCGACGTGGAACTGCTTGAGGTAATGCGCGGGGCGGTAGATGAAGGGCGGTGCGGCCTGCGCGAGCAGCGGCAGGAAGTTGGGGTTGGGCGTGGGCCATTCGAAGATCACCGTGTGGGCATCGGGGAAGGTCACGCTGCCCAGCACCCCGTCCACATGCATGAACTGCGGCGGGCCCGAGGGCGTGATCTCCTCGTTGAGCATGATGCTCTCCCACCAGTAGCGGAAGTCTTCGGAGGTGAAGGGCGTGCCATCCGACCAGCGGTGCCCGGGGCGCAGGTGCATGATGAACTTGCGGCCTTCAATGATTTCAATGTCGCGCAGAATGTCGGGCTGGAGCGCATAGTTCGCGTCATAGCCCACCAGCCGGGCATAGCCGTAGACCACCATCTGGCGCACGTCCTTGGAGCGCGCCACCAGCGTGCGCAACGTGCCGCCTTCGATCCCGAACTGACGGCCTTTTGCTTCCAGATCGACAATGAGCGGCGTGTCGGGAATGCGCTCCGCGATGGGTGGCATGTCGCCGTTTTTCACCTCTTCGAGCCAAAAGCTGTTTTCCTTGAGCACCTGCTGGGCGGTGGCGGGCAGGGGGAGTGCCAGGAGCAAAGTAAGAAGCAGGGCCGCAACCTGCCCGGGACGGGAATTGCCTTGTTGTCTAAGCATGACACCTCACCATATGGCCCGGCTCCAATTCGCGCAGCGCGGGTGCGTCCAGACCCTCAAAGCGGTACATCTCCGGCCAGCTTGTCGGCGCACCGGCGCCCTTTGCGACAAGTTCCAGATCAATCGGGCGCGCTATGTCGGGCTCGGGCTGGGCGGCGATCAGCGCCTGCGTGTAGGGGTGCTGGGGGTTGTAGAAAAGCGTGTCGGGCGGGGCCTGTTCTACGATCACGCCCGCGCGCATCACGGCCACCTCGTCCGCGATGCGGGCGACCACCGCCAGATCGTGGCTGATGAAAAGATAGCTGAGCGCGGCGCGGTCGCGGATGTCTTCGAGCAGCGTCAGGATCTGGTCCTGAACGGAGACATCGAGCGCGCTTGTCGGCTCATCACAGATCAACAGCTTCGGGTCGAGCGTCAGCGCGCGCGCGATGGAGAGGCGCTGGCGTTGCCCGCCGGAGAAAGCATGCGGATAGCGCGCCATCATCGCCGGATCAAGCCCGACCCAGGACAGCATCTCCGCCGCCTTCTCGCGACGGTCGCGGCGGCTGCCGATGTTGTGAATGTCCAGGGGCTCCGTCAGCGCGGCCCCGATCCGCATGCGTGGGGAAAGCGATGAATAGGGGTCCTGAAACACCATCTGGGCGCGTTTCTGAAAGAGGATGCGCTGGGCGGGCGTCATGCCATGCACCGGCAGCGGCGTGGCGCCGGGCTCGGGATAGAAAAGCACCTCGCCCCCTGCGTCGGGCACTTCCGCCCCGAGCGCCACGCGCGCGCATGTGGTCTTGCCAGAGCCGCTTTCGCCCACCACCGCCAGCGTCTTGCCGCGCACCACCTTGAGGTTCACGTCCTTGCAGGCGGTGACCTGCGTGGGCTTGCGCCAGCCGCCTGCCTTGAGCGTGAAGGTCTTTGTCACGTCGCGCAGCTCCATGATCACGTCTTCATGGGTCAGCGCGCGGGCAGGTTTGGCGACCTCTGGGATCATCGGCGCGGCCTTGAAAAGCTTTTGCGTATAGCCATGGGCCGGCGCACCGAGCACCTCGCGGGCAGTGCCGCTTTCCATCACGCGGCCCTTGTTCATCACCACGACCTCGTCCGCCATATTGGCCACCACGCCCAGGTCATGCGTGACAAGGATCACCGCCATGCCGGTGTCCGCCTGCAGCTCCTTGATCAGGCCCAGCACCTGCGCCTGGGTCGTCACGTCAAGCGCCGTGGTGGGCTCGTCCGCGATCAAAAGCTCAGGACGCGCGACCATCGCCATGGCGATCATCGCGCGCTGGCGCATGCCGCCCGACATCTCGAAAGGATAGCTTTTCCACGCGCGCTCGGGGTCGACAAAGCCCACGCGCGCGAACTGCTCCAGCACGGCGCGTTTGGCCGCGGCGTGGGACATGTTGCGGTGCAGCCGCAGCACCTCGCCCACCTGGTTGCCCAGCCGGTGCAAGGGCGAAAGCGAGCGCATGGGCTCTTGGAAAATCATCGAAATCCGGTCGCCCCGGATTTTGCGCATCCGCCGTTCTGGTGCCCCAAGCAGGTCCACCGTGCCGTTTTGGCCGTTGAACCGGAGCGCGCCACCGCGCAGCTGCGCGGCTTCGGGTAGAATGCGCAGGACCGACCTGCAGGTCAGTGTTTTACCCGACCCGCTTTCGCCTACCAGTGCAAGCGTCCGCCCCGCAGGCACGGCAAAGCTGACGTCCCGGACGACGGGGTCGGCGGTGCCGAACCCGATGGTCAGTCCCTCAACCTCAAGCAATGCGGTCATGTCTTGGCGTGCTCTCCCCGGCGTCGCGGGCAGTGAAACCGATTTGACCCGCGCCGTCCAGTGCGGGTAGGTGCCGATAGGCAGGGGAATTGATTACCATTTTGTAAGGTGCCGCTTCATGAGCCGACTGGACGTCTTCATCAACCGCATGGTGTCCCAGCGCGCCTGCCTCGATCACGCAGCACGCCTCACAGCGGACATGCCCGGCCCGGTTTTCGAGCTGGGCCTGGGCAACGGACGCACCTACCACCACATGGTGGAGACGATGCCCGAGCGGGACATCTACGTGTTCGAGCGCGCGGTGGCCTCCCACCCTGACAGCACGCCGCCTGACGAGATGCTGATCCTGGGTGATGTGCATGACACGCTGCCGCAGACGCTGGCCCGGTTCGGGCCGACCGCCCGTCTGATCCATGCCGACCTGGGCGGGCACAACCTGGAAAAGAATGACGCCTTCGCCCGCGCCATTTCGCCCAAGGTCGAGCCGCTTTTGGCGCCTGGTGGCTTGATGGTGTCCTCCGACCGGATGTATTTCGCGCATGCGCAAGAGATCGCCCTGCCACCCGAAGCCGTGCCGGGCCGTTGCTTCATCTACAGGCGGTGACGTTTTCCGTCGCGGAAAACGGTTCGGAATTCTGCGAGAATTCCGGCGCGCAGAACGTGACGTCGCGGCTGCCTTACCGTTGACGATTTGAACCGGATGCACATCATTGCGTGCAGGATCACACCAAGGAGCAGCGCCCCGTGAGCGACGTCGTTTCATACACCCTTGAGGGGGACATCGCAGTCCTGCGCATCGCCAACCCCCCGGTGAATGCACTCAGCCAGGCCGTGCGTCAGGGTCTGTCGGACGGTATGGACCGGGCGGAGGCGGACGTGGACGTGCGCGCGGTGCTTTTGGTGGGCGATGGGCGCGCGTTCATTGCGGGTGCGGACATCAAGGAATTCGGCAAGCCGCCGATGGAGCCGAACCTGCCCGATCTGTGCACCCGTATCGAAAGCTCTCCTTTGATCGTGGTGGCCTCCATGCACAGCGTGTCGCTGGGCGGCGGGCTTGAGGTGGCGCTGGGCTGTCACTACCGCATCGCGCAGCCATCCGCACGCGTGGGCCTGCCGGAGGTGCATTTGGGCATCCTGCCCGGCGCGGGCGGTACGCAGCGCCTGCCGCGCCTTACTGGCGCTGAAAAGGCGGTGGAGGCCATCACCACGGGCCGCCACATCAAAGCGGATGAAGCGCTTGAGATGGGGGTCATCGACGAGATTGCAGAAGGCGACCCGCAAGAGTTGGGGCTGGCCTATGCTCGGCGCCTGCTGGATGCTGGCGCCCCCCGCCGCCCGGTGAGTGCAATGCCGGGGCCGGAGGGCCTCGACTGGGACGCGGTGCATGCCGCGACACTTGCCAAGGGACGCGGGCAGCTAAGCCCCGCGCAGGCCGTGCGGGCCATTCAAGCGGCGTCAGATCTGCCTTTCGCCGAAGGCATCAAACACGAGCGTGCACTCTTCATGGAACTGATGGACACCGATCAGCGCAAGGGTCTGATCCATGCGTTTTTCAACGAACGGGCCGTCTCCAACCTGCCGGAACTCGAAGGGGTTACCCCGCGCGCGCTGCACGCCGTTGGTGTCATCGGCGGCGGCACCATGGGCGCGGGCATCGCCACGGCCTGCCTGCTGGCAGGCCTGTCCGTGGTGCTGATCGAGATGTCGGCAGAGGCCGGGGCCGCGGCGCGGGACCGCATTGCGGGCAACCTCAGCGGCGCGCTTAAGCGCGGCAAGATCAGCCCGGAACGCCATGACGCGCTGCTGAATGACGCGCTCAGCATTGCCACGGACTACGCCGCGCTGGGGCAGGTGGACCTGGTGGTCGAAGCGGTCTTTGAGGATATGGACGTCAAGCGGGAGGTCTTCGCCAAGCTCGATGCCGCCTGCAAGCCGGGTGCGTTGTTGGCCACGAACACCTCCTATCTCGACGTCAATGAAATCGCCGCTGCGACGTCGCGGCCCGGCGATGTGATCGGGCTGCATTTTTTCTCACCTGCCCACGTGATGAAGCTGCTGGAAGTGGTGGTGGCCGATCAAACGGCGCTCGATGTGACGGCGACCGGCTTTGCACTCGGCAAGATGCTGGGCAAAATCTCCGTCCGGGCGGGCGTCTGTGACGGCTTTATCGGCAACCGCATTCTGGCCACCTACCGCACGGCTGCGGACCACATGGTGCTTGACGGTGCCTCGCCCTACCAGATCGACAAGGCCCTCACGGACTTCGGCTTTGCCATGGGGCCCTTTGCGGTGGCCGACCTGGCGGGCCTTGATATCGGCTGGGCGGTGCGCAAGCGCAAGGCACCCCAACGCGCGCCCGAGGAGCGCGTGCCGACTTACATCGACAAGCTCTGCGAGGAAGGGCACTTCGGCCAGAAGACCGGGCAGGGCTACTACCTATACGAGGCGGGCAAGCGCGCGGGCGTGCCCAATCCGCGTATCGCGGAGCTCATCGCGGCAGAGCAGGCGGAGCTGGGCCTCACCCCGCTTGATTTCACCGACGCGGAAATCGTCCGTCGCTACATGTGCGCCATGGTGAACGAGGCCGCGAAGGTCGTGGGCGAGGGCATCGCCCGCCGCCCGCTGGATGTCGATATGACGCTGCTCTTCGGCTACGGCTTCCCGCGCTACTGGGGAGGGCCGCTCAAATGGGCGGACATCCAGGGGCTGGACGCGGTACTTGCCGACATCGAAACCTACGCACAGGAGGACGCCTGGTTCTGGCAACCCGCGCCGCTGCTCAAACAACTGGTGGCCGAAGGGCGCACCTTTGACGATCTCAACAAGAAAGCCTGACCCATGAAAGAAGCCGTCATCGTCTCCACCGCCCGTACCGGGCTCGCCAAGTCTTTCCGCGGCTCGCTCAACATGACGCACGGGGCCACCATGGGCGGGCATGTGGTGGAACACGCGGTCAAGCGCGCAGGCGTGGACCCCCATCAGATTGAGGACATCGTGATGGGCTGCGGGTTTCCTGAGCACGCCACGGGCTCCAACATCGCGCGCCAGATCGCGTTGCGCGCAGGCCTGCCGGTCACGGCCTCGGGCGTGACGGTGAACCGGTTTTGCTCTTCCGGCTTGCAGACGATTGCGATGGCCGCCAACGCCATCACGCAGGAGGGCGCGGGCCCGATGGTGGCGGGCGGGGTGGAGAGCATCTCCATGGTGCAGCCCCAGGTCACGACAGTGAAGGAGGCCTGGATCAAGGAACATAAACCCGCCGTCTACATGGCGATGATCGAAACGGCGGACATCGTAGCAGACCGCTACGGCGTCTCTCGCGAGAAGCAGGACGCCTATGCGCTGCGCTCCCAGCAGCTTATTCACGCCGCGCAGGAGGCGGGCAAGTTCGAGCATGAGATCGTGCCGATGGCCACGACGATGGGCATGCAGAACAAGGAAACCAAGGAGATCACGACTCACGAGGTCACCGTGACCCGCGACGAGTGCAACCGCCCCGGCACCACGCTTGAGGGGCTGGCGGGTCTGCAACCGGTGCGCGGCGAAGGGCAGTACATCACCGCGGGCAATGCCTCTCAGCTCTCGGACGGTGCCGCAGCCGTGGTGCTGATGGAGGCCAAGGAGGCGGAGAAGGCGGGCATTGAGCCGCTGGGTGCCTTCAAGGGGTTCGCTGTGGCGGGCTGCGAGCCCGACGAGATGGGCATCGGCCCGGTCTTTGCCGTGCCCCGCCTGCTGGAGCGCCACGGGCTCAAAGTGGATGACATTGATCTTTGGGAACTTAACGAGGCCTTCGCCTCGCAGTGTCTCTATGCCCGCGACCGGCTGGGGATTGATCCTGAGAAATACAACGTCAACGGTGGCTCCATCGCCATCGGTCATCCCTTTGGCATGACGGGCGCGCGCATGACGGGGCACTTGATGCTGGAGGGCAAGCGGCGCGGCGCGAAGCTGGGGGTTGTGACAATGTGCATCGGCGGCGGCATGGGCGCGGCCGGGTTGTTTGAGATATACTGAAAACAAGGGCGGGCAGATGGCCCGCCAGAGAGGACCGCGTAAGGTGGGCAGATTGCCCACCGCACGTAGGGAAGGGAGAAACCGGATGGATCTGAATTACACCGACGAGGAAATCGCGTTCCGTGAGGAGGTGCGCGCCTTTCTGGATGAAAAACTGCCCAAGGAGATGGCCGCGAAGGTCCGCGACGGGATCGATCTTGGCAAGGACGACATGGAGCAGTGGCACGCCATCCTGCAAGAGCAGGGCTGGCTGGCGCAGAACTGGCCCAAAGCATTCGGCGGTGCGGAATGGAACGCCGTGCAACGTCACATCTACGAGGTTGAGGCCGCAGCGGCCCATGCCCCTCGCGTGGTGCCCTTTGGTCTGGGGATGCTCGCGCCGGTGCTGATGAAATTCGGCTCCAAGGCGCAGCAGGACCACTGGCTGCCGCGCATCCTGTCGGGGGAAGACTGGTGGTGCCAGGGCTATTCGGAGCCCGGTGCCGGCTCTGATCTGGCCTCTCTGAAGACCTCTGCTATGCTCAATGACGCGGGCACGCACTATGTCGTGAACGGTCAGAAGACCTGGACCACGCTGGGCCAGCACGCCAACATGATCTTCTGCTTGGTGCGGACCGACAAGGACGTCAAACAGCAGGAAGGCATCTCCTTTCTACTGATTGACATGGACACGCCGGGCGTAGAAGTGCGCCCCATCATCCTGCTCGATGGCACCCATGAGGTGAACGAGGTCTGGTTCACGGACGTGGAAGTGCCGGTGGAGAACCTCGTGGGCAAGGAGAACGAAGGCTGGACCTATGCCAAGTACCTGCTGACGCATGAGCGCACCAATCTGGCTGGCGTCGGCTCCTCCGAGGCGGGTCTATCGGCTGTAAAGCGCATCGCGCGGGGCGAGATGCACAATGGTCGCCCGCTCATTCAGAACCCGCACTTCGCCGCGCGGCTGGCGCAGGTTGAGATGGATCTCATGGCCATGGCCACTTCCGCTCTGCGCATCATCGCCAAGGCCGCCGCAGGCGGTGCGCCCGGGCTTGAGGCGTCGATGTTGAAGGTCAAGGGCACCGTCATCCGGCAGGAGATCAACGATCTGGCGCGCCGCGCGGCGGGGGTTTATGCGATGCCCTTTGCCTCCGAGGCGGTGGAGGGCAGCAATGAAGCTTTGCCCGATCCGCTGGCGGCAGGCCCCGTCGCGGCGCAGTATTTCAACAACCGCAAGCTCAGCATCTTTGGCGGGTCCAACGAAATCCAGCGCGGGATCATTCACAAAGTCGCGCTGAGCGGGGGCGCTTGATCCGCCCCATACATACCGACCGCCCAGCCCCAGGCCTGGCAGCGCCTGCCTGCCCCCCGGCAGGCGCTTTCAACGTTGAAGCTGGTTTGATGGACCCGCAAAATACCGAACCTGCGCCTGCGTCAACGTTTCGCGAAGGCGCCTCCCCAGGCAGGCGCTGCCCGGCCACCATTGGCCTCAGAAGGACCCAAAGATGAATTTCGACCTCACCGAAGAACGCCAGATGCTGCAGGACAGCCTGCGCCGTTTCCTGCGCGACAAATACGACACCGCCACGCGCAACGCGATCCTCGACAGCCCCAGCGGCATGTCAGAGGACATCTGGTCCGCGCTTGCCGAACTGGGCGTCATCGGCGCGCTTTTCACCGAAGATCAGGGCGGTTTTGGCGGCGCGGGGTTTGACATCGCGGTGGTCTTTGAAGAGCTTGGCCGCGCGGGCGTGGTGGAGCCGATGCTCGACACTGCTGTACTTGCCGGGGGGCTGATCGCTGACCTCGGCGATGCGCAGCAGCGTCAGTTGCTCGAAGAGCTTATCGCGGGCAGCGTGCAATTGGCCTTTGCCCATGGCGAGGCCTCCAGCCGCTATGACCTTGACCGGGTGGCCACCACGGCCACGGTGGACGCAGACACGATCACGCTCAATGGCCGCAAGGCGGTCGTGGTCAATGCGGAAGCTGCAGACCATTTGGTCGTCTCAGCGCGCGAAAGCGGGGAGATCGCGGACCGCGACGGCATATCGCTCTTTCTTGTGCCCGCAGACGCGAAGGGCCTCACGCTGCAAGGCTACGCGCTGCTCGCAGGCGGGCGCGCGGCGGAAGTGACCCTCGATGACGTGAAACTGCCCGCCACCGCCCGGCTGGGGCAGGCGGGCAAGGCGCTGCCTGCTATTGAGACGCGCGTGGCCACGGCCAATGTGGCACTTTGTGCAGAGACGTTGGGCGCGATGGAGACCGCCACCGGCCTTACCCGCGACTACCTGATGACGCGCAAGCAGTTTGGTCGGCCCATCGGCACCTTTCAGGCGCTGGGCCACCGCTTTGCCGATCTGCTGATCGAACTGGAGCAGGCCCGCTCCGCCGTGATCAACGCGGCGGGTCATCTGGAAGCCGCAGACCGCGACAAGCAGATCTCAGCCGCCAAGAACCTGATGGGCCGTGTGGGGCGGCTGGTGGCCGAGGAAGCGATCCAGATGCACGGCGGCATCGCGATGACGCAGGAATATGAGCTTGCGCATATCGCCAAACGCATCGTGATGGCGGACCACCGCTTTGGCGATACCGATTATCACATGGAACGCTTCGTCGCGCTCAGCGCCGCATGAGCAGCCCTGCGATGCCCGCCCACACGCCCACGGGCTCGGGCGCGCAATCGCTCGTGGGCTACCGGATTGATCTGAGCAGCCCTGATGGCGGCGCGGTGGTGCGGCTCAGCATCGCGGACAAGCACCTCAACCGCAACGGCACGCTGCAGGGCGGCATCCACGCGATGATGCTGGATGCCGCGGCTGGCTTTGCCGCCTCCCGGCATCTCGCGGGCCAGGCGGCGGAGATCGTGCCGGTGGTGACGCTGTCGCTGACCACGCATTTTCTAGCACCTGCCGCGTCGGGTGAGGTCACGGCCAAAGGTTGGGTCCGCGGCGGCGGGCGCAAGGTTATCTACGCGGACGCCGAGATCCGGGATGACGCGGGCGCGCTCATCAGCCAGGCCAGCGGCATCTTTAAACGGACGGTTTTGTGACATCACACGCCGCATGCCCTGCGCTGCCGCGCACATGACAGGACGCGTAGAAGAGTTTCTGCACGCTCAGGCCGCCACCAGACCGCAGGCGCGTGCGCTTTCGGATACTGTAGGGACAGCCTGGCGGTACGGCGATCTTGCAAAAGCCGCCACCTCCGTCCGCCTCATGCTGCAAGAGGCAGGCGTGTGTCCGCAGGACCGCGTGCTGCTGATCTGCGAGAATTGCGCCGCCGCCGTCGCTGTATTGTTTGCCTGTTGGGAAATGGACGCGGTGGCGATCCCGCTTAACGCCCGGCAAAGCCCAGCGGAAGTCACGCGGGTTCTGGAGCACGCAAAACCGGCTGTCGTGCTGGGCACCACGGATGTCTCGCCTGACGCTGCGGCGCATCTGGAGCGGATGGGCGGCGCCGCCCGCGCGGGCGCTTTTGGCAGGTTGCATCTGGCCAGTCCCTTCCCCAGCGTGCCAGATGACGCCCTGCGCGGTGCGGCGGTCTTGCTTTACACCACCGGCACAACGGGCGACCCCAAGGGCGTCATCCTGACCCATGACAACCTGCGCTTTGGCGGCAAGGCCTCCGCCCAGTTGCGCGGCATGACCGCGGCGGATGTTATCTACGGCGTATTGCCGATCAGCCACGTGTTCGGTCTGGCCTCTGTTGTGACCGCGGCGGCCTATGCCGGTGCGCGGATCGATCTGGTGCCGCGGTTTGCGCCTGCGGCGCTTTATGCTGCTCTGGTGGGCGATGGCATCACGCTCCTGTCTGCGGTGCCGCAGATGCACGCGTTGCTGATGGAATACGTCCGCGCGCAAGGGCTGACGCGGCTTGAAGGGCACGCGCTGCGCTACGTCTCCTCTGGTGCCGCACCGCTCGATCCCAGTTGGAAGCGCAAGGCAGAGGCGTTTTACGGCGTGGCGCTGCAGAACGGCTACGGCATGACCGAAGCCACTGCAGGCGTCTGCATTACGCAAAATGAGATCGGCGCGGATGATATCTCCACTGGGCCGCCCCTGCCGGGGATCGAGGTGCGCATCGACGAAAGCGCGGTAGGCGGCGGTGCGGGCGCGGGCGAGGTGCTGGTCCGGGGGCCCAATGTGATGCGCGGGTACTACCGCAACGTAGAGGCCACGCACCACGTGCTGGATGCGGAGGGTTGGCTGCGCACGGGCGACCTTGGCCGCTTTGACACAGGCGGGAGCCTGCACATTCTGGGCCGGTCTAAAGAGCTGATCATCCACGGGGGGTTCAACGTCTACCCGCCGGAGGTGGAGGCAGCGCTCAACGATCATCCGGCGGTGATCCAGTCGGCTGTGATCGGAGAGATGGTGGCGGGCGATGAAAAGGTGCTGGCCTTTGTTCAACTGGCCAATCTGGGCGATGTCAGCGCCGATGAACTGATGGACTTCGTTGGCGCACGTCTTGCCGGATACAAACGCCCCGGGCGGATCATTCTGGCGACCGACCTGCCCGCAGCACCCACCGGCAAGATCTTAAAGCACAAGCTGCCGGAGCTCTTGCGAAGAGCGGACGCAGTCCAGCGATGAGCGCGCCGCTCGTCCAGCCGGTGGCTGTCCTCGCTCAGGTATAGGTGCCTTCGGCCGCCGCGCGGATGGCGCGAATGTTCTGGCCGTAGGGCGCTGGGTCGTCCACGCTGCCGCCTTTGAACACGGCAGAGCCCGCGACAAGCACGTCCGCACCGGCCTGCGCCAGAAGGGGTGCCGTCGTGGGGTCGACGCCCCCGTCGATCTCAATGTGGATTGGCCGGTCGCCGATCATCTGCCGCAGTCGCGCGATCTTGGGCGTCATGTCGATGAACTTCTGCCCGCCAAAGCCGGGATTCACCGTCATCACACAAACCAGGTCGGCCACATCCAGCAGCTCCGCCACCGCATCGGCGGGCGTCCCGGGGTTGAGCGCCACGCCCGCTTTTGCACCCGCCGCGCGGATCGCCTGCAACGTACGGTGGATGTGTGGGCCCGCCTCCACATGGGCGGTGATCACATCAGCGCCTGCCTGCGCGAAGGCGTCGATGTATGGATCAACTGGCGTGATCATCAGATGCACGTCCATCACCCCTTTGATGTGCGGCCTGATGGCAGCACAGGTCGCGGGCCCGAAGGTGATATTGGGCACAAAGTGACCGTCCATCACATCCACATGCACCCAGTCCGCGCCTTCTGATTCGACCGCGGCGCATTCGGCACCGAAGTTGGCGAAATCAGCGGCGAGGATGGAGGGGGCGATCTTGATCGCGCGGTTGAAGGTCATATGCGGCTCCTTGACTGGCCATCTACTAGCGGGCGTGTGGCAAGGGGGAAAGGGAGAGAGTGGCGTTAATCCGGAAAGATGAAGCGAGGGGGCTGCGTCTAGCTGCCCCGCGCGGTGCGGTTTAGGGATGCGCCGCGTTTTGATTTGGGCAAGACTGCCCAGATGGACACACACATCAGCACGCATGCCGCAGAGGAAGACGCCCGCAACCGGGACATCCGGATTTACGTGAACGGAGAGATCGTGCACCGGGACGCGGCGAAGGTGTCGGTCTACGACGCGGGCTTTATGCTGGGCGATGGCATCTGGGAAGGCATGCGGCTTTACGATGGTGTCTGGTGCTTTTTCGATGAACACATGGACCGGTTCTTTCATTCCTGCAAAGCGATCTCGCTGGATGTCGGCATGGACCGCATGGGGCTCGCGGCGGCCCTGCGCGCCACGCAGGAGGCGAACGGCATGCACACAGATGTGCATTGCCGCCTGATGCTGACGCGGGGCATCAAGGACAAACCGTTCCAGCACCCGCAGCTTTCCACCTCTGGGCCCACCCTGGTTATCATCATGGAGCACTCGCGCCCCGTGGACCGCCTTCAATCCACGGGCATCCGGCTGGCCGCGGTGCCACAGGTGCGCGGGCTGCCCCATGCGCAGGACCCAAAGCTCAACAGCCATTCAAAGCTCAACTGCATCATCGCCTGCCTGCAGGCGGAGGCCGCGGGCGCGGATGAGGGGCTGATGTTGGACCCCCACGGCTTTGTGAACACCACAAACGCCTGCAACTTTTTCATCGTCCGCGCGGGTGAGGTTTGGACCTCCACCGGGGATTACTGCATGAACGGGGTCACCCGCCAGAAGGTCATCGACCTGTGCCGCGCGGAGGGGATCCCGGTGCATGAAAAGAACTTTTCGCTCTATGAGACCTACAGCGCGGATGAGGCATTCTTGACCGGGACCTTTGGCGCTCAGACGCCCGTGGCCAGCATCGACGGGCACTCTATCGGGTCTGGCGAACGCCCGGTCACCGCCCACATTCAAAACCTCTACAAGCGGCTGATCGCTGACCACGTGAAAGAGGTTCAGTCAGACGCCTAGGTGCGCGAGACTGCAGAGACGTCCAAACTGTTATCTAAAAAGCCAAAGGTGCAGTTGGCCTGAATTAAGCTCTCGCAGCTGCGTCTGCCCAATCGGCTTCAGATCAGCTCTTGCGGCGCAAGCGGATTACGACGTCCACGCTGGCAATCTCTGCGCCTTCCGGCACATCCGGTAACTTGCTGATTTCCAGCTGGTCAGAGGGCGCATCGGACAGTCGAGCGTCTTCTTCCCAGTAAAAATGCGGATGGTCATGCGTGTTGGTGTCAAAGTAGCTCTTTGACCCGTCTACGGTCACTTCTTGCAGCAGACCAGCATCACAGAACGCGCGTAGCGTGTTATACACCGTTGCCAGCGATACGGAGCCGCCATCATCCTTTGACGCCTCAAACAGGCTCTCTGCGGTGACATGGCGATGCTGCCCATCGCCTACCAGAAGACCGGCAAGCGTCACGCGCTGCCGTGTGGGGCGGAGCCCCGCCTGTGCCAACCAGTCGGTTGCGTTCTTGATATATGCTGCGTCCATGGCCCAGGGGTCCTTCGTTGCATGCCTATATAAGGTGAGTTGCGAGCGGTTTTCAATCGCAAAGGCGGCTTGAGCAGCACGATCGCCATCGTTCTGCGGTATGAAACACGTGATAGCGGTTTTGGAGATGCGTTGCTCCGCGTGCAAAGCGCACCGCTGCAGTTTCACTGCAAAGGCCTCGGTCTTGCGGCGCGGGGCATCCCAAGCTAGACCCGCCCGAACGACAACCCGCCAGCAGGAGCAGCGCAATGGCCGACTTTCCCACCAGCTTCGACCGCGAAGGGCTGCTCAAATGCGCCCGGGGAGAGCTCTTTGGCCCCGGAAACGCGCAGCTGCCCGAACCGCCGATGCTAATGATGGACCGGATCACCGATATCTCCGGCGATGGCGGCGCACACGGCAAGGGCCATGTGCTGGCGGAATTCGATGTGCACCCCGACCTGTGGTTTTTTGACTGCCACTTTCCGGGCAACCCGATCATGCCCGGCTGTCTGGGGCTTGATGGTCTTTGGCAGCTGACCGGGTTCAACCTGGGCTGGCGCGGCTGGACGGGGCGGGGCTATGCGCTGGGCGTGGGTGAGGTGAAGCTCAAGGGTATGGTGCGGCCCGACCGCAAGATACTGACCTACAAGATCGACTTTACCAAAGCAGTACAGACACGCCGCCTGACCATGGGTGTGGCTGACGGCATCGTGGAGGCGGATGGCGAGGTCATCTATGAGGTCAAGGACATGAAAGTCGCGTTGAGCGAAAGCTGATCCTTCTTTTTCTGGCTAGAAATATCCCGAGGGAGCGCGAGGGGGTCGCACCCCCTCGCCAACAAAGTAAAATCGCGTGCGGCGCAGCCGCTCCTTTTAGGTCAGGCTTGGCCATATCCGTCAATTCGCCTACCTGCTTGCGCCGCGCAAAGCCTCTGGCCTAAAGAGAGGCGAACAACGCTGAAGGAGTGCGCCCATGCGCCGCGTCGTCGTCACCGGATTGGGGATCGTTTCGTCCATTGGAAACACGGCTGAGGAAGTCACGGCTTCCCTGAAAGCAGGACGTTCAGGGATCGAAACCAGCCCTGAAATGGCCGAACACGGGTTTCGCAGCCAGGTGGCAGGCACGCTCAAGATCGATGTGGCAGACCACATCGACAAACGCACTTTGCGCTTCATGGGGCCAGGGGCGGCCTATGCCTATATCGCCATGACCCAGGCGATTGCGGATGCGGGACTGGACGCGGACATCGTCAGCCACCCGCGCACGGGGCTCATCGCAGGCTCGGGCGGGCCCTCGACCTCGGCGATGAAGACTGCCCATGATGTGGTGGATAAAACCGGCGCGACCAAGCGGATCGGGCCCTTCGCGGTGCCCAAGTGCATGTCTTCGACGGTGAGCGCGAACCTTTCCACAGCCTTTAAGATCAAGGGCATCAACTATTCGATTACCTCCGCCTGCTCCACCTCGCTGCACTGCATCGGATCAGCGGCGGAGCAGATCATGTTGGGCAAGCAAGACGTGATGTTCGCAGGCGGCGGCGAGGAGCTCGACTGGACGCTGAGCTGCCTTTTCGACGCGATGGGCGCGATGAGCTCAAAGTACAACGACACGCCCGACCGCGCCTCTCGCGCCTTTGACGCAAACCGCGATGGTTTTGTGATCACGGGCGGCGGCGGGGTCGTCGTGCTCGAAAGTCTGGAACACGCGCAGGCCCGCGGCGCCACGATCTATGCCGAGGTGACGGGCTTTGCCGCGACGTCTGATGGTCATGACATGGTAGCACCCTCGGGCGAGGGCGGGCAGCGCGCGATGGAGCTGGCGCTGGCCACACTCCCCGAAGGGCGGCGCGTGAGCTACATCAATGCCCATGGCACCTCCACGCCCGTGGGCGACGTGGGCGAAATAGAGGCGGTGCGCCGGGTCTTTGGCGAGGGGAACACACCGCCTGTCAGCTCCACCAAGTCCATGACCGGCCACGGGCAGGGGGCTGCCGGCGCGATGGAGGCGATATTCTGTCTGCTGATGCTCAAAGGGGATTTCATCACGCCTTCAATCAATGTCGAAGAACTCGACCCAGCTTTGAAGCCCGAGGAAATCGCCACCCAGCTGGTCGAGAACGCGGGTCTTGATTCGGTGATGACCAATTCCTTCGGATTTGGTGGCACCAACGGATCGATGATCCTCTCACGATTTCAGGAGTAAGCCCATGTCGGGACTGTTGCAGGGCAAGCGCGGCCTGATCATGGGCGTGGCCAATGAACGCTCGATTGCCTGGGGCATTGCAAAGGCAATGGCGGAGGCGGGCGCGGAGTTGGCTTTCACCCACCAGGGCGAGGCCTTTGGCGCGCGGCTTAAACCCTTGGCGGAAAGCGTCGGGTCGGATTTCATGGTCGACGTGGACGTGACCGATGATGCCTCGCTGGATGCCGCGTTCGAAGCGTTGTCCGCCCGCTGGCCGCAGCTCGATTTTCTGGTGCATGCCATCGCGTTTTCAGACAAGAGCGAGCTGACGGGAAGGTTCATCAACACCAGCCGCGCGAACTTCAAACACTCCATGGACATCTCCGCCTATTCCTTCATCGAGGTGGCGCGCCGCGCCTATCCGATGATGAAAGAGGCGGGCGGCACGCTTTTGACTCTGACCTACCAGGGCTCCAACCGCGTGGTGCCCAATTACAACGTCATGGGCGTGGCCAAGGCCGCGCTTGAGAGTGCCACGCGCTATCTGGCCAACGATTTGGGCCCAGAGGGCATCCGCGTGAACGCCATCAGCCCAGGGCCCATGAAGACGCTGGCGGGTGCCGCCATCGGCGGTGCGCGCAAGACCTACAAGCACACCGATCAGAACGCTCCCTTGCGCGCAAACGCAACGCTGGAGGCGGTGGGCGGCACGGCGGTCTATCTGGCGTCGGACGCGGGCGCCTGCACCACGGGCGAGGTGATCCGGGTTGACGGTGGTTTCCATGTGCTCGGCATGCCGCAGCCGGATCATTTGTAGATCTTAGATGGGTCTGATTTGCGGGACAAAGCCGTCATCTGATTTTGACACTTCGCTGACGCAGCATCCGTTCGCATCTGCGGCAACTATATCGCCGTCGCGCAGGGCAAGTCACCAGACCAGTCGTTCGCGGACACCATTTCTGCCCGAACCGAGAGCGCACTTTCGCTGCGGCCACGTTGCACAAGCGAGACGCGGACTTTCCCGACTTTCGCTGCTGCCGCGCCAATGGCGACTTTGTGTGAAGGACTAGGGTCACAAACGGTCGTTATCGCCAGTGAAAGTGACGTATGAGTTTTAGCTCAACATTCCTTATCGATAAGGAAGATGTCCGAGACATGCATCAGGCTTGCTGGCCGAATGCACGCCCGAGAGCCACGATTATGACGGAGAACCCAAAGATGATCTGAATGACCGTCAAAAGCTTAGCGACTGTTCCGACCGGGTGCATGTCTCCGTAGCCCAGAGCGGAGAGAGTTACCGTGGAGAAATACAAAAAATCCACTGCGGTTTGAGCTGTTGGCACAGACAGAATTTTCCCGACGGCTTCTCCATACTGATCTAGGGTAATCATCTGAACCGCCTGCAGGCCTTCGTAGGCCTCGTCAGTGAAGACCGCGACATAGTAGTGCAATGCAGCAAAGATCACTACCATGGAAAAAAGCAGCTCGCACAACACAACAATTCGGTCGCGTGCCCTGTCTTTCTCTAGGTCCGCAAGAACTACCAAGACCTGAAGCATGAAGCCCCATAGGAAGAATGCGAAAATTAATAGAGAAATGGTGTTGGTAGTGCTGTCGAATGCCTCCCAAGAAAAACGGTCTCCTTGAACCGCTTCCATAATGAAAAGGACACCCCAAGAAGCAATAAATGAGAACAGCGCCGATACAATGATCACCACCAAGAATAGTATCGGGAAGGAGAGCGGGAATCGAGTTGCTAAGACCATTGCAATGCCAAACATCTCACCCATTGCGTTCACCTTTCCAGCCCTTTGTGGTACCTAGGATGATGTCGGATTCAGAACGGTTGGTCGATAGAAGCTTTGACGAAAACGCTAGGTCATTATGATGCGGGCAAAAATGGTCGTTTTCGCCGGTGCCAAAAACGTATGGGTTTTGACCGTAACCACGAACCGGTATCGAGCTAGAAAATCTTCTAAAGGCATGCGGAACCAAAACCCAATCGATCGGAATTGGGCACTTCATTGACTGGCCCAGAACTGCGAGAGTAAGATGACGACTAGTTTGACAGAAGTGCGACGCGGATAAACACGGGGTCAAAGAGAATGACTACATGCAAAAGCAATTCGACACTTCGAAATGCGTTCACCCTTTCTCTGTTGGTCTTGGGGTTTCTACCGGCAAATGCTCTTGCAGAAGACATGGTCCTTGAATGCAAACCGACAGCCAGCTGCAAGAACTGGCCTTTCACCCTTTCGATATCTGACGGCGTTGCTAGTTCAGAGGGAAGGTTTTGCGGTGCGCAGTTTGATCTAGTTTTGTCGCGGCTGATAGTTGATGACGGCCGTATCGCGGCGTGGTCTATTGGAGACGAAGAAACGGGCTTTTCGGGGTACTACAACAAATACCCAGAGGACGGCGACACGATGGCGTACAAAACCGACTCTTTCGATTTTGAAGTCGACCGAAACACCGGACTTGGTGTCCTGAAAATCTCAGGGACTAAACGGTCTTCTATCGGAGGTATGCTGTTTGACCATTCGATTTCTGGGCTTGGTTTTCGTTGCGAGAAGCAGGTCAAGAAGTTCTAGGAAATAACCGTACCTCTTGGAATTTCGCTTCCAATCATGTCTCATGGTGCTGTTGCCGGACGTCGCGGTCAAAAACCCCTGGACATAACCTCTTCGCCAAAAACGGTCGTTTTTGTCACGAACCGCCCAGCCTGCGAAATCCTTGAAAATTCCTGTGTCACAAACCCTTGGCAAAACTCTCATTGATTTTGTCATGTTTTTGGCCGGCGCCGAAGGACCAGACATTCGTGCAGGGTGCAGCATCCGGTAAAGTGGGCTCAAACCCGCCATTCGCCGTCTTGCAGCACCCTCAAAACCACTGCCCCGGCTCCATCAGCCCCAGATCAAGCAACTGCCGGGAGTGCCATTCAAAGGGCGCCGAATTGTGCCATTTGAAGCTCGGGATGTCATAGCGGCTGCCGGGGTTCGACTTCAGCGCCTTGGCCGTGCGAAACGAACAGATCGTGGCCGTCAGGTTGTGGTGCCAGGGGCAGGCGTAGGTGTTGTATTCCTCGTCTGAAAACGTGTGATCAGCGCGCAGGCGCAGTCCTGGTTTGGCGCGAAAGAGGCCAATGCGGTCGATCTTGCGACGGTCCAGCGGGACATGTTCCTCGAACCGCCAGCGCAGCCCGCCGAAGAAATCAAGCTGCCGCTCCTTGGGGTGATGGTGGTGCGCAGCATCCTTGCGCGCCAGCGCGTAGTATCCGGTGCGATCAAGGTGCGCGGCATCCAGCGACACCGCATTGGGGTGCGCATCAAGATCATCTGCATATAGGTCGATCACATAGGTCAGCATCGCATCGCGGCGCTCTTCGGCGTGAAAGGCCAACATCTCCGCCACGCTGCGGGTCTCGCAAAACGGGTGGAAGAGGTATTCGGCGTTATAGCAGTAATACATCCAGGCCCCTGGTGCTGCAGCGATCACCTGGCTGACCGCGTTTTCGACGGCGCCCTCGCGGTAGCAGTCGAAATTCACCCGCAGCACCTTTTCCTGCAAATCGCGCGGCAGGGCGAAGCTTTCAGGCATGAAGGCAATCACAGGGTCGAAACCGGCCTGCTGGTGGTGGCGCAACGTCGTGTCCACTTCCACATCGTCTTCGACAAAGATCATCGCGACGGGCCCCTCTGACAGGGCCTTGCCGTTATCGCGAAGCATCTGGTCCAGCGTGGCGTATTGCATTGCGGTCCTATGAAGCGGGGATGCGCGGCAGTTTGTGCAATTCGCGCGACATTGCAAGGCAGCGCGGGCGCTGATAACTGAAACGCTCTGGCGCGTGTTGCAGGAACTCTACCATGACCAATCATAAGAAATTGTTCATCAAGACCTACGGCTGCCAGATGAACGTCTATGACAGTGAGCGCATGGCGGAGGCCCTGGGCGGGGAAGGGTATGAGCAGACGCTCGATGCCACCCAGGCCGATATGATCCTGCTCAACACCTGCCACATCCGGGAAAAGGCGGCGGAGAAGGTCTATTCCGAATTGGGGCGGCTCAAGAAGCTGAAGGCAGACCGTCCCGACCTCAAGATCGGTGTCGCGGGCTGCGTGGCGCAGGCCGAGGGCGAGGAGATCATGCGCCGCCAGCCAGCGGTGGACCTTGTCGTCGGCCCCCAATCCTATCACCGCCTGCCTGAAATGGAGCGTAAGGTGCGGGCAGGTCAGCCCGCGCTCGACACTGATTTTCCGCCTGAGGACAAATTCGACCACCTCAAAGCGCGTCCAAAAGCGCGCCGCGCGCCCGCTGCGTTTCTCACCGTGCAGGAAGGCTGTGACAAGTTCTGCGCCTTCTGCGTGGTGCCCTATACCCGGGGGGCGGAGGTGAGCCGCCCGGCCGACAAGGTGCTGGCGGAGGCCCGCGATCTGGTTGAGCGCGGCGTGCGCGAGGTGACGCTGCTGGGCCAGAACGTGAATGCCTATCACGGCGGCATGAGCCTTGCGGGCCTTGTGCGGCAACTGGCCATGGTCGATGGGTTGGAGCGTATCCGCTACACCACCAGCCATCCCAACGACATGGATGAGGACCTCATCGCGGCCCACGGCGAGGTGCCGGAACTGATGCCCTACCTGCATCTGCCGGTGCAATCGGGCTCCGACCGGATCCTCAAGCGGATGAACCGCAAACATACTGCGGAAAGCTATCTGGCGCTGATCGAACGCATCCGCGCCGCGCGCCCGGACATCGTCATGTCCGGCGACTTCATCGTGGGTTTCCCGGAGGAAACCGAAGAGGACTTCGAGGCGACTATGGATCTCGTCCGCCAGGTCCGCTACGGCTACGCCTATTCGTTCAAATACTCCGCCCGCCCCGGCACGCCTGCGGCTGAGCGCGCGGATGTGAACCCGGATGTGGCCGACGACCGGTTGCAGCGCTTGCAGGCGCTGATCACCCAGCACCAGCGCGAGATCCAGGAAGAGATGGTGGGCCGCGAGGTCTCTGTTCTGATTGAGAAAAAGGGCCGGATGGAAGGCCAGATGCTGGGCAAATCCGACTATCTGCACGCGGTGCACATCGAAGACTGCCCACTAGGCGTGGGCGAGATTGCCCGCGCGCGCATCGTGGCGTCAAAGGCCAATTCGCTCTCTGCCGTTTTGATCTGACCCCCGCCACGCGGCTCTTGCATCCTCGACTGGCTTGCGACACATATGATGTTATAACATCACGTGATCGAAAGCCCCGGATGGCCCGCAATCTTGGACAAAGCAGCCTGCGCAAAAGGCGCCGCGCGCGTGATCCGATGGGACATTTCGACGGGCTTCCAGCGCCCCTGCGCCGCTGGCTGGCGCAGGCAGCTTTGCCCTGGTCACCCAGCTCCGCCCAGCGGCTCTGGCGCGCGGCGCGCGCCCGCGGATTGAGCGCGCAAGAGGCCATCGATCACCTGTCGCAGACGGAGGCGCGCATGCTCGCGCGGGACCGTCACACGGTTCAGGTCGCGACCGCAGACGCGCGAGCCGCCGCTTAAAGCGACGCAAACCTTAACCTAAGACATGCACGGCTCATTTTCATGCGCCGCCCCATGGGGACGGGACGGCGCAGCAGGGCAGTGCCTGTTGGGCGGGAGCTTTGAAGGGAGCGGGCTTTCTCAGGTTTTGGAATTGAAGGTTTAAAAGCACGTCACTCATCAACCCCACGCGGCCATGGGCATCGCGTGCGCAATCGTTTATCCCAACCGGATGACCACACTCCACTCCGCTCCGGCAGCTGCTCAACTCGGAGACGTCGTGCTCGCCAACGCGCGCCTCGTGATGCCCGCCGCCGTGATGCGGGGCGCCATCACGGTCGAAGACGGCAATATCACGCGGATCACCGAGGGCGATCATGTGCCCACAGGCGCCATCGATTGTACCGGGGATCTGGTGATGCCGGGGCTGGTGGAACTGCACACCGACAATCTAGAGCGCCATATTGAACCGCGCCCCCAGGTCAATTGGCCCCACCTTCCTGCGCTCATCGCCCATGACGCGGAGCTTGCCTCCGTCGGGATCACGACCGTTTTCGACGCGATGCGCGTGGGATCTTTGCAAGGCAACAAGAAGCGCTATGCGCAATATGCGAGAGCTTTGGCGGATGAACTGCTTGCCGCGCGGGCGGAGGGGTTTTTCAAGATCAGCCACTATCTGCATCTGAGGGCGGAGATTTGTTCGGAGACCCTGCTGGAGGAGCTTGCCGCCTTTCACGCTAAGGACAGGATCGGCATTCTGAGCCTGATGGACCATACGCCGGGCCAGCGCCAATTCAGCGATCTGGACAAGATGCGGGCCTATGTCACCAAAAGGCGCGGCATGGATGACGCCGAATTCGATGCCCACATCGCGGATCTGGCGCAGGTCAAGGACCGGTTTGGGGCGGCGCATGAACGCGGCGCGGTGGCGGCAGCGGCGCGTCTGGGCGCGGTGCTGGCCAGCCATGACGATACCACCCCCGCTCATGTAAAAGCCTCCGCTCAAAATGGCGTGCGGTTTGCGGAATTTCCGACCACGGTTGCAGCGGCAGAGGCCTGCCGGGAGGCGGGTGTTGCGATTATGATGGGCGCGCCCAACCTCATCCGGGGGGGATCGCATTCCGGGAATGTCGCCGCCGAAGACCTCGCGACCGCGGGGTTGCTCGATGTGATGTCGTCAGACTACGTGCCGTCCGCATTGTTGCTCGCGGCGTTCCGGTTGGCTGATCTTTGGGATGATCTGCCGCGCGCGGTTGCGACTGTCACGCGCAACCCGGCGCGTGCGGCCCAGCTTGCGGATCGCGGCACGCTGGAAACCGGCGCACGCGGTGACGTCCTGCGCGTCGCTCTGCGCGCCGGGCAGCCCATTTTGCGCGGTGTCTGGGCGCAGGGCGTGAAAGTCGCTTAGCGGTTTCCCTCGCGCAGGATGCGCTGCATTGTCCGGCGCAGCCCTTCGGTGTTCCCGACCAGGGCGTCATCCCGGCACACCCGGCGCGCGATAGCATAGGCGCGTTCGTACTGGTAGCCGACCGCCACCAGACTATCGATGAAGACCGCGTTTGGCCGGTCCCAGATCACGTCGTTCCAGGGCCCGCGGTAGCAGCTGACGATAACCTGCTGGCCGCCTTGGGCGAAGGTCCCGTGGGTGTGGTGGTGATGGTGTTGTGCGTTGTGTCCGAACGCTGCCGTCCCGAAAGA
>JBCCPS010000034.1:0-30047 GCA_039024775.1 Pseudomonadota bacterium
ACGCAGGTCGTTAGCCTCGATTTCGACGATCACCCGTTTGAAGCCTCAAAGGCCGATCAGCTCTGTGGTCTATGTGGCGCTGAGGACAGCTATCTTGACGAGGTGATCACCGACGATGCTGGAGGGCGGCTCTTTTGCTGCTCTGACACGGACTTTTGTGAGGCCCGCCGCAAGGCTGGTCACACAGGACCCGCCTTTCCCGGAAGCGAGGCAGCAGCATGACACCTCTTCTCTCTGTTCAAGGTATCACCAAACGCTACGGCGCACATATCGGCTGCGCGGACGTGTCCTTTGATCTCTATCCCGGAGAGGTGATGGGGATCGTGGGAGAACCTGGGTCTGGTAAGTCAACGCTGCTCAACTGCATGGCGGGGCATCTGGCACCAGATGCCGGGCAGGTCGTGTTCGACATGCGCGCCGACGGCCCCAAGGATACTGTCACCATGTCCGAGCCTGAGCGGCGGATGCTGGGGCGGACCGACTGGGCATTTGTTCATCAGCACGCCCGTGACGGACTGCGTATGGGCGTCTCGGCGGGCGGCAATGTCGGCGAGCGGTTGATGGCAGTGGGCGAGCGTCACTACGGCGACATTCGCGGCAAGGCGACTGATTGGCTGGAGCGGGTCGAGATTGACGCCTCCCGCATCGATGACCGTCCCACAACCTTTTCCGGCGGCATGCAGCAACGCCTGCAGATCGCCCGCAATCTGGTGACAGGGCCGCGTCTGGTGTTCATGGACGAACCCACTAGCGGGCTCGATGTGTCGGTGCAAGCGCGGCTGCTGGACCTTCTGCGCGGGCTGGTGCGCGACATGGGGCTATCGGCAATCATCGTCACCCATGACCTTGCGGTTGTGCGCCTGCTGGCTGACCGTCTGATGGTGATGAAATCGGGCCGCGTGGTCGAGGCGGGTCTGACAGACCAGGTGCTGGATGATCCGCAACAAGCTTATTCCCAACTTCTTGTCTCTTCCGTTTTGCAGGTGTGAGCGATGATTGAGCTTAAAGACGTCTCGAAGACCTTCACGCTGCACAATCAGGGCAGCGCCGTGATTGAAGTTATCAACGATGTGTCCTTGTGCGTTGCACCCGGGGAGTGCGTCGCACGGACCAGCGCCTCGGGTGCGGGTAAATCGACCCTGATGCGGATGATCTACGGCAATTACCTGACGCGGGTCGGATCAATCTGCATCGGTGATGTGGACCTCGTAAAGGCAGAACCCCGCGAGATTATTGCACTTCGCCGTGAGGTTCTGGGCTACGTCAGCCAGTTCCTGCGCGTCGTTCCGCGCGTCCCGACACTGGACGTTGTTGCGGACCCTTTGCGGGCCTTGGGCGTGCCTGCAAAGGACGCCCAAGCACGCGCTCAAGAGTTGCTGGCTCAGCTCAACATCCCACAGCGGCTCTGGTCTTTGTCGCCGACAACCTTCTCTGGCGGCGAGCAGCAACGGGTCAACATCGCGCGCGGTTTCGCTCATGCCTACCCGGCGATGCTTTTGGACGAACCCACGGCGAGCCTGGATGCAACCAACCGCGAAGTTGTGTTGTCCCTGATCGAGAAGGCCAAGGCGCGCGACGCGGCGATCATCGGCATCTTCCATGACGAAGTCGCCCGCACGCGGGTGTGTGATCGGGAGATCGACGTGAGCGCGTTCACACCGGGCCTCGCGGCATGACCGACGGCCGCCTCATCGCAGTTGTCGGCCCCTCCGGTGTTGGCAAAGACAGCGTGATGCAAGGCCTGGCCGAGGTTTTGCCGAAGCTGCACCTTGTCCGGCGCGTCATCACGCGCGCGCCAGCTCTGGGCGGCGAGGACTACGACGCGGTGTCCGAGGCGCAATTTCAGGATTTGGCGCGTGATGATGCCTTCGCCGTTCATTGGGGCGCGCATGGGCTTTTCTATGGCATTCCGCAAACAGTGAGATACCAGTTGAACAAGGGCACCGACTGCCTTGCCAACTTCTCTCGCAAAGCGCTTCAGTCCGGGGCGGATGCCTTCCCAAACTTCGTCGTTCTAAACATCACGGCTGAGCCCGAGACCTTGGCGGCCCGGTTGGCGGCACGCGGCCGCGAGACGGAGGCCGATATTGCCAGACGGCTCGCGGAGGCGACGAAGCCACTACCGGCAAATGTGGATGTCATCACGCTGTCCAATGACGGGCCGCTGGATCAGACCATTGCGCGTGCGGCGCGCCTGCTTCAGCCGGTGAACGTATAGCGATGGATCAGCTCAAAACGCCCATCCTGCCGTTCGCCGCAAAGCGCGATCTGGTCAATCACGAAGGGTGTGGGCAATTCCGGCAGGTGAACCTGCAGCGTATCCGTCCACCCTCTCAACCTCTCTGCGGGCAATCGCCCCGAGAGGGTCAGATGAAACCGAAACTCTTCGAAAACATAAGGGTAGCCCCACTGCGCCAGCAGCGTTTCTTGCCGGGGGCTCAGACCGGCCTTGCGCCGCCGCGCAAGCTCTGCTTCGCCCGCAGGCGCGCGAAACGCGTCAAGATCGCGGACGCAAGCCTCTGCGATACGTTGCAAGCCGTCCAGTGGCCCAAAGGGCGTGAGCGCCAGAAAGCGGCCCAACTGCGTCAATTTCAACCGGTCACAATCCGCCGGCGAAAGCGTACCCGCCAAATCGGACACAGCGGCTTCAAGCGCTTCAAGCGTTTGACCCTCTTTCAAGCGGAATGGCGGTTTCAGCGTTCCGTGAAAGCCATATTTGCGCGGTGTCATCGTGATGTCATGCAAATCGGGCAGATCGAACTGAGGCACCTCACGGCCCGTCACAACATCCCAGCCCAGCCATTTCGCGCCGAATTCGGCCAGCGAGCCGTCGGGCGGCACATAATAAATTGCAAAACGAGCGTATGACATGAATTCCCCTTTTCCTGCATCGTCTTTGACAAACGCATGTGACACCCAGATGTCAGCAGACCTTTGTCTTGCCAATGCCCAGCTTGTTTTGCCAGATCGGGTAGCATTTGGGTCGATCACGATCAAAGCCGGCGTCATTTCCGAGATCACTGAAGGGGGCGGCATCCCGACAGGCGCTTTGGATTGCGGCGGTGATCTGGTTCTGCCGGGGCTTGTGGAGTTGCACACTGACAATGTCGAGCGCCACATCGAGCCGCGACCCGAGGTAGATTGGCCCCATTTGCCCGCCCTGCTCGCCCATGATGCAGAACTGGCCTCCACCGGCATCACTACGGTATTCGATGCCATGCGCGTGGGCTCCATCCATTCAGGCAAAGGCCGCTACATCGACTATGCCCGCAAGCTTGCTGACGAATTGCTGGCCGCCCGCGCGGAAGGAATGTTCAAAATCAGCCACTTTCTTCACCTGCGCGCCGAGATCTGCTCGGAGACGTTGCTTGAAGAATTGGCCGGCTTTGGCGCGCAAGATCTTGTCGGCATTGTCAGCTTGATGGACCACACGCCCGGACAACGGCAGTTCCGTGATCTCACGGCGCTCAAGACCTACGTATCCAAGAAGCGCGGTATGAACTATGCCGAATTTGCTGAGCATGTGGAAAACCTGCTTGGCCTCCAAAAGCGGTTCGGTGCCAAGCACGAAAAGGGTGCGGTCACCGAGGCAACCCGTTTGGGTGCCGTTCTAGCCAGCCATGACGACACAACGGCAGAGCATGTCGCGATATCAGCCACCAATGGCGTCGGTTTTGCAGAATTCCCAACGACGGTCGAGGCCGCGCGGGCCTGCCGGGAAAAGGGAATCGCGGTCATGATGGGCGCACCCAACCTGATCCGAGGGGGCTCGCATACTGGCAATGTGGCAGCTGAAGATCTGGCGAAGATAGGCCTGCTGGACATTGTCTCGTCTGAGTATGTCCCTTCGGCGCTGCTGCTGTCCGCCTTCCATCTCGCTCGAATTTGGGATGATCTGCCGCGCGCAATTGCAACCGTGACATACAACCCGGCGCAAGCCGCGCGCCTTGATGACCGCGGTGTTCTGCAAGTCGGGATGCGGGGCGATGTTCTTCGGGTGCGCCAAACGGAAGCGGCGCCGCTTCTGCGTGGGGTCTGGAGCCAAAGCGCAAAAATTGGCTGAGCAGGGTGTCTTTTCCCTAAGAACGTTTTGATCGCGCAAGCAGCTATTGGGTAATCCCTGCGTCAGAGGCCCCTGAATACTTAAATACCTCGTTCGGGTCGAACCTATCCTTGGCGAGGTCATGCACGTTGGGCGACTTTCCATCTTTCGGCTTGAACCAGATGGCAGAAATCGCGTTTTTACGTCCGTTTCTGCAATGAAGTGAGTGGTGTTCATGGAGCACAGCTTTGTAAAAGCTCAATAAACACTGATAGCATTTAAACCGTGCGCCAGTGTCAAAGTCATACCGCCAATTCATTGCTCAGTTTTTTGCAACTAAACCCAATCGGGTCGTTTGAAAGCTGAGTGAAAGTAATATGGGTCGGCTCATCTCTCGACCGTCGCATTCATTCCCTTAACAACACTGTTCAATTGTGACGATTGATTTGAAAGTGTGCGCGATTGTCCGCCCCTGCTCTATTTCTGGAGCGTTGAGACTCGGCCAGGTAAGCTGCCTTATGCCATATAAGGTTTTACCTGAAACGATCAGCTTCGCGACGCAAACGATTGCTAGCAAACAAAAAACCCCGCCTGATCGGCGGGGTGGCTGGTTTGGGTCAGGACATATTCGCTCTGATCCAATGGGCCGAGGTCGCACAGAGTGTGCTTCTGGTGGTTGTTCCTTCCTTCAACTGCCGCGCGGTGACGCGCGCGTTCACGTAGGCAAAAAGCGCAACGAGAATAAGCGTCGTAAAAGAGAGAAGTCCGGCAAGTCCCATTTTCTTTCCTTTCGAATTTAAGCTGGTTAAAGTACGAAAGGTACGCGTGAGCCCTTTCCAAAGTTCACTTTCATTGCTGGCCAAATTGTCGCACGGATTTTCAGCCGACGATGAAGACCACAACAGCGGCGAACACGATCAGGCCCAGCACGCCGAATTGCGCGGCAAATCCGGCGCAAGCCACGATGAAAGACAGCACCGCTATCACGATGGCACATTGCTTGGACCTTGAAAGGGCCGCGATACGCTGTTCCAGCTCGCTATGGGTTACACCGGGCCATGCAGGCGCCAACACACCCACGCACACCCGACGGCAGGCCGCCGCGAACCGGTGAAGCACGCTCTTCTCTCCCATAGCGGCGGTATCAATAAGCAATTCACGCGCACAAGAAAAGAGCCGCGCACCCTACCCCGCAATCGCTAGCCCAAAGCATAGCCCGTGCCGCGCACTGTGCGGATTGGGTCTTTGCCGCCGCCTTTCATCAAGGCCTTGCGCAGGCGCGCAACATGCACGTCCACCGTGCGCTCATCGACATAAATGTCGCGGCCCCAGACGTGGTCCAGCAGTTGGTCACGGCTGAAAACACGGCCCGGGCGTTCCATGAGCGTGACCAGCAGCCGGTACTCCGTGGGCCCCAGCTTTACCCCTTCACCGGCGCGCTCCACGCGGTGTTGTTCGGGATCGAGGCTAATATCCTCGAAGGCCAAGGCCGCGCCCGATTGCACGCGCGCCACGCGCCGCAGCTGGCTGCGCACACGGGCAAGCAGCTCTTTGATGGCATAGGGTTTGACCATGTAGTCATCCGCCCCGGTGTCGAGCCCGCGCACCTTGTCCACTTCTTCCGTGCGCGCCGACAGCATAAGCACGGGAATGTCGCGCGTTTCCGGCCGAATTTTGATCTGGCGGCACACCTCAAGCCCGCTCATCAGGGGCATCATCCAGTCAAGGATCATCAAATCGGGCGCTTCTTCGCTGACCGCCAACAGCGCTTCTTCCCCGTTTTGCGCGGTGCGCACGTCATAGCCCTCCGCCTTAAGGTTGTAGGACAGCACGTCGCGTTGCGCGGGTTCATCCTCCACCAGCAAAATCATCGGTTGCGACCGCGGCACGGGCGTCAGGCCTTCAGCATAACGGAGGTTTTGTCGGCTTTCGGACGCGCCTCATCCGGGGTGTTCCCGGTGATCAGATAGACGGTCTGTTCCGCAATGGCCGTGACATGGTCACCCATGCGCTCGACGTTCTTGGCGATGAAATGCAAATGCATGCAGGGACCGATGTTGCTTTGGTCTTCCATCATGTGGGTCAGAAACTCCCGGAAGAGACCGTTGTACATCTGATCAACTTCTTCATCCCGGCTGATCACGTCAAAGGCGCGTTCCTCGTCGCGCTGAATATAGGCGTCAAGCGCGTCCTTGAGCATCGCCTCCACTGTGCGGGTCATGCGCCGGATGGCCCCTGTGCTGTCGCCCACGGGCGGCATCGTCGCCAGCACGGCGGTGCGCTTGGCCATGTTTTTCGCATAGTCCGCAATGCGTTCCAGGTTGGCGCTGATCTTGATCACGCTCAGGATCAACCGCAGATCAATGGCAGTGGGCGCGCGCAGGGCAATTACGCGCGCGGCCTGTTCGTTGATTAGACCCTCCAGCGCATCGATGGCCTTGTCCCCTGCCCTCACCTCTTCGGCCAGATCGACATCCAGGGCGTCAAGGCTGTTCGCGCCTTGGCGGATCGCATTTTCCACCAAGCCGCCCATCTTCATGATCTGCGCCTGCACGCTTTCAAGATCGCGGTCAAAGGCAGAGGCAATGTGTTGATCTTGCATGATTTATCCGATCCGTCCGGTGATATAGCTTTCCGTGCGCGGGTCTTCGGGCGCGGTGAAAATCTTGTCGGTTTCGCCAAACTCCACCAGGTTGCCCAAATGGAAAAAGGCTGTCTTCTGGCTCACGCGGGCGGCCTGCTGCATGGAGTGGGTGACGATCACCACAGCATAATCCTGGCGCAACTCATCAATGAGATTTTCCACCTGCGAGGTGGCAATCGGATCAAGCGCAGAGCAGGGCTCGTCCATCAACAGCACCTCCGGCTCAGTCGCCACGGCGCGCGCGATGCAAAGCCGCTGCTGTTGACCGCCCGACAGCCCGGTGCCCGGCGCGTTCAAACGGTCCTTGACCTCATCCCAGATCGCCCCGCGACGCAAGGATTTCTCAACAATTTCATTGAGTTCTGCCTTGTTCTTCGCCAAACCATGAATGCGGGGACCATAGGCGATATTGTCATAGATCGACTTTGGAAAGGGGTTCGGCTTTTGAAAGACCATGCCCACTTTCGCGCGCAGCTGCACCGGATCGACATCCGGATCATAGATGTCCTCACCGTCAATCAGGATGTCGCCTTCGATCCGGCAGATATCAATTGTGTCGTTCATCCTGTTGATACACCGCAGAAAAGTGGATTTACCACAGCCCGAAGGCCCGATGAAAGCGGTTACCGTCTTGTCCTCGATCTCCACGTCCACGTCCTTGATGGCGTGGTTGTCACCGTAATAGACCTGCACGCCCCGGGCCGCGATCTTTGCTTTGGTCACCTGAGCGTCCTTTTCAAAACTTACGTTATCTTTCATGCTCTTGCCCCTTGTTCTTACCAGCGACGCTCAAACCGGCGGCGCAGAAGAATGGCCAGGATGTTCATCGCCAGAAGGAAGATTAGCAGGATGATGATGCCACCCCAGGCCTTTTCGTAAAAGCCTGGATCAGCCCGCGCGGCCCAAGTGTAGATCTGGGCAGGCATGGCTGAGTTTGGATCAGTGAAGCCCGCGGCGACCCCTTCAGGATAGGCGCGCGCAACAAAACCGACCATGCCGATCAGCAGCAGCGGCGCGGTCTCCCCCAGCGCTTGCGCGAGACCAATGATGGTGCCCGTCAGAATGCCAGGCATGGCGAGCGGCAAAACGTGATGGAACACGGTCTGCATCTTGGAGGCCCCTACCCCCAAGGCAGCCTCCCGGATTGACGGCGGCACCGCCTTCAGCGAGGCGCGGGTGGAGATGATGATCGTGGGCAGCGTCATCAGCGTCAGCACCAGCCCGCCCACCAGCGGAGCCGACTGCGGCAGATGCATGAACTGGATGAAAACGGCGAGGCCAAGGATGCCAAAGACGATGGAGGGCACCGCCGCGAGGTTCGAGATGTTCACCTCGATCAAATCGGTGAAGCGGTTCTTGGGGGCGAATTCCTCCAGATAGATGGAGGCGGCCACGCCGATCGGCAGCGACAGAACCAGCACCACCAGCATCATGAAAAAGGAGCCGATCACAGCCACGCCGATGCCCGCACCGCCTGGGTTGTCGACGCCTGAATCCGCGCCGGTGATGAAGTTCCAGTTGAAGGCGGATGTCACGATCCCGCCGTCAGTGAGTGCATCCACAAGATCCAGATCGGAGGCCTGCAAGAACCGGCTGTCCACCAGCGTATCGCGGGTCACGCGGCCGTTCATGTAGCCATCCACGCGGCTCGCTGCTGCGAGTTCAAAGGCGACCGGCTGGCCGATCTGGTCCGGGTTTGTCTGGTAGTACTCCCTGATCGTGCCGCCCACCTTACCCAGGAGCCGCTCCAGCGCCTTTTCGTCGAATGCGACCTCGATACCGCGTTCGCCCAGCTTTTCCTGAAGCGCCGCGATGAAGTAGTCCGAATAGGCCCGCGTCTTAAAAAGCTGCCCTTCCGCCTCGTCCAGCTGCGCCTTGGTGAGGGTGAACTCCACCTTGACCACCGTGTGGGTGAAGGCAGGCAGGCCGGAGCGCACGATGGTCACGGCCAACACGATCAGAAAGGCGAGGCCGATCAGGATGGCGCCCAATCCGTAGGCGCGAAAACGCTTTTCAGCCGCGTTGCGCTTGGCAGTGCGCGCGTCGGGCGCTTTGAGCGTGGCCCGCGCCTGAGGGAGGCTCGCATCAGTCATTCGTATTGCTCCCGGTATTTGCGCACGATGTAGAGCGCGAAAACATTGAGCCCCAGCGTGATCACGAAAAGCGTCATGCCAAGGGCGAAAGCCACCAGCGCCTCGGGGGAGGCGAAGTCGGCGTCGCCTGTCAGCTGGCTCACGATCTTTGCGGTCACGGTTGTCATCGCCTCAAAGGGGTTGAGGCTGAGCTTGGCCGCCGCCCCTGCCCCCAGCACCACGATCATGGTCTCGCCAATGGCGCGGGAGGCCGCCAGCAAGATCGCGCCAACGATGCCGGGCAGCGCGGCGGGCAGCACCACCTGGCGGATTGTCTCTGACTGGGTGGCACCCAGCCCGTAAGAGCCGTCGCGCATGGCCTGCGGCACCGCATTGATGATGTCATCGGACAGCGAGCTCACGAAGGGGATCAGCATGATCCCCATCACGAGCCCCGCCGTCATCACCGCCGTGCCCGACTGCATCCAGCCTACGCCATCGCCGCCGAAGACGGTCATCAACAGCGGGCCCACGGTCAGTAGCGCGAAAAGCCCGTAAACGATGGTAGGGATACCCGCGAGCACTTCAAGCATCGGCTTGGCAATGGCGCGCACCCGGGGCGAGGCATACTCAGAGAGATAGATCGCCGCATAAAGCCCGATGGGCACCGCCACGATCAGCGCCACGACCGAGATGTAAAGCGTGCCCCACAAAAGCGGCAGAACGCCGAGGTCAGAGCTGCCCCCGCGCCCTGAAAAGCTGGGCGCCCAATTGGTGCCGAAGAAGAAATCGGAAGCGGGGTAAAGCCGGAAGAATTCGACCGTGTTGAAGATCAGGCTCAAGAGGATGCCCAGCGTCGTCAGGATCGCGATGGAGGCGGCAGCGATCAGGAGCGCGCGCAGGCTGCGCTCCACCGTGTTGCGGGCGCGAAAGGCCGGATAGGCATCGCGCAGCCCCCAAAAAAGCCCCGCACCGGCCAGCAGGATCACGACAACCGTCATCGCCGTCCGACCCGTTTCGCTGGCACTCAGGTAGCCCTGCGCGCTTTGCAGCACGGGGCGCGTCAGCTCGGTCGTGATGATCTGGCCTGCGTCTCGCAGCGCCTGGGAGATGACATCAAGGTCGGCGCCCCCATCGCGCGCCACGGCGGGGGGCAGCAGGCCCTCGTCCTGCGCGACGCTCAGGGCCGTGGCCGTGCGGCGGATCTCTGACATGAGAAGGCTGCGCTCTGTTCCGGTATCGGGCAGAACGCTTGAGACCGCGTTGTTGATGACCAGGGGCTGGATCAATAGCCAGCCCACCAACACCAAAAGCGCGGGCACCAGCACTTTGATGAAGACGTTCAAGCCGTAGTAGCCGGGCAGCGAATGCAGCGCGCGCCGCTCGCCGTTTGCCGCCGCCAGGGCGCGGCTGCGGCCCAGCACGAAGCCTAGGGTCGCGACGCCCACGACAATCAAAATCAGCCAAAACAGTGGCATGTGGCCCCCATGGGTCTTTCATCGCCTTCGCTGGCGGCAGTGCAAAAGGGGCGGCGCAGCACGCCACCCCCGTTCTTGCATGGGCTTAGGAACCGCCACCCATGATGACCTCGTTGGCTACCGCTTCTTGCGTTTGCGCAAGCTCGGGGTCCGCGACGAGGCCGTATTGCGCCAGCGGGCTGCCGGGGCCGGAGATTTCATCCGCCGTAAAGAACTGCGCGAATTCCTTGAGACCCGGGATCACGCCGATGTGCGCCTTCTTGAGGTAAAAGAACAGCGGGCGGGACACGGGGTATTCACCGGACGCGATGGTCTCGGTCGAAGGCGCGATGCCGCCCATCGTGGCCACCTTCAGCTTGTCGGTGTTGTTCTCGTAGAACGACAGGCCAAAGACGCCGATCCCGTCGGGGTTGGCGTCGATGCGCGCCAGCGTTTCGGTGTAATCGCCGTCAATGTCTACGGAGCGGCCGTCCTGACGCACGTCAAGGCAGGCGTCTTCGGCTGCATCTTCGTCCATGCCGCCATCCATCATGGCCTGCATCGCACCGGTGTCTTCGCAGCCCTTCAGCAGCACCTTGTCTTCAAAGACTTCGCGGGTGCCGTGCTTGGTGCCGGGGATGAACATCGCGATCTCGGCTGCGGGCAGATCGCCATTGAAGTCGGACCAGCTCGTGTGCGGGTTCTCGACGATGGCGCCGTCCACCAGCACCTGCGCGCCGATGGCGTTGAAGATGTCGGCAGGCTGGAACGCGGTGAAGGCCGGGCCGGACTGCTGGGAGGCAAACACGATGCCGTCATAGCCGATGCGCACTTCAATGATGTCGGTCACGCCGTTTTCGGCGCATGCAGCAATTTCACGCTCGCGGATCGCGCGGGAGGCGTTCGCGATGTCGATGGTGTTCTCGCCGACCCCTTCGCAGAACCGCTTGAGCCCGGCGGAGGAGCCACCTGATTCCACCACCGGTGTGGGGAAGTCGGTGTTGTCGCCGAAAAGCTCTGCCACGATGGAGGCATAGGGCAGCACGGTCGAGGACCCTGCAATCTGCACATTGTCACGTGCGGCGGCTGCGGTTGCGCTCAGCGCGGCAATAGCCAGCGCGGAGGTGGTGCGTTTGGTGAAAGACATGCTCTCTCCTGATCATCTTTGGTTACGGAGGCCTTAACGCCTCTGCGGGGGGAGCTACCCCTGCCCAACTGCGCTTTTGTGACAGTTACGTTACAGTTTTATGACAGCCCTTTGGGTGACCTTTGGTCAGCTTGGATCCGCGTCCGCAAGCGGCAGGATCGCCGTGAAAGTCGCCCCCTGCCCCGGCTCTGAGGCGATCTTGAGCCTGCCGCGATGGCGGTTGAGGATGTGTTTGACGATGGCCAACCCCAGGCCGGTACCGCCCAACGCCCGACTGCGGTGACTGTCGGCGCGGTAAAACCGCTCCGTCAGGCGCGGCAGGTGCTGCGGGTCGATGCCCGGCCCGAAATCCTGCACCTCTATGCGCACCGCAGGTGCGCGCAGCGCGGCCTCGCGCAAGGCCGCACGCGCAGCCACGCGCACCCTTTGCCCGGTTGCGCCGTAGCGGATGGCGTTCTCCACAAGATTGGTGAAGACCTGCAGCAGCTGATCCGCATCGCCCAGCACATGCAGCGGCTCTTTTGGAATGTCAGCTTCGATTATGACATCAGCCTCGACCGCCAAGGGGTTGAGATTGCGCAATGTTGCGGTGAGCACTGGGGCAAGCTCAATTGCCGTCGTCGGCCTGATACGGCCTTGGCTTTCCACTCGGCTAAGGGACAATAGATCGGCCACCAACCGGTTCATCCGGTCGGCTTCCGCGCTCATGGTCGTAAGAAACCGCTGCTGGGCAGCCGGGTCGTCTTTCGCCGGACCGCGCAAAGTCTCTATGAACCCCATCAGGGAGGTCAGCGGCGTGCGCAGCTCATGGCTCACATTCGCGACAAAGTCGCGGCGCATCTGCCCGGCCTGATGCATCTGTGTCGTATCCTGAAGGGTCAGCAGGACCAGCCCGGTGCCCGTCGGGGCCACATGCACGTCATAGGTGACGTCGGTGTTGGCCTCCCCCGACAGATAGGTTTCCTTGCGGGGCACATCGTCTTGCAGACAAGCCTCCACAGCCTCGACAAGTGCGGGCTGGCGCAACGCGGTGATGAAGTGTCGTTCCAAGATGCCCTCGCCCAGCAGAGCAAGCGCGGCCGGATTGGCGGCCTCAATGCGTTCATTCGAGTTGATCGCAAGGGCGGGCAGCGGCAAAGCACCCAGCAAGGCATCGGTGCTGCTAGGCACTAGACCGCTTTCAGGTCCTGCCGGAACCGGGCCGCGTTCTGCGCATAGCCCATGGCAGAGGCAGTCAGCATCTGGATCGCTGCGGCGTCCAATTCGCGCACCACCCGGCCCGGTGCCCCCATCACGAGCGAGCCGTCCGGTATCTCCTTTTTCTCAGTGATCAGCGCGCCCGCCCCGATGAGGCAGTTCTTGCCGATCTTGGCCCCGTTGAGCACCGTGGCCCCCATGCCAATGAGGGAATTGTCCCCAATTGTGCAGCCATGCAGCATCACCTTGTGGCCGATGGTGCACTTCTCCCCCACCGTCAGCGGATAGCCGATGTCCGTGTGAAAGACACAGTTTTCCTGCACGTTTGAGCCCGCGCCCACAACAATCGGCTCATTATCGCCCCGCATCGTCGCGCAGAACCATACGCCGACGTTCGGACCCAGCGTCACATTGCCGATCACATTGGCATCGGGCGCCACCCAGGCGCTGGGATCAATCGCGGGCGTCACATCGCCCAAAGCGTAGATGGTCATGTCATATCCTCGAATTCCGATTGCAGGCGCCGCACATGCACGCCGAGGCCCGGCTGTTGCGCCAGTTTCATGCGCTCTGCCGCGATGATGGTCTTCAACCGGTCCTCTGTCACGGCCAAATCATCGTTGATCAGCACGTAATCATAGCCGTCCCAATGGCTGATCTCGTCCCAGCTTTTCTGCATCCGTTTTGAAATCGTCTCGGGCGAATCCTTGCCGCGGCTAATCAGGCGGCGGTGCAGCTCCGGGATGGAGGGCGGCAGGATGAAGATCGACAGGGTGAAGGCCCCCAGCGTGGAGGTGCGGATCTGCTGAGCGCCCTGCCAGTCGATGTCAAAAATCACATCGCGGCCTTCCTCTATCGCCCGTTCCACCGGCGTCTTGGGCGAGCCATAGAAATTGCCGAAGACATGGGCATGCTCCAGCATCTCGCCCACACTCACCGATTTGCGAAAATCATCCTCGCTGACAAAGAAGTAGTCCTTGCCATCCTGCTCCCCTTCCCGCGGCGGGCGGGTGGTGGCCGATACCGAAAAGGTGAGCGTAGGGTCCCAAGTCATCAGCGCGCGCGCCAGCGTGGACTTGCCCGCACCTGAGGGCGAACTGAGGATGATCAGGAGGCCACGGCGCTGGGTCATCGACTACTCCACATTCTGCACTTGTTCCCGCATTTGGTCGATCACGGCTTTGAGCGCGAGCCCGGTGGCCGTCAGCTCCTTCATCTGCGCCTTGGCGCAAAGCGTGTTGGCCTCGCGGTTGAACTCCTGCATCAGAAAATCGAGCTTGCGGCCAACCGGCCCGCCGCTTTCGATGAGCGTGCGGGCTGCGTCCACATGGGTGGTCAGCCGGTCAAGTTCTTCGGTCACGTCCGCCTTAACCGCGATCAGGGCCAGCTCTTGCATGAACCTGCCCTCGTCCATGTCCTCGACAGTGTCCATGACACGCGCAAGATTGCGCTTGAGCGTTTGCGCCATCTCTTCGGCGCGCTGCTCCGTCAGCGCCGCCGCCTGCGTGGTCAGCGCCGCCACTTCTGCCAGTTGTCCCTCAAGCACTTGGGCGAGTGCCGCGCCTTCGTTCGCGCGCATCGCGTTGAAATCCGACAGCACCGCTTCGAAATCCGACAGCAGAGCGGCCGCGAGCGCCGCGCCGTCATCTTGCTGGACGGGTTGGTCCAGCACGCCGCGCAGGGCCACGATGTCGCTGGCCTTTGACGGGGCGAGCGACACGCCCGCTTCCATCGCGCGCGTCTCGATCTGATGCAGGGCCTGCAGGATCACGTCAAGCTGGGCCGCATTCACTTCCAGATCTGCGCCCGCGTCTTCACGCGTGAGCCGCAAGTTGCAGGTAATGTTGCCCCGTGCCGTGGCAGCCCCCAGCGTTTTCCGCAGCGCCGCTTCCAGGCCCGGCACCCAATCAGGCGCGCGCAGCCGAATGTCCTGGCCCTTGCCATTCACGCTGCGCAGCTCCCAAGTCCAGGAGAAAGGGGCCTGCGCGCCACTTGCGGAGGCAAAGCCCGTCATCGACTTGAGTGTCATCGCCAACCTTCCTCCGTCTGGCACATGCAGATGCAATATGGACTGCGTGCACAGGGGGCAAGCCCGCGCGGTCATTAACCTTTTGTTCACAATCGTGGCGATTTTCGCGCAAATTTAGCTTACTTATGTCGCAAGCATGTGACCGGGCGGTGATCTGACCCGCACTTGCAAAGCTGAAAATGTGACCACAGGTTGAAGTCGTGAGGTGCCATTCATGGACAAGCAGACGCAAAACGCGCAGAATGTGATCAGCATGACAGAGTATCTGCCAGAGACTGGCTTTGCCGCGGTGGCGCAGGTCGAAGCCTATTGGGAAGCGCTCCGCGCCGGGCGGCTGATGCCGAAACGGTCCGATATCGATCCGCGCGGACTTGAACTGGCGCTGGAAAACTCCTTCATCCTTGAACGGATCGCAGCGGGGATAGCACGGTTAAGGGTTGCGGGCAGCCATCTCAACGATCTGATGGGCATGGAAGTGCGCGGCATGCCGCTGACCACCTTCTTTGCGCCCACGCACCGCAAACAAGTTGCTGACGCGCTAGAGGACGTGTTCCAAAGACCTGCAAGCTGCACGCTGACGCTCACCGCGGCCTCCGGGGTTGCGCGACCGGATCTGGAAGCCAAGGTGCTGCTGTTGCCGTTGAAAAGCGATTTTGGTGATGTGAGCCGCGCTTTGGGGTGTCTTGTGACCAAGGGCGACATCGGTTTGGCACCCCGCCGATTTGACATCACGCACACCCATATCGAGCCGCTGATGCAGACCGACGGGCCCGCTCCCACGCTCCCGGTGGCGCCGCCCGCGCCCGGGCCAGAGCCCGCAGCCAAACCAGCCGCTTTTGCGGAGGACGCAAAGCCCTTTGAGCACAAGTCCAAAGATCAGAACACGCGGCCGCCCTACCTGCGCTTGATCAAATCAGACCGCGACTGAACCGGCATTACGGCAATGCCGCAGCCCGGGGTCACCCCCGGGCCGCACGCTAGACCGCCTGTTTTGCCGCTGTCGTGGTCCGGCGCGCGGAAAGCTCTTCTGCCACCAGGAAAGCCAACTCAAGAGACTGGCTTGCGTTCAGGCGCGGATCGCAGGCGGTGTGGTACCGGTCCGAGAGGTCTTCATCGCGCACCGCATGCACGCCGCCAGTGCATTCGGTCACATCCTGCCCCGTCATCTCAAAGTGCACGCCGCCAGGCACCGTGCCCTCTGCGGCGTGGACCGCGAAGAATTCCCGGACTTCGCGCAGCACGGAATCGAAGGGCCGTGTTTTGTAGCCCGAGGCGCTTTTGATCGTGTTGCCGTGCATCGCATCGCAGGTCCAAACGACATTGGCGCCCTCTTCCTCAACGGCGCGCAAGAGCTTGGGCAGATGGTCGCCCACCGTGCCGGCGCCAAAACGCGCGATCAGGGTCAACCGGCCTTCTTCATTCTCCGGATTGAGCTTGGCCATCAAGCGCTTGAGGTCGCTCACCTCCATCGTCGGCCCACACTTGAGCCCGATGGGGTTAGAGACGCCGCGGGCGAATTCCACATGCGCGCCATCGGGCTGGCGCGTGCGGTCCCCGATCCAGATCAGATGCCCGGAGCCTGCAAGCCATTTGCCCGTCAGACTGTCCTGACGGCAGAGCGCTTCTTCATACTCCAGCAAAAGCGATTCATGGCTGGTGTAGAAATCCACCGTCTGCAGCGTATGCGCGGTTTCTGACGTGACGCCAGCCGCGGCCATGAAATCAAGTGTGTCGGAGATGCGATTTGCGACCTCGCGGTACTTCTGCGCCTCCTCCCCGTCCGTGAAGCCCAGTGTCCAGCCGTGCACCTGCTGCACGTCCGCGTAGCCCCCGGTGGAGAACGCGCGGATGAGGTTCAGCGTCGCTGCGGCTTGCGTGTAGGCGCGCAACATCTTGGCCGGATCGGGCACGCGCGCAGCCTCGTCAAAGGCAAGCTCATTGATGATATCGCCCCGGTAGCTGGGCAGCTCCACGCCGCCCACAACCTCGGTGGGCGCAGAGCGCGGTTTGGCGAATTGGCCGGCCATGCGGCCCACCTTGATCACCGGCACCTTCGCGCCATGGGTCAGCACGATGGCCATCTGCAGCATCACCTTGAAGGTGTCGCGGATGGCATCCGAGCTGAACTGCTCAAAACTCTCTGCGCAATCGCCACCTTGCAGCAAAAATGCCTCGCCCCGGCCTGCGGCGGCGAGCTGGGTCTTCAGCCGCCGCGCTTCACCGGCAAAGACCAAAACGGGATAGCGCGACAGCTCCGCCTCGACAGCCTTGAGGGCCGCCTGATCGGGGTAGTCGGGCATCTGGACACGCGGAAAAGCGCGCCAGCTCGATTTGCTCCATTGGGTCATGTGCATGCTCCGCTTTGCCCGCGCGGATGGGTCTGGGGCGCGGGTCTGAGCGCTTGGTATACGCAATGTCATGGGCCGTGACCAGAACCCAAATGCGCACCGCTTGACGGGTGTTAACGCAGGCGGTCAAAGTTCTCTTGACCGCGCCGCCCCCGGTGCTCTACGGGGCGAATGTGAAGCTATGAGAGACCGCTGATGTCCGACCAGCGCCCCGCCACGCGTATTCCGCAGGACCCCGACAAACCGAAGCGGTTTGTCTTTGTCCTGCTTGAGAATTTCACGCTGCTCAGCTTTGCCTCTGCCGTGGAGTGCTTGCGCATTGCCAACCGCATGGCCGGTTGGGATGTTTATGCCTGGACCGTGGTAGGCGAAGGCGGGGAGACGATGGCGAGCTCTGCGGGCGCGGTCTTTGCGCTCGACAGCGATCTGAGCGAGCTGGCCCGGGACGACGTGATGATGGTCTGCGGCGGCATTGATGTGCAGGCGGCCACAACGAAACGGCTCTTGGGCTGGCTGCGGCGTGAGGCGCGCAAGGGCGTGACAGTAGGCGGACTGTGCACCGCAGCTTATACGTTGGCCCGGGCCGGGCTCTTGGATGGCAAGCGCGCGACGATCCACTGGGAAAACCAGGACAGTTTTTCAGAAGAGTTCTTGGAGGTCGAACTGACGAAGTCGGTCTTTGTGGTGGATGGCAACAGGCTCACCACCGCAGGTGGGACGTCCTCCATCGATCTTATGCTCAAGATGATCGCGGATGAACAGGGCGAGGAGCTGGCGAACTCCGTGGCGGACCAGTTGATCTATTCCTCCATCCGCACCGATCAGGACACCCAGCGGCTCAGCGTGCCCACCCGCATCGGCGTGCGCCACCCCAAGCTGAGCCAGGTGATCCAGATGATGGAGGCCAACATCGAGGAGCCGATCAGCCCCTCGCTGCTGGCCAAGGATGTGGGCATGTCCACGCGCCAGTTGGAGCGGCTGTTTCGAAGGTACCTCAACCGGAGCCCCAAGCGCTATTACATGGAGCTGCGCCTGCAGAAGGCGCGCAACCTGCTGATGCAGACGGACATGAGCGTGATCAACGTGGCCCTTGCTTGCGGCTTTGCCTCACCCTCGCATTTCTCCAAGTGCTACCGCGCGCATTATGAGACCACGCCCTACCGCGAGCGGGGCAGCCACGCGGCCCGGTTGTCGATCTGAGGCGCCGGGTCCTGTTAAAAGGAGCGCGCAAGCGCGCATGACATGATTGGTTTGGCGCTGCGGGACCCTCCATCCCGGAAATCCGGAGCCGACCTTGATTGATCCCTTTCATGACCGACCCCCATCCGCTTCCCAAGTAAAATAGCGGTTTCCGAGCAAGCTCGGACCCTCCGCGATTTTTCTTGGCAACCTGATGGGGCTCGGTCCTGACGTGCTCAAGCAAGGGCGGCTCCAGACCGGAAAGAAGGCTAGAAGCGGTCCAGCACGTCGCGGCTATTGGTGTTGAGGTGAAAGCTGAGCACGACGAAGTCGTTCTCGCGCTGGTGCATCAGCGCGTAGAAATAGGCGTAGCCGGTGCCGGACCAGTAGAGCCGGCCTTCCTGCCTGAGCCCGCCGCCCAAGTCCTCTTCGCGGAAGACGGATGCGTTCTGGAAGTCCTCCTGCCAGATGCCGCGCAACTGGGCATTGGTCTGCTCGAGCTGCTCCTGGCTGTATTCATCGCGCCCGCCCAGGCGCAGGATCAACATGATGAAGTCGCGCTGCATGACGTGTTGGTCAACGAAGGCAGCGTAGTCTTCGTAGCTGTCGAAGACGGAATCCTGCTGTGCCTGCGCGCCCGGGGCCAGCAACACGAGACACATCAGAAGGCTTGAGATGAATTTCATGGCGTGGCTCCTTCAGGATGCGGTGAGGCGGTAGACGCTGCCGTTGCCCACCGAGATGAACCAGATCGCGCCGTCCGGTCCTTCCACGATGTCGCGCACCCGCAGGGTTGCGTCGTTCTTGATCTGGGCAACCTCGCGCAGGGGGCTGCCCTCCAGCCGCGCGATGTAGTCGAATTTGAGCGAGCCCACGAAGATGTCGCCGCGCCAGGCGGGAAACATCTTGCCCGAGTAGACCATCAGACCGGAGGGGGCCATCGAAGGGTCCCAGTAGAATTCGGGTTGCTCCATCCCTGCCTTCGCCGTGCCCTCGCCGATCTTGCCGCCCGAATAATGCACGCCGTAAGAAATCACCGGCCAGCCGAAGTTGGCGCCTTTCTTGACGGCGTTCACCTCGTCCCCGCCGCGCGCGCCGTGTTCGGCCGTCCAGAGGTTGCCATTCAGATCGAGCCCCGCGCCCTGGGGATTGCGGTGGCCGTAAGACCAAATCTCTGGCAGCACGTCGCTTTGGCCCAGAAAGGGATTGTCGGTGGGCACCGTGCCGTCGCGGTTCACCCGCACGATAGCGCCGTTGTGGTTGGAGCGGTCCTGCGCGCTGGGCCGGTCGCCGCGGTCGCCGATGGTGACAAAGAGCGTGCCGTCGGGCGCTTCCACCACGCGGCTGCCAAAGTGCCGCCCGCCGCCAAAGCCGGGCGCCGCCTCAAAAAGCTCTGTCAGGTTTTCCAGGCGGCTGCCGTCGTCGGACAACCGCGCCTTGGCCAGCGCCGTGCCCGCCCCGCCGCGTTGCGGTTTGGCATAGGTGAGAAAGAGCTCCCGCGTCTGTTCGAAATCCCGCGCCAGCGTGATGTCCAGCAGCCCGCCCTGGCCACGGTCCTGCACGCTGGGCGTGCCGGAGACGCGGTTGGTGCCACCCGGCCCCGCCAGAAGGAGAGTGCCGCTTTTTTCAGTGATTAGCACACGTCCGTCCGCAAGCGGGGCGATCCCCCAGGGCGCATCAAGTCCGCTGACCACGACCTCCATGCGGGCGTTTTCCTGTGCGGCGGCTGGCAGGGCTGCGCCAAGGGACAGGATCGCAGAGCAGGTGGCCGCGCGGATCGCTCGGGGAAAGGGCATGGCAGGTCTCCTCGAAATGGGTGCTATGGGTCAACGCTACACCCGCCCGCCCGCTTTTCCAACAGGCGCGCGGGGCCGCCCACACGTCCTGCGGGTCGGCGGGGATTACTGCTTTTCTTTTGTGGGGGCTGGCCTTACCTTTCGCGCAGGACGAAACGTTCCAATAAGGGAGAAAGACATGAAAAAGCTGCTTTTGGCCTCGACGGCTGCGGCACTTGTGGGCGGCGCGGCATATGCCGACGGCCACGCAAAAGAGATCAAGCTGGGCGTGCTCTTTGGCTTTACCGGACCCATTGAATCGCTGACCGGGCCGATGGCCTCGGGCGCGGAGATGGCGATGGCGGAAGTCACCGAAAGCGGCATGTTGCTGGATGGCATGACCGTCACGGCAGAGCGTGGCGACAGCGGGTGCATCGACAACGGCATGGCCGTGGCCTCTGCCGAGCGTTTGATCGGCGAAGGCATCAAGGGCCTCGTGGGCGCGGATTGCTCCGGCGTGACGGGTGCGGTGCTGCAGAACGTGGCGATCCCGAACGGTATGATCATGATCTCGCCCTCCGCCACGTCGCCGGGCTTGACGACGATGGAAGACAACGGCCTCTTCTTCCGCACCTCCCCCTCCGATGCGCGCGAAGGCGAGGTGATCGCGGAAGTGCTGCAGGAACGCGGGGTGCAGTCCATCGCGCTGACCTACACCAACAACGACTACGGCAAGGGTCTGGCGGATGCGATCCAGTCCTCCTTTGAAGCCATCGGCGGTGAAGTGACCATCGTGGCGGCGCACGAGGACGGTAAGGCGGATTACTCGGCCGAAATGGGCGCGCTGGCCTCTGCGGGTGGCGACCTGCTTGTGGTCGCTGGCTACCTCGACCAGGGCGGCGCGGGCATCATCAAGGCAGCGCTTGACTCCGGTGCCTGGGACCAGTTTGGTCTGCCCGGCGGCATGATCGGGGAGAACCTGCCCAAGACGATCGGTCCGGACCTCGATGGCTCTTACGGGGTGATCGCGGGCACGCAGGGCAACGGCATCGACACGTTTGTGGGCATGGCCGAGGCGGCGGGCTTTGACGGCTCCTCCCCCTACACGCCTGAATCCTACGACGCGGCGGCGCTGATCATGCTGGCGATGCAGGCGGCAGGCTCCACCGAGCCGGGCGACTACCAGGCCAAGATCCTTGAGGTTGCCAACGCGCCCGGTGAGCAGATCTTCCCCGGGGAACTGGCAAAGGCGCTGGAGCTGATCAAGGCCGGCACGGACATCGACTATGTCGGCGCCTCTGCGGTTGAACTGATCGGCCCGGGTGAATCGGCTGGCAACTACCGCCTGATCGAAGTGCAGAACGGCGTGAATGAGACCATCGGCTTCAAGTAAGCCGGTGCCTTAGACCCATGCGCAGCCCGCGGCGATGCGGGCTGCGCTTTTGCTATGGGTGGCTTGGCTCCTGAGGCTCCCGGCGAGGGAAGACAGATGATTGTCGTAAGTGACCTGCACAAGCATTTTGGCGGCTTTCACGCGGTGGACGGCGCCAGCATGACGATCGAGCAGGGCTCGATCACCGGTCTGATCGGACCCAATGGAGCCGGGAAAACCACGCTTTTCAATGTGATCGCGGGCGTTCTTGAACCAACCTCCGGGCGCGTGACGATGGACGGGGAGGACATCACGGGCCTGCCGCCGCATACGCTTTTTCACAAGGGGCTGCTGCGGACCTTCCAGATCGCTCATGAATTCGCCTCCATGTCCTGTCGCGAGAACCTGATGATGGTGCCGGGCGATCAGGTGGGAGAGACGCTCTGGAACACTTGGTTCGGGCGCAAGCGCATCGCGGATCAGGAACGCGCGCTGCGCGCCAAGGCCGACGAGGTGCTGGAGTTTCTGACGATTGAGCATCTGGCGGAACAGAAAGCGGGCCAGGTCTCTGGCGGGCAGAAAAAGCTGCTGGAACTGGGCCGCACGATGATGGTGGATGCCAAGATCGTGTTTCTGGATGAGGTGGGTGCCGGCGTGAACCGGACGCTGCTGAACACCATTGGCGACGCGATCCTGCGGCTCAACGCGGAACGTGGCTACACCTTTGTGGTGATCGAGCACGACATGGATTTCATCGGGCGGCTCTGTGATCCGGTGATCTGCATGGCGGAGGGGCGCGTTCTGGCGGAGGGCACGCTGGATGAGATCAAGGCCAACGAGCAGGTGATCGAGGCGTACCTGGGCACCGGGTTGAAGAACAAGGATAAGGTCGGTGCTTGAATTGGTTTCGAATTGGCTGTGCCAATCCGACAGAATTGGGGGCTCTGCCCCCAAACCCCCGGGATATTTTTGGCCAAAAAAAGGGGGCACGTGTTGAGTGATCCATACCAGGACGACCGGGGCAATAAGGATGCCTCGATCACCAACCCTAAGGGCCAGGGCACGCTGACGCCTTCGCCCGGGACGCGGCGGGCGATGGATACCGGGAATGCGTTTCTGATCGGTGATAGCATGACTGCGGGGTACGGGGCGGGGCCGGACATCCTGCATGATTGCACGATTGCGGTAGATCAGGGCGAGATTGCCGTGATCGTGGGGCCCAATGGAGCGGGCAAGTCCACGGGGATGAAGGCGGTCTTTGGGATGCTGGACATGCGGCAGGGGTCGGTGCGGCTTGATGGTAAGGACATTACGGGGCTGTCGCCTCAGGACCGGGTGATCCAGGGCATGGGCTTTGTGCCGCAGAACGCCAATATCTTCACCTCCATGACGGTGGAGGAAAATCTGGAGATGGGGGCGTTTATCCGCACGGATGATTTCTCGGACACGATGGCGCAGGTCTTTGATCTTTTTCCGATCCTGAAGGAAAAGCGCCATCAGGCGGCGGGGGAGCTATCGGGCGGACAGCGCCAGCAGGTTGCCGTCGGCCGCGCGCTGATGACACAGCCCAAGGTGCTGATGCTGGATGAGCCCACAGCGGGCGTGTCCCCCATCGTGATGGATGAGCTATTCGACCGGATCATCGAAGTGGCGCGCACGGGCATCCCCATCCTGATGGTGGAGCAGAACGCGCGCCAGGCGCTGGAGATCGCCGACAAGGGCTACGTGCTGGTGCAGGGGCGCAATGCGTATTCCGGCACGGGCAAGGAGCTTTTGGCGGATGAAGACGTGCGCAAGAGCTTTTTGGGGGGGTGAGGATGCGGGCCCAACTTCGCATTTGGCTTGCTCTGCTCGCTCTGTCCGGTGCGGTGCAGGCGGAAGAAACACCACCGCCAAACAGGCTAGAGCTTACCTGCGAATTCCCTGTGTACTGTAAGAACCAGGAACCTTGTGAGGCCAACCCCTATGGCGGCGTAATCTTTCGGTCCATACTCAAACAGAAATTCGGTGAGCTTGAGTTTCGAGGTTTTACCGCACCTGCTCTTTTAACCTACGATCCAAGCTATCTGAGCGTAACGCGCTATCCGATTGCCAACGCTATGGTGCTTTTGGGGGTCCAATACGACGGGTTGGCGAATATGGTGATGCTGAATTCAGAGATCGGCCTGGTCCGAACATTCTACGGTAGGTGCGAGGGGATGCCCTGATGGATTTCCTTAACGCAATCGTCGCTTTCGCGAACTTCGTCTTCATCCCCGGCCTCGCATACGGCGCGCAACTGGCGCTGGGTGCGCTCGGGGTCACGCTGGTCTACGGGATTCTGCGGTTTTCCAACTTCGCCCATGGCGACACGATGGCGCTGGGAGCGATGTCTGCTGTGCTGCTGACCTGGCTTTTCCAAAGCTGGGGGATCAACTTTGGGTCGCTGCCGACGGCCCTGCTCACCGTGCCCTTTGCCATTGGCCTCACTTGCCTGCTGCTGCTGGGCACCGACCGGGCGGTCTACAAATTCTATCGCACCAAGAAAGCGAAACCGGTGATCCTGGTGATCGTCAGCCTCGGCATCACCTTCATCTATAACGGGCTTACGCGCTTTATCATCGGGGCGGATGATCAAAGCTTTGCCGACGGCGAGCGTTTCATCATCCGTGCCCGCGAGTTCCGAGAGATGACGGGCCTGCGCGAGGGGCTGGCCTTCAAAACCACGCAGGGCATCACCATCGTGACGGCGGTGATCGTGGTGATCGCGCTCTTCTGGTTTCTCAACAAGACGCGGGCGGGCAAGTCGATGCGGGCCTATTCGGACAATGAAGATCTTGCCCTGCTCTCCGGCATCAACCCCGAGCGGGTGGTGATGATCACCTGGATCCTTGTGGCGGCTCTCGCCACCACGGCGGGCGTGCTCTATGGCCTCGACAAGAGCTTCAAGCCCTTCACCTACTTCCAGCTGCTCCTGCCGATCTTTGCCGCAGCCATCGTCGGCGGGCTGGGCAGCCCGGTGGGCGCCATCGCGGGGGGCTTTGTCATCGCTTTCTCGGAAGTCACGATCACTTACGCCTGGAAGCGGGTGCTCAACCACCTGTTGCCGGAGAACATGGAGGTCTCGGGCCTCGTGCAGCTTCTCTCCACCGACTACAAATTCGCGGTGAGCTTCGTGATCCTACTCATCGTGCTCTTGGTCAAACCCACCGGGCTCTTCAAAGGACAATCCACGACATGAGTGAGACCGTCAGAAACACCCTGCTGTTTGCCGTTGTCGCCGGGCTCATCGTGATCGTCGGCCTGCAACAGGGCGCAAATGCCGCGCTTTTCATCGTGCAGATGGGGCTTGTGAGCGCCATCATGGCGCTGGGTGTGAACCTGCAATGGGGTTTTGCGGGGCTTTTCAACGTCGGGATCATGGGGTTTGTGGCCCTGGGCGGGCTCGCGGCGATCCTCGTGGGCATGCCCGCCACGCCCGGCGCCTGGTCGGCGGGGGGCTTTTCGATCCTGGGCGCGCTACTTTTTGCTTTGGCCGTGATCGTTGTCGCGGTGGCCATCGTAGCGCGGATGAAGGCAGGCTGGCTGCGCGCGGTGATCGTGCTGGGCGTTCTGATTGTGGGCTTTTTCACCTTTCGGGGCCTCTTTGATCCGGCGGTGGAGGCGGTCGAAGACATCAATCCTGCGCAATTCGGCTATCTGGGTGGGCTGAACCCCGGCAGCCCGGAAAACTACCGCGACTACGGGCTCATCATGCTGTTGGCCTGGCCGCTTGGCGGGGCTTTTGCCGCCGCTGCTGCCTGGGTGATCGGCAAGACGGCGCTTGGCCTGCGGTCTGACTACCTGGCCATCGCCACGCTGGGGATTGCGGAGATCATCATCGCGGTGCTTAAGAACGAGGACTGGCTGACGCGGGGCGTCAAGAACGTGGTCGGCATCCCCCGGCCTGTGCCTTACGAGATTGACCTGCAAGGCGATCCCGCCTTTGTCGAACGCGCCGCCGCGCTGGGCTACGACCCGGTGCTGAGCTCCACGCTCTGGGTCAAAGTGCTCTACATCGGGCTCTTTGGCGCAGCGCTGCTGGTGATGCTCTGGCTGGCGCAACGCGCGCTGCATTCGCCATGGGGCCGCATGATGCGCGCCATTCGCGACAATGAGGTCGCGGCGGAGGCGATGGGCAAGGACGTGACCGCGCGGCATCTGCAGGTTTTCGTGCTGGGCTCTGCCATTTGCGGGATCGCGGGTGCGATGATGACGACGCTCGACAGCCAGTTGACGCCCGGCACCTACCAGCCGCTGCGGTTCACCTTTCTGGTCTGGGTGATGGTGATCGTGGGCGGGTCTGGCAACAACCTGGGCGCTGTGCTGGGCGGGTTCCTCATCTGGTTCCTCTGGACGCAGGTTGAGCCGATGGGGCTCTGGCTGATGAACGTGATCACGGCGGGCATGCCGGATGGCTCTGCGCTCAAGGAACATCTGCTCGACTCAGCGGCGCATATGCGGTTGATGACGATGGGGCTGGTGTTGCTTTTGGTACTGCGGTTTTCGCCGCGGGGTTTGATTCCGGAGAAATGAGGCCAGGCTAAAGCCCGCCTCACCGCCCTTTGAACAGCCCTCCCAAAATGCCGCGCACAATGCGTCTGCCGGTCGTGCCCTTGAGCTCCTTGATCACGACGCTGGCCACCGCGCCGCCAAAGGTCTCCGTTTTGCGGCGGCGTGTGGGCCTGGATGTGGACCGCGCCACGCGTTTGCCCGCATAGCGGCGCGCGCTGTTGAACTCGCGCTGCGCGGGGCTCTCCGCCTCTTCTGCTTCCTCTTCCGCCCGCGCGGCCTCCGCCGCGGCCTTGTCGGCGCGCGCGCGCAGCATTTCAAAGGCGCTTTCGCGGTCCAGCCGCTTGTCGTACTTGCCCGCCATGGGAGAGGCCCGCATCACCGCCGCGCGCTCTGCCGGCTGGATCGGCCCCAACTGCGAAGACGGGGGCCTGATCAGCGTCCGCTCCACCACGCCCGGCACGCCTTTCTTTTGCAGAAAGGACGTCACTGCCTCGCCCACGCCGACCTCCCGGATCGCCTCCTCGGTGTCAAAGCGGGGGTTCTCGCGGTAGGTCTCCGCCGCTTGCCGCAGCTCCTTGCGGTCTTTGGCAGTGAAGGCGCGCAGCGCGTGCTGCACGCGGTTGCCAAGCTGGCCCAAGATGTCTTCCGGCACATCCGCGGGGTTCTGGGTGATGAAATAGACGCCCACGCCCTTGGACCGGATGAGCCGCGCCACCTGCTCCACCTTGTCCACCAGCGCCTTGGGCGCGTCGTCAAAAAGCAGATGCGCCTCGTCGAAAAAGAACACCAGCTTCGGTTTGTCCGGGTCGCCCACCTCGGGCAGCTCCTCAAACAGTTCCGACAAAAGCCAAAGCAGGAAAGTCGCATAGAGCTTGGGCGCGCCCATCAGCTTGTCAGAGGCCAGGATGTTGATCATCCCCCGCCCGTCGCTGTCCGTGCGCATGATGTCTGCAAGCTCCAGCGCAGGTTCCCCAAAGAGATCCGCCGCGCCCTGGTTCTCCAGCACCAGCAACCGGCGCTGGATGGCCCCGATGGAGGCGGTGGAGACATTGCCGTAGCGCAGGGCGATGGCTTTCGCGTTTTCGCCGATCCAAACCAGCAGCGCCTGCAGGTCCTTGAGATCAAGCAACGGCAAGCCGTCCTCATCCGCGATGCGGAACGCGATGTTGAGAATGCCCTCCTGGGCCTCTGTCAGCCCCAAAAGCTGGGCGAGCAGCAGCGGCCCCATCTCGGCCACCGTGGTGCGCACCGGGTGCCCCTGATCGCCATAGAGATCCCAGAATGTGACGGGAAAGCCGCTATACGCAAAATCGTCAAAGCCGATCTTGCCCGCGCGTTCCATGAAAGGCGCGTGCAGCTTGTGCGCGGCACTACCCGCCTTGGCCAGACCTGAAAGATCGCCTTTGACATCCGACAGAAAGACCGGGACACCTTGCGCGGCAAACCCCTCCGCCAGGATTTGCAGCGTGACGGTCTTGCCGGTGCCCGTGGCGCCTGCCACCAGCCCGTGGCGGTTGGCATAGCCGATGTCCAGAAACTGCTTGGTGGCGTACCCGGGCCCGCCCCCGCCGATGAAAATATCCTGAGCCATGTGGCCGCTCCCTTGCTTGCGCCAACAGGCGATTTGGCATGAACATACAAATTTAACCTTTTGACGCCATAGTGGAAATGTCCGGTTTGGCACGTAAGGTGCGGGGCCGGTCACTTCCTCCCTGTCAGACTGGCCGCGCCTTCGGGTGCGGCTTTTTTTGCGTCCCGCACATGTGCGTTGCCGCGTGCAGATTTTTGGTTGACCGCTGCGATGGGCTTTCGTAACGTCACGCTTATAAGTCGGCCCAGTCCGACGGGGAGAGACTAAAGGAAAGAGGGTGCTTCGCGCCCTCTTTCTTTTTGGGCTTGGCGCGCAGGCTTAGAAACCCACGCGCTCCCGTTTTCGTATTCTCAGCCCAGAATTCCCACCGCGCCCGATCAATTCCCGATGATCCCCGCTGACAAGCCCTGCGGGTCATGCTAAGGCGCGCAAAAGCAACAAACAGGACGGTTTTATGAGCAAGTTTTTTCCCGCACTGCCCCTCGCCGCGGCCCTGGCGCTTGGCACGTCTTTTACCGCCTTCGCGCAGAGCACCGACACCACGCAAAACGACGAGACAGTGCAGACCCAATCAGGCACCGCCTCTGAGATCGAAAGCCAGCTGAGCCTGGGAGAGGACGCAAACGCGACCCCCGAACTTGGTAAACCCTACACCGCAGAAGTGATCGGCGCCTGGGAGCTGCGCTGCATTAAAACGGAGGAGGAAACCGACCCCTGCCAGATGTACCAGCTCCTCGACGATGGGGACGGCAATCCGGTGGCGGAAGTGTCCTTGTTCCGCCTGCCCGACGGGGGCCGCGCAGAGGCTGGGGCGACCATCGTTGTGCCGCTCGAAACTGCCCTGCCCCAGCAGCTGACCATCACCGTGGATGGCGGCAGCGCCCGGCGCTACCCTTATGCCTTTTGCAACCCGGTGGGCTGCTACGTGCGGCTGGGCATGACGCCCGAGGACGTGACTGCGTTCAAGCGCGGCAATCAGGCGGTTGTGACCATCGTGCCCGCGCTCGCCCCCGATCAGCGGGTCAACCTGACAATTGATCTGACCGGGTTCACCGCGAGCTATGACAAAGTGTCGGTGATCGAACAGTAGCCTGGATTTGACATCGCGCCTTCGCGCGCCACCCTCGTGGGGAGAGCGCGGAGGCGGCCATGGCGAGGCAAAGACCAAAAGTTGTGATCATCGGCGCGGGTTTTGGCGGGCTTGCTGCCGCGCGGACCCTGCGCAATGCGCCCGTTGACGTGGAGATCATCGACAAGCGCAACTACCACCTCTTTCAGCCGCTGCTTTATCAGGTGGCCACCGCAGATCTGTCCCCGGCGGACATCGCCTGGCCGATCAGAGGCATCTTTTCCGGTCAGAAGAACGTGCAGGTCTCCCTGTCCAAGGTGTTGGACGTAGACACGGAAAACCAGCGGGTGATTTGCGAGGATCACGACGCAGCCTATGACCATCTGATCGTCGCCAACGGGTCTTCTCATTCCTATTTCGGCAATGACGACTGGGGCGAACACGCTCCCGGGCTCAAGCGCATCGTGGACGCCACCGAGGTGCGGCGGCGCGTGTTGATGGCATTCGAGCGCGCAGAGGTGAGCGAGGACACGGAAGAAATCGCGCGGGAGCTGACCTTTGTGATCGTGGGCGGCGGGCCCACTGGCGTTGAAATGGCCGGTGCCATCGCGGAACTGGCCCATGTCACGCTTTCGGGTGATTTCCGGCGCATTAAGCCGCAGGACGCGCGCATCCTGCTAATCGAGGGCGGCCCGCGCGTGCTGCCGGCCTTCCCCGAAGACCTATCGGACAGGGCGCAAAGATCACTGGAAGAGCTGGGCGTGGACGTGCGCACGGGCGTCATGGTGGAGCATATCGCAGAGGATCACGTGGTCGCGGGCGGGGAGGTCATGCCGACCGCTACCACGATCTGGGCGGCGGGCGTGAAAGTGGCCGACCTTGGCCGTTGGCTGGGCGTGGAGACCGACAAGGTGGGCCGTGTCGCGGTGGCCGACGATCTGACCGTGCCGGGCAAGCCCGAGCTCTCGGTCATCGGCGACGCCGCCAGCGTGGCCTGGCGCGGCGATGAAACCGTGCCTGGCATCGCGCCCGCAGCCAAGCAGCAGGGCAAATATGTGGGCCGCCGGATCGCAGCGCTCTGCGCGGGACGCGCCGCCCCCGCGCCCTTCCGCTATCGCCACCTGGGCAACCTCGCCACCATCGGGCGCAACTCCGCCGTGATGTCCATTGGGCGCTTCAAACTGACCGGGCGGCTCGCCTGGTGGATCTGGGGGATCGTGCACATCTACTTCCTGATCGGCGTCAAACGTCCGCTGATCGTGGCGATCAACTGGTTTTATTCCTACGTCTTCCGCTCCAAAGGCGCGCGTCTGATCACGGGTATGGAAAGCCTGCGGCGCAGGCGCCCCAGGGCCATGAAAGACCTGCCCCCGCCTGCCGAATAGGCGCTCTTAGACCGCTTTGAGCGCAAGCACCGCGTTCATGCCCCCAAAGGCAAAGGCGTTGGACAGCGCCACATGCACTTGCGCCTCCCGCGCCTCGTTTGGCACCACGTCCAGCGGGCAGTCGGGGTCCGGCTCCTGATACCCGATGGTGGGCGCCACAACGCCATCGCGCAGCGCCATGATGCAGGCCAAAAGCTCCACCGCGCC
>JBCCPS010000035.1:0-29929 GCA_039024775.1 Pseudomonadota bacterium
GTCTTCGGCGGTGGAGAAGACCTGCGACTTCTTCGTCGGGATCGTCGTGTTGCGGTCGATGAGGCGGGTGAAGACACCGCCCAGGGTCTCGATACCCAGCGACAGCGGCGTCACGTCGAGCAGAACAACGTCTTTCACATCGCCCTGCAGCACGCCCGCCTGAATAGCCGCACCCATTGCGACCACTTCGTCGGGGTTCACGCCCTTGTGCGGCTCTTTGCCGAAGAACTTCGTCACTTCTTCGATGACCTTGGGCATGCGGGTCATCCCGCCCACAAGCACCACTTCGTCGATGTCGGAGGCGGCGAGGCCTGCATCTTTCAGCGCGTCCTTGCAGGGCTTGAGCGATGCCTTGATCAGGTCTCCGACCAGGCTCTCAAGCTTCGCACGGGTCAGCTTCATCACCATGTGCAGCGGCTGGCCGTTGGCGCCCATGGAGATAAACGGCTGATTGATCTCGGTCTGAGAGCTGGAGGACAGCTCGATCTTGGCCTTTTCCGCCGCTTCTTTCAGACGCTGCAGGGCCATCTTGTCCTGCGTGAGGTCGACGGAATGCTCTTTCTTGAACTCATCCGCGAGGTAGTTGACGATCCGCATGTCGAAGTCTTCACCACCCAGGAACGTGTCCCCGTTGGTGGATTTCACTTCGAAAAGGCCATCGTCGATTTCAAGGATGGTCACGTCGAAGGTACCACCGCCAAGGTCATAGACCGCGATCGTCTGGGTGTTTTCTTTGTCGAGACCGTAAGCCAGTGCCGCTGCGGTCGGTTCGTTGATGATGCGCAGGACTTCAAGGCCCGCGATCTTGCCCGCGTCTTTGGTGGCCTGACGCTGGGCGTCGTTGAAGTAGGCAGGTACGGTGATGACGGCTTGAGTCACGTCCTCACCCAGGTAGCTTTCGGCAGTCTCTTTCATCTTGCCGAGGATAAAAGCGGAGATCTGGGAGGGGGAATATTTCTCACCCTTGGCCTGCACCCAGGCGTCGCCATTGCCGCCGTCCATCACGTTAAACGGCATGTTCTTGCGGTCCTTGGCCAGGTCCGCGTCGTCATTCCGTCGCCCGATCAGACGCTTGACGCCAAAGATGGTGTTTTCCGGGTTGGTCACGGCCTGCCGCTTGGCCGGCTGGCCAACGAGGCGCTCGTCGTCCGTAAAAGCGACGATGGAGGGGGTGGTACGCGCGCCCTCGGCGTTTTCGATCACGCGGGGCTGGCTGCCGTCCATGATGGCGACGCAGCTGTTGGTTGTACCAAGGTCAATACCGATGACTTTGCTCATGTTTCGATCCCTTTATTCTTTAAGGCGATTGCCCGAGGCGTAGGCCCGTTTTGGCGCCCTTGCCACGGTTGTTGGTGAAGCCGAAGGACATGCCTCCGCCGGTTCGGACGCTATATAGGGGCCGCATATGCCCCTCGCAACCGTCCTGGCGCGCGTCTGCGGGGGATTCTGGGTGGATTTTTGGGGCCATACGTGGGCGGGGGCGGAAAATGACGGTGTTGCGGGTGCGGGGATTTGAAATCCACAAGGGGTTTCTGGACCCGGATACACAGCGCGAGGTGCTCGATGCCGTGCGCGGTGTCGCCAAGGCCGCGCCGCTTTTTCAGCCTCAGACACGTTATGGTAAGCCCATGTCGGTGCGCATGACTTCTGCGGGCCAGTTCGGCTGGTTTTCGGACCGGTCAGGCTATCGCTATGCGGAGCAACACCCGTCGGGCGTGCCGTGGCCGGAAATCCCAGCGCCGGTCCTCGCGATCTGGGATCAGGTCTCCGGCGTCTTGAGGGCACCAGAATGCTGCCTCATCAACTACTATGACGCGGATGCCCGCATGGGGATGCACCAGGACAAGGACGAGGCGGAGTTTCGTTGGCCGGTGGTATCTGTGTCCCTGGGGGACGAGGGGCTTTTTCGCATCGGCAACACCACTCGTGGCGGCAAGACGGAATCGATCTGGCTGCAATCGGGGGATGTGGTGGTGATGGGCGGGGAGGCGCGGCTGACCTATCATGGGGTGGACCGGATCAAGCCGGGCTCATCGACGCTGCTGCCCAAGGGTGGGCGGATCAATTTGACGCTGCGCGTCGTGACATGAGGTGGGCAAACCCGAGGCCGGGCTCTCGGAAACTCCCATCCTACGGATGGTGGACAGATTGGTAAGAAAAGTTTACCAGCGCAAAAAACGGGGAGGAAAGCGGCCATGGGCCTGAATGAGTGTCACAACTTCCACGATTTCCGCAAACTGGCCAAGCGCCGCTTGCCGGGGCCGATCTTTCACTACATCGACGGCGCGGCGGATGATGAAATCACCTATCGCCGCAACACCTCCGCATTTGATGATGTCGACTTGGTGCCCAACGTGCTGGCGGGCGTCGAAGAGGTCGATATGTCCGTGGAGGTGATGGGTCAAAAGCTCGACATGCCGATCTATTGCGCGCCTACCGCGCTTCAGCGGCTTTTCCATCACGAAGGTGAGCGCGCGGTGGGCAAGGCCGCGACAAAGCACGGGACCATGTTCGGCGTCTCCTCACTGGCCACGGTCACGGTGGAGGAGATCGCCAAGATCGCGCCGGGGCCCAAGATGTTCCAGTTCTACTTTCACAAAGACCGTGGGCTCAACGATGCGCTCTTGGAGCGGGCGCGGGAGGCCAAGTTCAACGTGATGGCGCTGACGGTGGATACCATCACCGGCGGGAACAGGGAGCGGGACCTGCGCACCGGCTTCACCTCCCCGCCGAAGCTGACGCTGGGATCGCTGCTGAGTTTTGCTACGCATCCGATGTGGGCCTACCACTGGTTCACCAAGGAAAAGTTCGACATGCCGCATCTTTCCGGTCACGTGAAGGCCGGGACCAATGTGGCGGTGTCGGTGGGGGAGTATTTCTCCACCATGCTGGACCAGTCGATGAATTGGAAAGATGCTGAAAAGCTCTGCGCCCAGTGGAACGGGCAATTTGCGCTCAAGGGGATCATGAGCGTGGAGGATGCCAGGCGCGCGGTGGATATCGGCTGCACGGGGATCATGGTGTCGAACCACGGGGGGCGGCAGCTTGATGGCTCCCGCGCGCCTTTCGACCAACTGGCAGAGATCTGCGATGCGGTGGGTGACAAGATCGACGTGGTCTGCGAGGGCGGCATCCAGCGCGGCACCCATGTGATGAAGGCGCTGTCGGTTGGCGCGAAAGCCTGCTCTGGCGGGCGGCTCTATCTTTATGCGCTGGCGGCGGCCGGGCAGGCGGGGGTAGAGCGCGCGCTGGGCAACCTGCGCACCGAGATTGAGCGGGACATGAAGCTGATGGGCGTGACCCGCCTTGACCAGTTGAGCCGCGACAACCTGCGCTGGCGCAACAGCTGATCCGGGCGCGATTTCTTTCAAAGAAATCGGCCCGAACTCTTTGAAGGAGTTCGTGTGCTCAACGGCGTGCATTCCAGCTAAGCGAGGCGTGTTTGCGCGTGTAAAACTCACCCATCAGGCCGATAACCAGCAGCACGACGCCGACCCAGAACGCGTACTCCCAGGTGCTGTAGCGCGGGTTGTAGTTCAGGAACACATATCCGCGTGACTGGTCGATGGCGTGAAACAGCGGGTTCCAGTCGAACATCGCGATCATGTAGCCCGGCAGCATGTTGGCGACGAACATCTTGCCGGACGCGATCATGTTCGCGCGCTGATAAATCTGGGTGAAGATGCTCACAAAGGTCGGGAACCAGGGTTTGACCGCGAGCATCACCATGCCAAGGGCGCAGCCAGTAAACCAGGCCAAGAGCAGCATCCCAAACGCCTCAATCGGTTCTTCGATGGTGATCGGCACGAAGGCCACGTGATAGACGTAGAGGATCACGAAACACGACAGCACCTGAATATAGAGCGCCCCCAGCGCGGCGGAGGCGATGGCGATGGCGGTGGTCATCGGCGCGTGCTGCATCATCGGGCTCGCGGGCCCTTCAGAGCCCGCCACCGCTCCCAGCGCCTTGATGTGCGTGAGGTAAAGGAAGATGCCTGACATGATATAAAGCAGGAAATCCCCACGCAGCGCCGCGCCGCGCATGCCCAGGATGGAGAACATCGCGTAGAAGGCGAGCACAAAGAGGATCGCCTGCAGCATGTTGATGAAGATCGCGATGAAGGCGTTGTTGTGCTGTTTGCGGATCGACCGGACGATCGAATGATAGACGAGTTCGGCAAACGACATGGCCGAGCCGAAGTTGCCCTGCGGTTTGCGGGAGCTGTCAAACATGGTCGCGATCCTTTGCTCTGCCTGATCTGGCACGGAATTCTTGCCGTTCCGTTAGGGGCGCAGCATAAGGGAGCAGACCTTGTCAATCAACAATAAGGGGCTCTGAGCGCGGATGGACTATCAAGAATTGACGCGGGTGTTGCGCAGGCTCGCGTTGGAGGCGGGCGATGCGATCATGGACATCTACGCGCGCGACGATTTTGACGTAGAGGCAAAGGCCGATGACAGCCCGGTGACGGCGGCAGACAAGGCGGCTGACGCGATCATTTCCGCCGGGCTGCGCGCCGCGTTCCCCGATGTGGCGCTGATCACGGAGGAACAGGCGGCCACCCATGCCGCGCGGGGCGATACGTTTCTGATCGTGGACCCGCTGGACGGCACCAAGGAATTCATTCACCGGCGCGGGGATTTCACCGTCAACATCGCCCTAGTCGAAGGCGGCGTGCCCACCCGCGGGGTGGTCTATGCGCCGGCCAAGGACCGCATGTTCTTTACCCAGCCGGACGGTGTTGCGGTTGAAGAAAAGGCACCCTTTGACAAGAGCACCATCGGGACCTGCACGCCCATCCGCGTGTCAGACGCGGATAACACCGCGCTGATGGTCGTCGCCTCCAAATCGCACCGCGATCAGGCCACGGATGATTACATCAACAAATATGCGGTCAAGGACATGAAAAGCGCGGGCTCCTCGCTCAAGTTCTGCCTGATCGCGACGGGGGAGGCGGACCTCTATCCCCGGCTGGGCCGCACGATGGAGTGGGACACGGCGGCGGGCGATGCGGTGCTGCGCGGCGCGGGCGGTGCCGTGGTGCGCTTCGATGATCTGACGCCGCTGCGCTATGGCAAGGAAGGCTTTGCCAACCCCTTCTTCATCGCCCATGCCCCTGCGGTGACGCTCAAGCCCGCCTGATGTCGGTCCTCATCGCGATCCCCGCGCGCTACGCCTCCACGCGCTACCCCGGCAAGCCGCTGGCGGGTTTGACCGGCGCCAGCGGTGTGACGCGCAGCTTGATCGAACGGTCCTTCATGGCTGCACAGCAGGTGCGCGGTGTGGACCTGGTGGTGGTCGCGACCGATGATGCGCGGATCAAGGACGCCGCCGAAGGCTTTGGCGCCGAGGTTGTCATGACCGCGCCCACCTGCGCCAATGGCACCGAGCGCTGCGCGGAGGCCCATGCCGCGCTGGGCGGCGGGTTTGACATTGTGGTTAACCTACAAGGCGATGCGCCGCTGACCCCGCCCTGGTTCATCGAAGATCTCGTGCGCGCTTTGCACTCTGCGCCCGAGGCCGAGATCGCGACGCCGGTACTGCGCTGCGACGGCGCAACGCTGAGCGGATTTCTGGAGGACCGCAAAGCCGGGCGCGTGGGCGGGACCACTGCCGTTTTCGACCAAACCGGCCGCGCGATGTATTTCTCCAAGGAGGTGATCCCCTTTACCTCCCAAAGCTATGGCGCGGATGAGCCCACGCCGGTGTTTCACCACGTCGGGGTATACGCCTACCGCCCGGAGGCTCTAGCGGCCTATCCGTCCTGGCAGGCCGGACCCTTGGAGGGTTTGGAAGGGCTCGAACAGCTCCGTTTTATGGAACAGGGCCGGTCGGTGCTCTGCGTGGAAGTCGAAGCTCGGGGCCGCGCCTTTTGGGAGCTCAACAACCCCGAAGACGTGCCAAGGATCGAGGCGATGATGGCGCAGATGGGACTTGAATGACGGACCTGCCGGTCAGCGTCGTGGTCGTGAGCCGGGGACGGCCAGAGGCCCTCAAACGCTGCCTTTTGGGTCTCGAACAGCTGCAGTACAGCGCCTTTGAGATCATTGTGGTCGCGGACCCGGGCGGGATCGCCGCAACGCAGTCACTTCCTTTCGCGGGGGCGCTCAAGCTCGTAGGCTTTGAACAGGCCAACATCTCTGCCGCGCGCAATCTGGGCATCGCGGAAGCAGCGGGGGAGGTCGTGGCCTTCATCGACGATGACGCGGTGCCAGAGCCGCAATGGCTGCGACACCTGATTGCCCCCGCCGCGCAGTCGGAGGTGGCGGCGATGGGCGGCTACGTGCGGGGACGCAACGGCATTTCCTTCCAGTGGCGGGCCCGGAGCCTGGACGCGGGCGGAGAGGCGCATGACATGGACCTGCAAGGCCACGCGCCGCGCGTTCTGCACCCGCCAGAGGGCCGCGCGATCAAAACCGAAGGCACCAATATGGCGGTGCGCCGCGACGTGTTGGTCGAGCTGGGCGGCTTTGACGAGGCCTTTCACTACTTTCTCGATGAAACCGATCTCAACATGCGCCTGGCGCGCGCTGGCTATGCCACTGCCCTGGTCCCGCTGGCCGAAGTGCACCACGGGTTTGCGGCCAATCCGACGCGGTCCGCCCATCGGGTGCCAAAGAGCCTCTTTGACATCGGGGCCAGTTGGGCGGTCTTTCAGCGCAAGCACGTCGCGCCCGACGCGCAAGGCGCGCAGTGGAAACGCCTTCACGCAGAGCAGCGGCGGCGTGTCCTGCGCCACATGGTTGCGGGCGGATTGGAGCCCCGCGATGTGCGCCACCTGCTTGCCGGGTTGGAGGCGGGATACGCGCAAGGGCGCGACAGAACGCCTGCACCTGCGCGCCTTCCGTCCCATACCGCCAGCGCGTTTTCCCTTTTCCCGAGTATCCCGCGCGCGTCCAGTTATACTTCGACAACACCCCTCAATGCCGCCGCCGCCTTGCAAGCGGCTGGCGAGAAGGTGAAAAACGGGGAGATCGTCACCGTTTTTGCCTTATCAACCTCTGCGATGTATCATCAGGTGGGGTTTACAGATGCCGGTGTGTGGTTGCACAAGGGAGGCGTATTTGGGCGCTCAGACCGAGACCAGCCGATTGTGAGAGCGATCAGCCGATCCCGGAGGATTAATTTGGAAGTGAGCCGCGTGGCGGTGCAACGCGGGCTGACGAAAGAGCAGCAAAAGTGAATTGAACAGGACTGGCAATTTCCTGCCTGACAAGACGACATAAGGTGAAAGCGAAGATGCGCAAAAAGGTGACAAAGGCGATTTTCCCGGTTGCGGGGATGGGAACGCGGTTCCTGCCGGCAACAAAATCGGTGCCCAAGGAAATCATGACCCTCGTTGACCGCCCGTTGATCCAATACTGCATCGATGAGGCGCGTGAGGCTGGGATCAAGGAATTCATCTTTGTGACGTCCCGGGGCAAGGGCGCGCTCGAAGATTACTTTGATCATGCCCCCAACCTGGAGCAGGAGCTGCGCAAAAAGGAAAAGTTCGACCTGCTGGACACGCTTCAGAACACCAACATGGAAAGCGGTCAGATCGCCTATATCCGCCAGCACAAACCCTTGGGGCTGGGCCACGCGGTCTGGTGTGCGCGTCGGCTTATCGCAAACGAACCTTTTGCGGTCATGCTGCCCGACGATGTTATCGCGGGGGACAAGCCTTGCCTCCAGCAGATGGTGGAGGCCTATTCGGAGACAGGCGGCAATATGGTCGCCGCAATGGAGGTTGAGCCGGAGAAAGCCTCCTCTTACGGGATGCTCGACCTGAGCGAGGACATGGGCCATATGGTCAAGGTCAAAGGGATGGTGGAAAAGCCCAGCGCGGAAAATGCGCCCTCCAACCTGGCCGTGATCGGGCGCTACATTCTTGAGCCGTCGGTGCTCAAGAACCTCAACAAGCTCAAGTCAGGGTCGGGTGGTGAGATTCAGCTGACCGATGCGATTGCCCGCGACATCGAACAGGATGTGCCGGTCTATGGCTACCGGTTCCGGGGGCAGCGGTTTGATTGCGGATCCAAGTCGGGGTTCTTGCAGGCGACCGTGGCCTTTGGCCTTGCGCGGGATGATCTGCGCGATGATCTGCACGCCTATTTGCAGGGCATCATGCAGATCGACAAGGCGGCCCAGTAACGCGCGGCTTTGGCCGGGTTGCGCGGTGTTTGCATGACCCGGCCCCGCCTTCTTGACCTGACCCGCAGCCTGCGCCGGGCAGGCCGCACGGCCACGGGTGTGGACCGGGTCGAACTGGCCTATCTGGCACGTTTTCTCTTCCGCGATGCGCCGGTTTTTGGACTGGTGCGGACACCCTTGGGGTATCTGCTGCTGGACAAAGCCGCGCTGGCTGATTTCGAAGAAAAAATTCGAGGAAAACGTCCCTTCGGTGCCGCCTCTCTCCTGTCTCGGCTGGCCGACAGCCGGGATGACGCGATCAAACGCGCGGAAAGCGATCTGCGGCAGCGGGCGATTGCCCGCATCAGGCGCGGGAGGCTGGCGGCAGTGCTCAAGACGCGACTGCCAGGAGGGTTTGACTATTACAACGTGGGCCATTCCAACTTAACGCACCGCGTTCTGACATCCGTGGCAGCGGCGGGCGGGCGGATCAACGTGCTGGTGCACGACATGATCCCGCTGGAGTACCCCGAGCTTCAGCGCGATGGTAGCGTCGAACCCTTCGAGGCCAAGATGCGCCGGGTCTCTGCCCAAGCCGACCGGGTGATCTACAACTCCCACGCCACGCGGGATAGCGCAGAGCGGTTCTTTCGCGATTGGGGTCGCGTGCCCGATGCCATTGTTGCGCATCTGGGAACAGTGAAGCCGAAGCCTGATCCCAAGGGTCTTCCTGCCGGGCTGCCGCCCGCGCAGCCTTATTTCGTCACCGTCGGTACGATTGAGCCGCGCAAGAACCACCGGTTTCTGCTGGACATCTGGGAGGCGCTGGGCGGGGATGCACCGCCGCTTTTGATCTGCGGACGCAGGGGGTGGAAAAACGAAGACGTCTTTGCCCGTCTTGACGCGCTGCCGCCCGGCGGACCGATCCGCGAAGTTGCGGGCCTGGATGACCCCGCGCTCGCGTTTCTGGTAGGACGATCCGCCGGCATGCTCTTTCCCAGTGTGGCCGAAGGCTTTGGCCTGCCCCCCGTCGAAGCCATGCTGCTGGGAACGCGTGTTTTATGCAACGATCTGCCGGTTTTGCACGAGTTTCTGGGCGCAAAGGCCGTTTACGCAAGCGTTGATGATCACTATCGTTGGACAAGGACAGTAACGAGTTGGGCCAAAGAACCGCCAGACGCGCCGAAAAATCAGAACTTTTCGGCTCCTACTTGGGAAAATCACTTCAAGACTGTGTTAAGTTTGCAGTGATAGCGCAGCATAACGGCGGCATTGTCCCAAAGGCAGAGGGCGGATTTGGGCTTCATAACCTCATACGGATTGCGGTTGCAGCGCAAACGCTGGCGCCTGCGTGCCATGCGCAAGCGGGGGGAGCTGTCTGGCGTCGTCAACCGAACGGAGCAGATACGCCCTGACGACATCCTTCTGTTCATGACGCTGCGCAATGAACGCATCCGCCTGCCCTATTTCTTCGAATACTACCGTGAAATGGGGATCAATCATTTCCTGATCGTGGACAATGACAGCGATGACGGCTCCCAGAGTTTTCTGGTGGACCAGCCCGATGTGTCGGTGTGGAGCACGCAGGCGAGCTACAAAAGGTCCCGCTTTGGCGTGGATTGGCTGAACTGGCTTCAGCGCAAGTATGCACACGGTCACTGGACGCTGACCGTCGATCCGGATGAGTTTCTGGTCTATCCATTTTGTGACACACGGCCCTTGCGGGCCCTCACGGATTGGCTCGATGCCTCCTCCATCAAGTCTTTTTCCGCGATGATCCTGGATATGTATCCCAAGGGCCGCCTGGATGAGCAGCCCTACCAAGCGGGCCAGAACCCGATGGAGATTGCCAATTGGTTCGACAGCGGCAATTACACCATGTCGCGCAACCCGTCTTTCGGGAACCTGTGGATCCAGGGCGGGCCACGGGCGCGGGTGTTTTTCCCCGACAGGCCCGCCAAGGCGCCCGCGCTCAACAAGATACCGCTGGTCAAATGGGACCGGCGGTACGCCTATGTCAGTTCCACCCACATGCTGCTGCCGCGCGGGCTGAACCTTGTCTATGACGAATGGGGCGGGGAGAAAGCATCGGGCGTGCTGCTGCATGCCAAGTTTCTCGACACCTTCGGGGCGAAGGCCGCCGAAGAGCTTGAGCGCAATCAGCATTACGCGGCCTCTGTCGAATACAAGGCCTATGCGGACAAGCTGAAGCATGATCCGCAACTCTGGTGCAAATGGTCGGAGCGCTACATCAATTGGCGCCAGTTGGAGATTTTGGGCCTGATGTCCAAGGGGAACTGGGCATGAGCGTGGGCATCGTCATGCTGGTGCACACGGCCCTTGGCCGCGCCGAACAGGTCGCGCGGCATTGGTCCGCGGCGGGCTGCCCCGTGGTGATCCATCTGGACAAGGCGGTGTCCAAACAGATCAACGCATCCTTCGTTGAAGCGCTCAGCGATGTGCCGAACGTCAAGTTTTGCAAACGCTACCGCTGTGAATGGGGCACCTGGGGCATTGTCGCCGCGTCTCAGGCCGCGTCAGAGATGATGCTGGCCGATTTCCCGCAGGTCAGACATGTCTACCTCGCCTCAGGCTCCTGTCTGCCGCTGCGCCCGGTGCAAGAGTTGGTCGACTACCTGGCTGAGCGCCCGCAGACCGATTTCATCGAAAGCGCCACGACCTCGGACGTGCCCTGGACAGTAGGCGGATTGGATGAGGAGCGGTTCACCATGCGGTTTCCAGTGTCCTGGAAGCGCAACAGGTTCCTTTTCGACAAGCTGGTGATGATCCAGCGTCTGCTACGGCTTAAGCGAAAGATGCCAAACGGGATCGTGCCGCACATGGGCTCGCAATGGTGGTGCCTGTCGCGCCAGACGCTCTCCGCGATTTTGCAGGACCCGGAGCGGGCGACCTATGACAGGTTCTTCCGGCACGTCTGGATCCCCGACGAAAGCTATTTTCAGACGCTGGCACGGCAGTATTCCACCAAGATCGAAAGCCGGTCGCTGACGCTGTCGAAGTTCGATTTTCAGGGCAAGCCGCACATTTTCTATGACGACCATCTGCAACTCCTGAGACGCTCCGACTGTTTTGTCGCGCGCAAAATCTGGCCCCATGCGAACAGGCTCTATGAGGCATTCCTGACTGACATTTCTGGCGCCATGAAGCGGACGGAGCCGAACCCGGGCAAGATCGACCGCATCTTTGCCAAGGCGGTGGAACGGCGCACACGCGGGCGCGCAGGGCTTTATATGCAAAGCCGATTTCCGAACGAAGACTGGGAAAACGGCGTGACCGCCGCGCCCTATTCGGTGTTTCAGGGGTTTGCGGAGCTGTTTGAGGACTTTGAGCTTTGGCTTGCGAAGGCGACAGGCGCGCGCGTGCATGGGCATCTTTTCGCGCCCGACCGGGTCGAATATGCGGAAGGGCAGACATCGATCAATGGCGCGTTGTCGGATTCCGCGAAGCTGCGCGATTACGATGTCAAAGCTTTCCTCGCGAACCTCATCTGGAACACGCGCGGGGAGCGGCAGTGTTTCCAGTTTGGGCCGGGGGACAATCAAAAGATCAACTGGCGCATTGCCCGCGATCCGAACGCGCAGGTCTCTGTCATCACGGGGGCCTGGGCGGTACCGCTTTTCAGGTCGAACCTCGATTTTGCCGAAATTCGCGCGCTCGCGGCTGAACTGCAAAAGATCGAGAGCGAGCATATGGATGTGCTGCGCTCCCCCTATTGTAACGCGCGGGTGCGGATTTGGACGATGGCGGAGTTCATCGAGGCACCGATGGAGCCGTTGCAGGGCATTCTGGATGAGATCGGCCGCACCAAGCTACGCCGGCTTTCCGAAGCGCCGCGCATGGTTGATCTTGCAGGCTTTGGTCAGTTCCTTCAGAATCTCAAGAACCAGGGGATGCACCCTTATCTGATGGGGGATTTCCCGGCAGAGCGGGGCATTGACGCGCAAAGCGAACCTGCCCGAAAACCCTATCTGGTTCAGTAGGACCCGCAACACATGTCCCAAACCTTTGACAGCTTCGTGGTCTTTGCGGAAATGCGCACGGGCTCCAACTTTCTTGAGGCCAATTTGAACGCCTTTGAAGGCATCCGCTGTCACGGCGAGGCGTTCAATCCGCATTTCCTAGGGTATCCGCAAAGCGACCCCATCTTGGGCATTGATCAGGCCACGCGCGATGCAGACCCCGCGCTGTTGCTGGACGCGATGCGCGGGGACGGCAGCGCGCTGCACGGGTTTCGCTACTTCCATGATCATGATCCGCGGATCTTTGACAGCGTCATGGACGACCGGCGCTGCGCCAAGATCGTGCTGACGCGCAACCCGGTAGAAAGCTATGTCAGCTGGAAGATCGCGCAGGAGACAGGGCAGTGGAAGCTCACGGATGTGAAAGCGCATAAGGCCGGGCAGGCGATTTTTGATGCAGATGAGTTCGAGGCGCATCTCACCGCGCTTCAGCAGTTCCAACTGACGCTGATGCAGCGATTGCAGACCTCCGGGCAGGCGGCGTTTTACGTGGCCTATGAGGACCTGCAAAGCGTGGAGGTCATGAACGGGCTCGCGCGCTATCTCGGTGTGGATGAGGCGCTTGAGGCGCTGGACAAGAACCTCAAGAAACAGAACCCCAGCCCCATTTCCGAGAAGGTGACGAACTACGATGACATGGTGGCGGCATTGGCACGGCTGGATCGCTTTGATCTGACCCGAACGCCCAACTTTGAACCCCGGCGGGGGCCTGCGGTGCCGTCGTATGCTGCGGCGGCTGAAACGCCGCTTTTGTACCTGCCCATCGGATCAGGGCCAGTGCCCGCTGTGATGGATTGGATGGCCGCGCTTGACGGTGTTGGGCGGGGCAAGTTGCAGACCAAGATGGGGCAAAAGGGCCTGCGCCAGTGGAAACGCAGCAACCCGGGTTTTCGCAGTTTCACGGTGCTGCGCCACCCGGTTGCGCGGGCTCATGACGCGTTCTGCCGCCGCATTCTGACGGTGGCGCAGGGCAGCTACCGGCAGCTGCGGGGTACCATGATCCGCCGCTACAGACTGCCGATCCCGCCTGATGGCCCGGATGAGAGTTATGACAAGGACGCCCATTATGACGGCTTTGTCGCGTTCCTGCGCTTTCTCAAGGGTAATCTGGCAGCGCAGACCGCAATCCGCATCGATGCCTGCTGGTGCACGCAGGCACAGGCGATTTCTGGCTTTGGCGAGGTGGCTTTCCCGGACATGTTGATCCGTGAGGAAGATATGGCGCTGCAATTGCAGAACCTGGCGCAAGCCGTCGGCCATCTCAATCCGCCTGCGCCAGAGGCGGGACCAGCGGACCGACCTTTTGCGCTGTCGGAGATTTACGACGCCCGGATTGAGAAGTTGGCGCGGGATGCCTATCAGCGCGATTACGTCACTTTTGGGTTTTCGGATTGGGGCTAGGTCCACCAACTCAAAACCTGAGACAAACCGCTTCCTTCAAAGCACCCGCCCAACAGGCACTGTTGGGGCCGCGCCGACCCGCCCCCATGGGGCGGCGCGATTGCGCCACCCCCGGGTCGGCACGTGAAAGACTGGTATTCATGTCTCAGGTTTTGGGTTGGTGGATTTAGGTCGGCCTCAAGCTGCCTGAGCGGATTTCTCTTCGATGAGTATCGTGTGCAAGGTCGCGGCATCCGGGTTTGCGCGCAGTTTTCCGCAAATGGTTTTATCCCGCAGGGTGCGAGATACCAGCGCCAGCGCCTTGAGATGCTCCACCCCGGCATCCACGGGCGCAAACAGCGCAAAGGCAAGATCAACCGGCTGCCGGTCGGGGGAGGCGAAATCAATCGGTTTGTCCAAAAGGACAAAGGCACCGATCACTTCCGATAGCCGTTCAAGGCGCGCATGGGGCAGGGCTACCCCGTGGCCCACGCCCGTTGCGCCCAGCGCCTCGCGTTGAAGCAGGGCGTCAACCACAGGGCCGGCATCCAGCCCGTGCACGGCCTCAATCAGATCGCCAATGTCTTGCAGCAGACGCTTCTTGTTGGTGGTGCCAGTGATAACTCTCACGGCTTCTGGCTTCAGAAGGTCTGCAAACTTCATTTTTCTTGTCGCTCTGCCTGGGGGCGCGTGGGCCCCGGTTGCCTATGACGGGTCGATCCATCCGATGTTACCGTCATCCCGACGATACACGACGTTCAGCCCTTCTTTGCCTTCTTTGCGAAACACCAAAACCGGTGCCCCTGCCAGTTCCATTTGCATCACTGCCTCTCCAACGGACAGAGTTGCGATTTTTGTCTGCATCTCCGCGACGATCATGGGTTGCAGCGTCTCGGGTTCCGTAGCGTCAGATTCCGCTTCAGAAGCGAGGATATACGAGGACGCGCCAAAAAGTTCAACAGGCTCTGACCGCGCGCGGTGATGATCTTTCAACCGCCGCTTGTAGCGCCGCAATTGCTTTTCCATCTTGTCACAGCAGGCATCAAAGGACCCGTAGATGTCCGGATCGTGGGCCTTGGCAGAAGCGGTGAGCCCGGTCGACAGGTGCACTGTCGTCTCGCAGGCAAACTCATGACCGGATTTTGAGAACACCACATTCGCGTCTGTCGGCCGCTCCGCATACTTCTCCACCGCCGATCCAAGCTGATCTTTCACGTGGGTCTGCAGTGCTTCGCCAATGTCGATCTGTTTGCCGCTGATCTGGTATCTCATGGGGTCTCCTTCTTTATCGTGAGCCTGACATGCGCAGACGAACCGCCCTTGGCGGTGGCATCTGGCGTCAGGTGCGGTGAGATGGTGCGGGTTTGAGCCGATCCGCGCCTTGGCTGAAAGGCGGGTGCGGGATCGGGCAGGAACGCGAAGTCACCATTGCCCAATCAGGCCAAGAAACCTTTGTTTTGTCAATGGTTAACGGTCAGACAGCTGGCGCGGCATGACCCGCGAAAACGCTCAAGTCTCAGGAAATGCGGAAGTTATCGCCAAGATAGACCCTGCGCACATTTTCGTTTTCCACCACGTCATCGGGCGTGCCCGACATCAGCACGCGGCCTTCGTGAAGGATATACGCGCGGTCCACGATCTCCAGCGTTTCGCGCACGTTGTGGTCGGTGATCAGCACGCCGATCCCTCGGTTTTTCAGATCCGCCACCAGTTGCCGGATGTCCCCGACAGAGATCGGATCGACGCCGGCAAAGGGTTCGTCAAGCAGCAGATACTTGGGCTCCGCAGCCAGGCAGCGCGCAATCTCCACGCGCCGCCGCTCCCCGCCTGAGAGCGCGAGGGCAGGCGCCCGGCGTAGGTGTTCGATGGAAAATTCGCTCAGCAGTTCTTCTAGCCGTTCGCGGCGCTGGTGGCGGTGCTTGACCGTGATGTCGAGCACGGCGGCGATGTTGTCTTGCACGCTGAGCCCGCGAAAGATGCTCATTTCCTGCGGCAGATAACCGATGCCCAACTGCGCGCGGCGGTACATCGGCAGCGTTGTCACGTCTTTGCCGTCCACCGTGACCGTGCCGCCTTCGGGCGTCACCAGCCCGGCCACGGCATAAAACGTCGTGGTCTTGCCCGACCCGTTAGGCCCCAGAAGGGCCACAACCTCGCCCCGGTCGAGCACCATGGAAAAGTCGCGGATCACCGTCTTTTTGCGATAGGATTTTCGCAGATGGTCGATCTTGAGACCCTGAGAGCCGCCAGCGACTTTGAGCTGCGGCCGTGTCATCAGTCGTTGCCGCCCGTGGACTGCAGGACCGTCCTGACCCTGCCCGACATCTGCGCGGTGCCGTCCGACAACCGCACGGACATCCGGTCTGCGCTGAGCGCGCTGCGACCCTGCGCCAAAAGCACATTGCCCGTCATCACGATGGTCCCGTTGTCGATGTTGTAATCCGCGCGCTCCGCCTCTGCCGCATCGGGGCCGGAGACGAGTGTGACGCCGCCCGTTGCCTCAAGCCTCTGGATGCCGTCGCCGTCCTGCCGGTAGACAACCAGCACGCGGGCAGCGGACAGGCGCATCTCCCCCTGCCCGATCACGACGTTGCCGGTGAAAATGGCAGTGCCGGTGTCTTGATCCACCGACAGGTTATCGGCCGACACTTCGACCGGCTGATCGGTGTCCTGTCTGATGGTGCCAAAGGCAACGCCGGTGCCCTGCGCCAGGGCCGACCCGGCCAAAGCCAGGATCAAAAGGGGGAGGACAAGAAATCTCACAGCGGTCACTCACTCAGCATTTGCAGGATCATATACCAGTTTCACCCGGTCTTTGAAAACCAATTGGGCACTTTCACCGGATTTCGGCGCGCTCAACGTCATTGACCCCGCGATGAGCGTGCCCATCGGCCCTTCGCCTTCGACAGGGCCGGGGGATACGAGGTCCACCGCCGACATCCGGGATGTCAGGCGTTGAGAAGTGAGCCGATACCCCGCCGAGCTGACGATCACCACACGCCCCTCCAGTTCCACATGGTTTTCCGCCATGTCAAAGCGGGCCTGATCGGCGGTCAGGTCGAGCGTGGATCCACTGGTAAAGGCCATTTCGACCCGCACATCCACCGCCTCGCTCGCGCCGGTCTGGCCTTCGGGCGTGGTGAGTTTTTCAGCGGAAAACGACAGCTGATCGCCATCGGTGGTGGTGCCGGAAAAGAACGGGCCTGTGACTTGCTGGTCGCGCAGCCATTCCTTGATTTCCTGATCGGCAAAAGGCACCTGCGCCTCTTGCTCGCCCGAGCGGGACAGCAAAAAGAGCGTCGACAGGATCGCCAGCGCGCTCAGCGGCAGCACCACCTTGAGCCATGAGATCAGACGGGAATAGCTGTCAGAGGCCACCGTGCTCATCCCAGGCCGACGCGCAGGCAATCGTGGATGTGTAACAGGCCCGCGGGCCGCGCGGGGCCTTCGCGGTTGAGCACCAGAAGGCAGGTGATCTTGTGCGCGTTCATGATCCCCACTGCTTTCTCCGCCAGCGCGTCGGGGTCGATTGTAATGGGGTTCTTGGTCATCACGTCTGAGGCGCGGGCTGTGGTCAGCGCCTCCATGTGCCGACCCAGATCGCCGTTGGTGATGATCCCGGCCAGAAGCCCGCCTTGGTCCACCACGCCGGTGACCCCAAAGCCCTTGCTGCCGATTTGCGACAGGACCTCGGTGATGGGCGCCTCCAGCCCCACGAGCGGCAGTGCCGCATCCCGGTGCATCAGGTCCGCGACCCGGTGCAATTGCGCGCCCAGCTTGCCGCCGGGATGGAAGTTGCGAAAGTGCGCGGCGGTGAAGGCGCGGTTTTCCATCAGGGCAACGGCCAGCGCGTCGCCCACGGCCAGCGACATGGCGGTGGAATTGGTGGGGACAACGCCGGTGCCGCAGGCCTCCCCGGTCTGGGGTAGTTGCAGGATCACATCGCACTGCCGTCCCAGCGCGCTTTCAGGTCGGCTGGTGATGCCAATGAGCGGGATGTCATAGCGGCGCGAATAGGTGATCAGATCGGCCAATTCCGGCGCTTCGCCCGAGTTGGAGATCGCCAGCACCACGTCATGGCGCGTGATCATGCCCAGATCGCCGTGGCTTGCCTCCGCCGGATGCACGAATTGTGCGGGCGTCCCGGTGGAGGCAAGCGTGGCGGCGACCTTGTTGGCGATATGCCCGGATTTGCCGATGCCTGTGACGATGACCCGCCCGGTGCAGGCCTTCATCAGGTCAATCGCTGCCCGAAACCGCGCATCAAGGCTGTTTGCCAGCGTCGTCAGCGCCTGCGCCTCGGTGCGGATCACCCGGCGCGCGGTATCCAGGAAGGGCGTGGTCATGAATGGGCGAAGATATCCGTGTCCGGCCACCCCATCAGATCGAGCCGTGCGCGCGTTGGCAAAAAGTCAAAGCAGGTCTGCGCCAGCTCCATACGGTCTTCGCGCACCAGCATCTCGCTCAACCGGTCGCGCAACTGATGGAGGTAGAGCACGTCGGAGGCTGCGTAGGACACTTGTGCATCCGTCAGCGAGGCGGCCCCCCAGTCGCTTGACTGCTGCTGTTTGGAGATGTCGATGTCCAAAAGCTCGCTCAGTAATTTGGCAAGCCCGTGCCGATCCGTATAGGTGCGCACCAGACGGCTCGCGATCTTGGTGCAATAGACCGGCGCGGTGAGCGCGCCGAAAGTGTTCAAAAGGGCCGCTATGTCAAACCGGCCAAAGTGAAAGAGCTTCAGCACATCCGGGTTTTCCAGAATCGCGCAGAGGTTGGGCGCCGCCGTTTGGCCCTTGGCGATCTGCACCAGATGGGCGTTGCCATCCCCGCCAGACAGCTGCACCACGCAGAGCCTGTCGCGATGGGGGCGTAGGCCCATGGTTTCGCAATCGATCGCAACTTCTGGCCCAAGATCGAGCCCGTCGGGCAGATCATTCTGATAAAGCGTATTTGTCATGACAGCCCTATACCTCGCGATTGCGCTGCGGGAAAGCAAGGCTTCGCACGGGGGCGTCGTTCAGGTTTCAAGCTCTGAGCTGATGGCCCTGAGCGCGGGGCGTGGATAGGTGGTAAAAAAGCGATCCACGGTCGCATGGCAGGCGGTGATCGGGGTGTGATCCGGCATAAGCGCTGTCGGCATCGCGGGGTGTTTGAGCACCAGCCGCCGCCAATTGTGCACAACGAGGCAACGCAACACGGCGGTATCGAGGGCGGAGACGGGATCCAACTGCAGCAGGTCGCTCAAGAGTTTGGTCAGGACCGCGTTGAGCCGCGTGTACTCGGGCAGCAAATCTGTTGGAGCGATTTCATGGCACAGCCAATCGGGGGCGCTGTTGCCGCTGAACGCCAAGGCACCTTCCGGCACAGGCGCGGTCGTCGGCCCGACAAACACGCGTGGCATCACCTGCGTGAACCCCGCGCGCGCGAGGGTGTCTGACTGCGCTTGCTCCGTGGATGCAGCCAGCACCAATCGCCAGTCTTTCCCTGCGTCTTCCGGTCGCGCATATATTCGGGGGCTGGCAGCGGCGCTTTCACTGCGGCCCTTGGGCGTCAGACTGTGCCGGCTGGTGCGCCCCCGCTTTTCCGATGCAATCCAGCCGTCATTGCGCAGCCGGTGCAGCGCCACGCGCGCGGCTTCGGGTTTCACCCCAAGTCCCGCCATGATCCGCGACAGCACCGGCCCGTCAATGGCCTGCCCCCTGCCTTGTGCCAAATCGCCAAAGAGGCTCACCATCAGCGACCAGACGCGCCCGCCCCCCAGCGCGCGCAGGTCCGCGGTGATCTCCATGAGCGTCGGGCCGGGCATTGACTAGTGCGTTGCCTTGTACGTGTTCATCGTCAAAAGCTCATATTCCGCCGCCGTCTCACCCTTTTGATTGGTCAGCGTCACGTGCCAGCGCACCTCGCCGTAGTCTTCATTGCGCGGTGTCTTGTGTTTGACCGTCAGCCGCACCGCGATGCTGTCCCCAGCCGCCACGGGCGTCATGAATCGCAGGTTATCAAGCCCGGTATTGGCCAGCACCGGGCCGGGGTCCGGTTGCACGAAAAGCCCTGCCGCGAAGCTGAGCAGCAGATAGCCATGGGCCACGCGCCCGGGGAAGAACGGATTGGCCTTGGCCGCGTCCTCATCCATGTGGGCATAAAACGTATCGCCGGTGAAATGGGCGAAGGTTTCGATGTCTTCCAGCGTGATCTCGCGCGGTTTGGAATAGAATGTCTCGCCCAGGTCAAGCTCGATGAAGCCGCGCGTGAAGGGATGATCGCGGTCGGTGATCTCTTGCGCGCCAGGCACCCATTGCTGGCTGATCGCGCCCAGGATGTCCGGGCTGCCCTGAACGGCGGTGCGCTGCATGTAATGCATGACGCCGCGGACACCGCCCAGTTCCTCACCGCCGCCTGCGCGACCCGGGCCTCCGTGCACCATGTGGGGCAGGGGGGCGCCATGACCCGTGGCCTCCGCCATGGATGCCCGGTTGTTGAAATAGAGCCGCCCGTGAAAGGCAGCCGAGGCAAGGGTGATTTCCCGCGCCACATCCCCGTCATTGGTGATGACGGAGGCCACGAGAGAACCTTTGCCCTTGTTGAGCAGCGCTGCCGCGTGCGGCATATCGCGGTAGGGCATCACGGTGGCCACGGGGCCAAAGGCCTCCGTATCATGCACGCGCTGGGCCAGGTCTGGGGCGGCGCAATAGTGCAGCATCGGGGGCAGGAACGCGCCTTTGTTCCGGTCCGCGCCCGTCACCGTGAAGTCGTCGGGATTGCCAAAGACCCGCTCCGCCTCCGCGCCGATCAGGGCTGCCTTTTCCAACACGTCTCGCTTCTGACTTGCGGAAACAACCGCGCCCATGAGCGTGCCCTCCAGCCTCGGATCGCCGATGGTTGTCTTGCTGAGCCTCTCAGAGATTGCCGCGATCACCGCGTCACCCTGAGGCTCCGGCACCAGAATCCGCCGTATCGCGGTGCATTTCTGGCCCGCTTTGGCCGTCATCTCGCGCTGCACTTCCTTGATGAAAAGGTCGAACTCCGGCGTGCCGGGGATGGCGTCGGGGCCAAGGACGCTGGCGTTTAGGCTGTCTTGCTCGGACGCGAAACGCACGGACCGTTCAAGCAGCCGCGGATTGCTGCGGAGCTTTAAAGCGGTATCGGCAGAGCCGGTGAAGGCCACCGCGTCTTGCAGGTCAAGGTGATCCAGCATGTCGCCCAAACCGCCGCTTACTAACTGTACGGTACCGTCTGGTAAGAGCCCCGAGGCGAGGATCAACCGCACGCAATGCTCTGTCACATAGCATGTGGCTGTCGCCGGTTTCACGATGGCCGGGGCACCGGCCAGCAAGGTCGGTGCGAGTTTTTCAAGCATCCCCCAAACCGGGAAGTTGAAGGCGTTGATGTGCACCGCCACGCCTTGCAGCGGGGTGCAGATGTGACGGCCCAGAAACTGACCCTCGCGACCCAACTGCTCTGGCGGGCCATCCAGATAGACATGGGCATCCGGCATCTCCCGCCGTCCTTTGGAGGCGAAGACCAGCATCGTGCCAATACCCCCGTCCACGTCGATTTTGTGATCGGACAGCGTGGCGCCGGTGTCGTAGCTCAGATCATAGAGCGATTGTTTACGCTCCATGAGAAAAAGCGCCAGCGCTTTGAGCATCCGCGCGCGGTCATGGAAGGTCATCTTGCGCAGGGCTGGCCCGCCGTGATCGCGCGCGTAGGCGAGCATGGTCTGCACGTCGAGCGCATCGTTGCCCGCCTGCGCGATCATCTGCCCGGTGATGGCGCTTTCGATGGGCCGCGCGGCGCTATCCGGCGCGATCCACTGACCGGCGGCAAAGCTTGATACGTCTTTCATGGGGGTCCCCTGTCCCTGCCTCAATCCGCGTTAATGCGTGTCGAAGTCGATCATCACGTCGTCGTCCACCGGATAGGTCTGGCAGGACAGGACATAGCCGCGCTCCACCTCGTAGTCCTCCAGCGCGTGGTTGGCGATCATCTCCACCTTGCCCTTCAGCACCTTGCACATGCAGGTGGAGCAGACCCCCGCCTTGCAGGCATAAGGCGCATCCTGCCCGTTCTCCAGCGCGGCATCGAGCAGTGTTTGCCCTTTGGACATCTCGAAAGATCTCTGCGCGCCTTCAATCACCACGGTCAGCGCTGTGCCGCTTTGCGCCTCCGCTGCTGCGGCGCGCGCCTTACGGGCAAGCCGACCCTGCTGGCTTTCGGTGAAAAGCTCGAACTTGATCTGATCTTCTGCCAGCCCGTGGTCGCGCAAGCTGCCCGCGACGGCATGCATCATCGGCTCCGGCCCGCAGATGAAGGCGGTATCCAGCTCCGACGGGTCGATCCAAAGCCTGAAGAGTGCTGCGCATTTGTCGGCGTCGATCCGCCCTTCAAAGAGCGGGATATCCTGACCGGAGCCCAGGACATGGATCACGTTGAGCCGCCCCATGTAGCGGTTTTTAAGATCCTCCAGTTCCTCCCGGAACATGATCGTGTTCACGGCCTTGTTGCCATACACCAGCGTGAAGGTGCTTTTAGGTTCGCGGGTCAGCACCGATTTCAGGATCGACAGGATGGGCGTAACGCCGGAGCCCGCGGCAAAGCCGATGTAGGCCTTGGCCTGATCGCTGGACAGCGGGGTAAAGAAATGACCCTGTGGCGGCATGGCCTCCAGCGTGTCACCGACCTTCAGTTCGGTATTCGCAAAGGTTGAAAAAGCGCCGCCATCGACTTTCTTGATGCCAACGCGCAAAGCGCCGTCATCCACGCCCGCGCAAATGGAGTAGTTGCGCCGCAGCTCAACGCCGTCAAAATCATGGCGCAGCGTCAGGTACTGGCCTTGGGTGAAGGCAAAGCGTTCCGGATCTTCGGGCTGCAAGGTCAGCACCACGGCATCGCGGATGGTGCGGTGAATGTCGGTGACGGTTAGGGGATGAAACTTGCTCATTTCTTGCCGCGCCCCGGTATTCTGAGGGAGGCAAAGCCCACGACCGCGCCCACAAGCGCGCCAATCGCAGGATGAAAAGAGCCGAGGATCACAGCCAGTTTCATGCCCAGCCCCGCGCCAAGCACCACGAAGAGGAGGATCATCTCAAGCTTCATCAGATGCACTTGAAGTAATCGAAGGGCTCAAGGCAGGTCAGACAGCGCCACTGCGCCTTGCAGGGCGTCGATCCGAACTGGCTGATCCGCTCCACGTTTTGGGAATTGCAATGGGGGCAGCAAGAGGGCCCGCCCGCAGGTTGCGGCGGCGCGATGCCATACGCCTTCAGCTTCGCGCGCCCGCGTGCGGACAGCCAATCGGTGGTCCAGGCTGGGGACAGCTGGCGCTTGATCCGCACCTCACCAATGCCGCGCGCGATCAGCGCCGTCTCGATATCGAGGTTGATGATCGACGTCGCAGGGCAGCCCGAGTAGGTCGGCGTGACAGTGACCACAAGCGTATCCCCGTCCCAGGCAACATCGCGAATGATGCCCAGATCCGTGAGGCTGATCACGGGGATCTCCGGGTCTGGCACCTCATCCAGCCACTGCCAGACGGACTCCAAATCTGGTTTTTCGTCTAGCTTCGGCGCACGGGGCCGTTCATGATCCAGCCCCAGGTCGCGCATGAGATCCGGCATTTCAATCGGTTTGTACTGTCCCATCACCACCTCGCGTCCGGATAGGCGCGTTGCAGCCACTGCATCGTGGTCAGCATATGGCCGAGGTGTTCGCTGTGCCGCGCGCCGGTTTTGCCGCCCTTGTGTGCAAAATCGTCATCCGGGCGGATCAGCGTCGCCTCGCCCAGCACGGTTGTGAGCGTGGCGTCAAAGCCCGCGCGCAAGGTGGCGGGATCAGGCGCGATGCCACGGCGGGTCATTTCTGCATCAACATCGTCGCCCAGAAACATCTCGCCCGCATAGGGCCACAGCAGATCAAGCGCGGCCTGCATGCGGGTGTGGCTTTCCTGCGTCCCGTCGCCAAGGCCGATCACGGTGTCAGAGGACCGCTCCAAATGGTAGGTCACCTCTTTCACGGATTTCTCCGCGATGGCGGCGATCTCCGCGTTCGAGGAGGCTTGCAGCGCTTTCAGCATCTCGATGTGCCAGGCATCAAAGAGAAACTGCCGCATCATGCTTTGCCCGAAATCGCCGTTGGGCTTTTCCACCAGCAGCACGTTGCGGAAATCCCAGACGTCGCGGTGAAAGGCGAGCCTGTCAGCGTCGCGGCCTGCGCCCTCAACCTCGCCGGCCATGCCCAGCCAGAGCTGCGTCTGACCGATCAGATCAAGCGCGGTGTTGGCCAGGGCGATGTCCTCTTCCAGCACCGGCGCCATGCCGCACCATTCAGAGATGCGGTGGCCCAACACCAGCGTGTTGTCGCCCATCCGGCAGAGCCATTCGAAAAGCGGATCGGTATCGCTCACATCGCCCCCACATCGTCTGGAATGTCGAAGAACGTCGGATGGCGGTAAACCTTGTCGTTGGACGGCTCATAAAGCGCGCCCTTTTCCTCGGGCGAGGATGCCGCGATGTGGGCGGCCTCTACCGCCCAAATGCTCACGCCTTCGTTGCGGCGGGTGTAGACGTCACGCGCGTTCTTGATTGCCATTTCGGCGTCCGGCGCGTGCAAGCTGCCCACGTGGCGATGGGAGAGACCGTGTTGACCACGGATAAATATCTCCCACAGCGGCCATTCGGACCGGCGGGGCGTGAGAGGCGCGGGGCCTTTCAAATTCTGGCTGGAATCGCTGGTTTCAGACGTCATGGTCTACTCCGCCGCCAGCCGCATGCTGCGCTTTTTCTCCGCATGGGCCATCAGCCCTTCGCGGACCCAGGCGCCATCATCCCACGCCTTGTTGCGCGCCGCGAGACGTTCGGTGCTGCAGGGCCCGTTGCCCTTCAACACCTGGAAAAACTCCTCCCAATCGGGTTCGGAGAATTCGTAGTGCCCGGTTTCCGCGTTGAGCTTGAGGTTCTCATCCGGGATCGTCAGGCCGAGGTATTCCGCCTGCGGCACCGTGAGGTTGACGAACTTTTGACGCAACTCATCGTTGGTGTTCATCTTGATCTTCCAGGCCATCGACTGTGCGGAATGCACGGAGTCTTTGTCGGAGGGGCCAAACATCATCAGCGCAGGATACCAGAAGCGGTTCAGCGCATCCTGGGCCATCTTGCGCTGGGCTTGCGTGCCCTTGGCCATCTTCATCATGATGTCAAAGCCCTGGCGCTGGTGAAAGCTCTCCTCCTTGCAGATGCGCACCATCGCCCGGGCATAGGGCCCATAGGATGTCCGCTGCAGCGGCACCTGGTTCATGATCGCCGCGCCATCGACCAGCCAGCCCACCGCACCCATGTCCGCCCAGGTGAGCGTAGGATAGTTGAAGATGGAGGAATATTTCATCTTGCCGCTGAGCAAGTCGCGCGTCAGCTGATCGCGGGTCACGCCCAAGGTCTCCGCCGCGCAATAGAGGTAGAGCCCGTGGCCTGCTTCATCCTGCACCTTCGCCAGCAGGATGGCTTTGCGTTCCAGCGTCGGCGCGCGGGTGATCCAGTTGCCCTCGGGCAGCTGACCCACGATCTCCGAATGGGCGTGCTGGCCGATCTGACGGATGAGTGTCTTGCGATAGCCTGCTGGCATCCAGTCCTTGGGCTCAATCTTTTGCCCGGCATCTATGCGCGCCTGAAATTCCGCGAGCTGCGCGGGGTCTTCCTGGCTGGCTTCGGATTTGATCATCTGTGCGTACATGGATCAGGTCCTTTCGGGATTAAGCGCGGCGCTCACGCCCGCTCCAGTATGAGCGCGACCCCTTGGCCGACACCCACACACATGGTGCACAGGGCATAGCGCCCTCCTGTGCGTTTCAGTTGAAGCGCGGCGGTCATCACCAGCCGCGCGCCCGACATGCCCAGCGGATGGCCGATCGCAATGGCGCCGCCGTTGGCGTTTACCCGAGCGTCGTCATCGGCCACGCCAAGGGCGCGCAAGCTGGCGAGGCCCTGAGCGGCAAAGGCTTCGTTGAGTTCGATCACGTCCATCTGGTCGATCGTCAGCCCCGTCCGGCTTAGCGCCTTTTGCGTTGCAGGCACCGGACCGATACCCATGACCCGCGGTTCAACCCCCGCAGCGGACATGCCCACAATCCGGGCGAAGGGGGTGAGGTTGTGCTTGGCAGTTATGCCCTCGGAAGCGATCAGCATCGCCGCCGCCCCGTCGTTCACGCCAGACGCGTTGCCTGCGGTCACGGTTTTGTCCGCGCCGTTGATGGGCCGTAACCCCGCAAGGCGGTCGGCGGTCGTATCAGGGCGCGGGTGTTCGTCCTTGTCCACGATAATCGGGTCGCCTTTGCGCTGGGGGATCGTTACCGGTGCGATCTCGTCCGCGAACACGCCCGCGGCCTCCGCCGCTGCCCAGCGCTGTTGAGACCGCAGCGCGAAGGCGTCCTGGTCGGCGCGGCTGACGTCATGATCTTCAGCGACGTTGTCACCGGTTTCGGGCATCGAATCGATCCCGTAGCGCGCTTTCATGTCAGGGTTCACGAAGCGCCAGCCAATCGTGGTGTCATAAACTGCATTCGCGCGGGAAAAGGCGGCATCGGCTTTAGGCATCACAAAAGGTGCCCGCGTCATGCTTTCCACGCCGCCAGCGATAGCCGCGTCGATATCGCCCGCGCGGATCGCCCGAGCGGCCGCGCCCACAGCTTCCATGCCCGAAGCACACAGGCGGTTCAGTGTGATCCCAGGCACATCCACGGGGAGGCCTGCGAGCAACCCGGCCATCCGCGCCACGTTGCGATTGTCCTCACCCGCCTGATTTGCACACCCCAGAAAGACGTCATCAATGAAAGACCAATCAAAGTCAGGATGTCGCGCTATCAATGCGGCAATGGGTGCGGCCGCAAGATTATCTGCGCGCACAGCCGAAAGAGCGCCGCCAAAGCGACCGATCGGCGTTCTTTGCGCATCACAGATATAGGCCTGCATCTCATCCTCTCCCGTGAGGGTGAAATAAGCCAAAGTTAGCCTTCAAGCAAGAATAATGTTACTTGATCAGATTTCCTGGACACATTCGGTAACATGACTTTCGGCATGATTTGCCATGCGCGCCTGTCTTCAGATGATGGGTCTCGCATTCCCAAAAAGCGCTTTTAGCGTATCGCTTCCCAAGGGTGTCTGCGAACACCCTCGGCGCGTTGCTTCCACATCTCTTGATCTGCGCGCTGCGTCATCAAGATGAGCATGATCCACCACGCGCCGGATGTCCGTCACTGCCGATTGTACAGTCCTGCACAACCGGGAGAGATTCTTGATCCGTTCCTCGTTTTGCGATGTGAAAAGGTCTCGACCGCGATAAGTATCAAAGAGGCTGATCAGGTTCTCAATCTGCATGTCTGCCATGGTGGAGAAGTAAGCGATGTCTGCCAGCGCCGGCTCTTCAGTCTTCTTTTCAGTGCCAAGAGCGACAGTCGTACCCAGCAGGACATCACCGTACTGATCTGCGTTCGAACATTGCAAGGTCGTGTCCCAAACCACCGAGCCTTCCTCTTGCGTCAGCGCGTCCTGATACCTGATGATGCTACGGGTGCGCGCGCAGGCTGCATAGCGGTCGTGAACCCGCTGTGCCGCTGCATCGGGAAGCAGTTCGAAAGGTGACTTGCCGATCAGATCAGTGGTCTTTTTGCCGCCAATGTTCTGAAATTCCTGATTTAGGCAGATGAACCGAAATTGGTCTTCCGGCGTTTGTCGCGCGACCGCAAACATGGGCACGGGAAATTGGTTAAGCTCCCCTTCGAGATCGCGTCTGTCCATCGCGTCATGCATCAGTTTTCCTTTCGCTCTGACCCACTGCTAAGGAGCAAAAGTAAAAAAAGGTTTGTCAAAATGCGCGCGATTTGAGTGATTGATTGGTCAAGTTTTCGTCTGCCCCGAACGAGAAAAAGATCGGTACTTTTTGGCAAAAAGAATTATATTTCAGTATCTTGAATGGAAACAGGCTGCAAATTCCGAATAGGGAAACGCCCCATGTGAGCCTTTGTTCCCGCATTTCGCAAAAAAAATTTTTCAAGAGTTTTCGCGCTACTGGGAACCTTTTGTGAGGAACCTAAACAAGAACAGTGGTGAAATCGCCGCGCAGCGCGACCTCCAAGAGCTCGAGATCGTGCGAACAATGGGTGTACTGGCTTGCCATCTGGGGCGGAATGACGAAGGCGTCCCCCGGTTCCAGCGCACGGTCTTCTTGGCCATCAGCGCTCAGTGTCATTGTGCCCTCCATCACAAAGGTAAAGTGAATGTCGGCATCATGGCGCGCCGGGCGTGTCTCTCCGCCCTGCCAGCGGACAACTTCGATTCCGGCCACGCCTTTGGTGCCCGCCGCGATGCCGGTGTCACGAGAGGTAAAGCCGGGCAGGCGGAACGGCGTCCAAACCGCCTGATCCTTGATGTGATGCACAAAGGTCTGCCCATCCCATTCCCGGTTCGGATCGCCATTGCCGTTGGGCAGCACAAAATCGTGGTCGATTGTAGTGATATGCTCCGCCGGGACGCCGATCTCGATCACCTCGATTTCGGCACTGGCCTCAACAACGCGGTGGCGGATACCCGGCGGCTGGGTCACGCAGTCGCCCGCATGCAGTCTGATGACATCGCCTTGGTCCTCGTAAAGCACGTCGACCCAACCCCGGTAGCAAAAGATCAGCTGAAATCCGACCGTGTGGTAGTGCACCATGTCAGGCACCGGCCCGCCATCGGGGATGCGGATGTGGCTGGCGATGATCGACCCGCCAAGGCGAGACTCAATAAGATCGCGGTAGTGCATGCCTGCGCGCCCGATGATCCAGGGCGCTTCGTCCTTGAGGCGGCGGACGACGAATTCATGCTGCGTTGCGGGCTGTTCGACGCGCGGGGTCAGCGGCACGATGTCCACCCGCGTCCCGTTGGGCGCCGTCAGCTGGCGCGCGCCAGCTGCGAAACTGTCAGGATCATCGGTCAGGATGCGCAACCGCCCGGGCGGCACATCCGCGCCTTTTTCCACCCGCACCCGGAGGCCGTGACCGGAAAAGCTGGCGACAGCCGGGTCATCGGCGGGAAAGATATTCTCAAGCCGCATGCCAAGCGTCTTGGTAAAGAACGGCAGGTCGTCGCGCAGCTCCTGCGTGGGCAGCAGCACTTCTGCTAAAATCTCTGTCTCGCTCATCCGTGGCCTCCGTTTTGCTTTTTAGTGTATGACGGGCATTCCATTGATCCAGCGCAAAGTGCGGGGGCAAAACATGTGCAATTGCAAAGCCACGTGCTAGGCATCAGGAAAAGATCAGATGAAAGACCATATGACCAACGAAATGAACGAAGAAAAGGCCCGCGCCTCCGCCTGGTTCAGGGAGCTGCGCGACCAGATCGTCGCGGCCTTTCACGCGCTGGAGGACCGTCACGCGGGCGCCGGCACGCCCGGCCGCGTGGAAGTGCGCGCCACCCAGCGTAAGGCGGACGACGGCAGTGATGCGGGCGGCGGGGAGATGTCGGTCATGCGCGGCGGGCGTGTGTTCGAAAAGGTCGGGGTCAACATCTCAACCGTCTATGGTGAGCTTGGCACCCGCGCGCAGGCGGCGATGGCGGCGCGCAAGGGCATACCGGGCATGGCTGAAGACCCGCGGTTCTGGGCCTCCGGCATCAGCCTGGTCGCGCACATGCAGAACCCGCACAGCCCAGCGGTACACATGAACACGCGCATGTTCTGGACACCGCATGCCTGGTGGTTTGGCGGCGGTGCAGACCTGAACCCCTGCATCGAATACGACGTGGATACCGAACATTTTCACGCCGAAATGAAGCGCGGCTGCGATCCCCACGGTGAGACGCTCTATGGTGAGTTGAAGGCCTGGGCGGATGAATACTTCTACATCCCGCACCGCAAGCGCGCCCGGGGCGTGGGCGGGATATTTTACGATGACCGGAACACGGACGACTGGGATGCGGACTTCGCGCTGACACGTGACGTCGGCCAAGCGTTCCTGCCCGCGTTCGTGCCGCTGGTGGACAAGAGGCATCCGCAGCCCTGGGATGATGCGGATAAGGAGATGCAGTTGGTGCACCGCGGGCTCTACGCCGAATATAACCTCGTTTATGACCGAGGTACGAAGTTCGGGCTGGAAACGGGCCATGACCCGGATGCAGTGCTGATGAGTCTGCCGCCGCTGGCGAAGTGGGTCTGAACAGTCGCAAGACGTATAGCCTCCAAACCAAAACTTAAGACACCGCGCTCCATTCAAAGCACCCGCCCAACAGGCACTGCCCTGCTGCGCCGTCCCGCCCCTGTCTGGAGTAGTTCTGTTACGATGTGACCGACGGCGACCCCGTGTTCCGCCCCGGGGAAGCGACCCCGTCCGTGGGATTGGGGCGCCGTCGGTTGGCCCTGACCAGCCTGAACA